>JAILCB010000314.1 GCA_024680595.1 Lachnospiraceae bacterium | reverse complement strand
GATGGATGCCCTATTCTATCTTTTTGAAAAGGTTTATCTCAGTGGGAATCCAATCTCCTGCTGAGATAAATGATCCGCGTGACCGCAGAAGGCCGGTCTACGTTTCGTATTGCGGCGGCTATAGCACAGCTGGAACCGCCGGGCTTAGGCCCGGAGGCTGTCAGCTGACGCTGACCCCAATTCCGCACAAGTCTGTCGAACTCTCTTCTATATGGTATCGTTTCTCTTGACATATCCCAGATGGTCCGGGGGAGAAATGATTTCTTTTTTGTGGGTAAGTCTGCACCACTTATCCACAACCGTATTCTCCACATGGACATTCTCATCAATTAAGGTATAGGCCAGAATAACGGAATCCTTTACAACGGCCCCCTTCTTGACATGAACATTTCTGCCCAGAACCGAATTCTCTACCGTACCCTCGATGAGACAGCCGTTGGCTATCATGGAGTTCTTGACCTGGGCACCATCATAATAATGGGCAGGGCAGCTGTCGGTGGTCTTGGTATAGATAGGCCAGTCGGCACTGATAAGGTCATTGGCTTCCTTGATGTCTAAGAGCTGGCGGCTTGCGTCGAAATACTCCTTTAAGGTGGTCAGGGCGGCGAAGAAGCCCTTGTGGGCCACGCCCCGAATGTCCAGTTCACTGCACTTGTCATTAATAATATCCATCATGGTATAGAGGGAGGAGGTTTTATTGGCCTCCTTGACAAGGCTTACAAAGAGCTCCTTACTCATGACATAGGTGTCCATAAAGATATTCTTGTCCTTGGTATTGCCCAGGTTCTGGGTTATGGAAAGGACACCCTTCTGTTTGTTCAGATTTAGAACATTACTGCTCAGATAATACTCTTTTGCATTGTCTACCTTGTGGTAGAGCATGGTGATGTCTGCCCCGGAGTTCATGTGGGTCAAAAGCAAGGCATCGTAATCCTGCTTGAAGACCATATAACTGGGGGCTATGACTACATAGGGGTTATAGGTGCGGTCGATAATGGCCATATTCTCCAAATAGGACTGGATATCCGTATTATAGAGGGAATCCGGATCGTTATATTTAGGGAATAGAAGCTGCAGCTTACCCCTCTTGGAGTTAATATTGTAATGACGGCCGGATCCGATGTGCTCAGATATGGAGCGGGGGTTGTTATTCACATAAATGTGAATGCGGTCTATACCGCTGTTACTCATATTAGAAATAGGGAAGTCGATGACCCTATATCTGCCTAGGAATGAGAATGCGGCAATGGGGCGGTAGTCCTCCAGACCCTCGACCTTTATGTGCTTTGACGGAAAATTAATGATTCCGAATGCAAGATTTGACATATCATTCCTCTCCTTTCACACGTTTGGAGACGAGGAGGATGTGTTCACTCCCGGCTTCGCCTACAACAGCGTTTTTGCCGATTTTTACGTTATTTGCAACAAGTGCTCTTGTTACGGTTGCACCTTCTTCTACAATACTGCCCGGCATGAGAACGGAATCTATGACCTTGGCACCGTCCAGTACCTTTGCCCCTGTGAAGAGGACGGAGTTGGAGACTTCGCCTTCCACTTCTACGCCCTGGGTAATATAGGCGGAACTGACCTTCGCATTGGGACCAATGTATTGAGGCAGGGTGGTGGAGTCCTCTGTATAGATTTTCCAGGAAGAATCCTCCAGATTCAGCTCGTTCTTATTGTCCAAGAGATCCATATTGGCTTCCCACAGGGAGTCAATGGTTCCTACATCCTTCCAGTAGCCCTTGAACTCATAGGCATAGAGGCGTTTTCCCTCGTTTAACATGACGGGAATGAAGTCCTTGCCGAAATCGTGGCTGGAATCCGGATTCTTCATATCGGCCAATAGCATTTTGCGCATCAGCTTCCAATTAAAGATGTAGATACCCATGGATGCCAGGGTGCTCTTGGGGTGCTCCGGCTTCTCCTCGAATTCCACGATCCGGCGCTCATCGTCGGTATTCATGATACCAAAACGGCTGGCCTCCTTGAGGGGGACACTGATAACTGCAATGGTAGCATCGGCATTATTCTCCTTGTGGAAACGGAGCATTTTGTCGTAGTTCATCTTGTAGATATGATCGCCTGAAAGAACCAGGAGATAGTCAGGATCATAAGTATCGATGAAATCGATATTCTGTGAGATAGCATCAGCTGTCCCACGGTAAACATCAAAGCCGGTATCTGCTTTCTCGCGGGGGGTCAGGACATATACACCGCTGTCGCGGGTGTCCAGTCCCCAGCGTCCGCCGCCCGCCACATAGCTATTGAGGAGAACCGATTCATATTGTGTCAGTACGCCGACGATATCAATGCCGCTGTTGGCACAGTTACTTAAGGGAAAATCGATGATTCGATACTTTCCGCCGTAGGATACTGCGGGTTTCGCGACCTTATTTGTCAGCTCGTGCAGGCGGCTGCCCCGGCCTCCCGCCAGGATCATAGCCAGCATATTGGTTTGGCTCATTATAGAAACCTCCTTTTCTAAAGGTTCTGTATTAGGTTTATTTATCTATTTTAATGAATTTTCTAAAAATAGTAAATGATTAAAAGAATTTTTAGTACATTTAAACAAAATTCGTCAATATTAACGAAAAATGGAAAAGGAATCAGTCTATTTGTACAATATAATTGTGGAAATTGCTTGTAGTTCGCTATAACCCTTTATGGATTCGGAATTCTTGTTTCTGGCTTTATTATATCTGGAAATGTAGTTTGGACTGACCCTAGAGCTAAGTGGCAGAGAAAAGGGTTTGGTAGTGTCTGTTTATTTTGTAAGGATAGGTGTACTATAATGATTCAACCTGCCTAAAGTCTGCCGCATTTGACGCAGAGCCTGGATCCCTGCTAAGGGGCGGACCGGGCTTGCCTGCTTTTCCTGCTAATGAAAGGCACGGCAGCCCTGCTAAGGGGCGGCTGGATTGTCAGATTTTCCGGTTTATGAAAGAGCGGCAGCCCCGGTCACGGGGACCGGTTGGATTGTCAGATTTTCCAGTTTATGAAAGAGCGGCATTCTCTGCTGCAGGGAGGCGGTAGGGGAATAGCCGGGGTTGGGAATGAAAAAAATCTTGGGGGAGGATTATGGCACTATATGCAATGGGGGACTTACATCTGTCCTTTGGAACGGATAAACCCATGGATTCATTTGGGGCGGTTTGGAAGAATCATCCCAAAAAGATTGAGAAATATTGGAGAAAGCTTATAAAGGATGAGGATACAATCGTTCTCACGGGAGACCATTCCTGGGGCAAAAAGCTATCGGAGTGTATGGCGGATTTTGAATTTATAGAAGGTTTGCCGGGGCGAAAGATTATGCTTCGGGGTAATCATGATATGTTTTGGGATGCCAAAAAAACGGAGAAGCTGAATCAGGAATTCAAAGGCAGGCTCTTCTTTCTTCAAAATAATTATGCAGTATATGGGGACTATGCCCTGGTGGGCAGTAAGGGCAGGTGCTATGAGGGTAAGGAAAGCAGAAAACATTTCCTGAAGATTAGGGAGAGGGAGCTGGAGAGACTTAGGACATCCTTTGAACTGGCAAGGGCGGCGGGATATGAGAGGTTTCTCATGTTTCTGCACTATCCGCCCACCAGCATAGGAGAGGCCTGGAGTCCTTTTACCCGAATGGCAGAGGAGTATGGGGCTGAGCAGGTCATTTATTCCCATTGCCACGGGGAGGCCCGCTATTATGACAGTTTTCATGGAGATGTGAACGGGGTTTTCTATAGGCTGGTATCCGGAGATTTTTTGAAGTTTAGGCCGGAGAGGATTCTATAGGGATTTTTGGATGAAGAAATGCCCTTGCATTCTGATACTTCCCTTTGTATAATGTGCTTTATCGCACAAACGCATTAACGCATTGAGTTGATTAGAAGGGCCTGTTCAGCAGGGGCGGCGGCAATAGCATCCGACATTTGTGCCCTTATTGCTTTTTTGGGGCGGATCTGTTATGATCCGCAAACTACGCCATTTTCCGGAACCCTTAGAATAGGTCTGGAGGAAGAGTCCCTTTGGGGGCTTTTCCTTATTGATTCCCGCTGAGACGCGGCATAGGAGGAAATATGCCAATCACTGATTATTTGGAACGAAACCGCAAATTGTATGGAAATGAAGTCGCCCTGGTGGAGGTGAATCCTGAGCAGAAGGAAACCATCCGTATGACATGGAAAGAATATTCCCTGATTCAGCCCACTACCGATGAACCCTACCGCAGAGAGATTACCTGGCAGGTATTTGATGAAAAGGCCAACCGGCTTGCCAATATGCTGCTGGGAAGAGGGGTCAAGCGGGGGGATAAGGTAGCGATTCTCATGATGAACTGTCTGGAATGGCTGCCGATTTATTTCGGAATTCTGAAGACAGGAGCTATTGCGGTTCCCTTTAATTTCAGATACTCCTCGGAAGAGATTCTTTACTGTGCCGATCTGGCGGAAGTGGATGTGCTTCTGTTCGGACCTGAATTTATTGGCCGTATCGAGGCCATTGAGGAGAAGATCAGTAAGGGCAGGCTTTTAATCTATGTAGGCGAAAACCGGCCTACCTTTGCGGAGAGCTATATGGAGCTGGTGGCTAACTGTTCCAGTGAGGCGCCGCTTGTCCGAATCGAGGATGAGGATGACGGAGCCATTTACTTTTCCTCCGGAACCACAGGATTTCCCAAGGCCATTCTCCATAAGCATAGAAGTCTCATGCATTCGGCCAAAGTGGAGCAGATGCACCATGGCACCGACAGGGATGACTGTTTCCTCTGTATTCCGCCTCTTTACCATACAGGCGCCAAGATGCACTGGTTCGGCAGTCTCATTGCCGGGTCTAAGGCGGTGCTTTTGAGGGGAACGAAGCCGGAGTATATTTTTGAAGCGGTATCTAGGGAGCACTGTACTATCGTTTGGCTTTTGGTGCCCTGGGCCCAGGATATTCTGGAGGCCCTGGACAGCGGAGTCATCAAGAAGGAAGATTTCGATCTGGATCAGTGGAGGCTTATGCATATAGGGGCCCAGCCTGTGCCGCCTTCTCTTATTAGACGCTGGAAGGAGTATTTCCCCCACCATCAATATGACACCAATTACGGCCTTTCTGAGTCCATTGGACCCGGCTGTGTCCATTTGGGTGTGGAGAATATTCATAAGGTGGGTGCCATCGGTATCCCCGGATATGGCTGGAAATGCAAGATTATTGATGATCAAGGTAATGATGTCAGGCAGGGGGATGCGGGAGAGCTCTGTGTCAAGGGTCCCGGTGTCATGACTTGCTATTATAGGAATCCGGAAGCCACTGCCGAGGTTCTGGACGGACCCTGGCTCAAGACTGGGGATGTGGCTATGCAGGATGAGGATGGCTTTATTTTCCTGGTGGACAGGAAGAAGGATGTCATTGTCAGTGGCGGAGAGAACCTTTATCCTGTGCAGATTGAGGACTTTATTAGAAAGAATGACAAGGTGCATGATGTGGCGGTGATAGGCCTGCCGGACAAGCGGCTGGGCGAGATTGCAGGTGCCATCATTTCCATAAAAGAAGGAATGGAATGCACGGAAGAGGAAATGAATGAGTTTTGCAGGGAGCTTCCTAAATATAAGAGGCCCCGCAAGATTATATTTGCTGATGTGCCCCGGAATGCTACCGGAAAGATTGAGAAGCCGAAGCTCCGCAGGATGTATGGGGAGGAGCACCTGGTGGCATTTGAGACGAAGAATGGGGATTAAGGACGGATTATGCTGAAGCTAGGTGAGGTTCAGAAATTAAAGATTGCCAGAGAAGTGCCTTTTGGCGTCTATCTCACGGAGGATGGCCAGGAGGGCGGAAGCGGACGGGACTCTGGAGAGGAGAAAAATAGCCGCAGTGGCAGGTCATCTAGACAGGATTCGGTGGATGGCCGAAGGGCCGCGTTTTCCGGAGAGGGGTCGCGGGACGGCCGGAGGGGCAGATTTTCCGGAGAAGAGTCGAGGGATGTCCGGAGGGGCAGGTTCTCCGGAGAAGAGTCGAGGGATGTCCGAAGGGGCAGGATTTCCGGAGAAGAGTCACGGGATTATCGAAAGGGCAGATTTTCCAGAGATGGTCATGATGACAGATTTTCCGAAGGGGGCTCTCATAATGATAGATTTTCCGGCGGACGGGATATGGAAGAGAACCGACCCGAGGAGGTTTTGCTTCCGAGAAAGCAGGTGCCTGAGAATGCGGCTGTAGGGGATGAGGTTGAGGTATTTCTCTACCGGGATTCCAATGACAGGATGATTGCTACGGTGAATAAGCCCTTGATTCGCCTGCATGAGGTCGCCCTTCTAACCGTAAAAGAGACAGCAAAGATTGGGGCATTTCTGGATATGGGTCTGGAAAGGGATCTTTTACTGCCTTTTAGGGAACAGCTTTATCCCTTAGAAGAGGGGGACAAGGCCCTGGTTACCATGTATATTGATAAGAGTGGCCGGCTGGCCGCCACCACAAGGGTCTATCACTATTTGAAGGCCGGTTCCCCTTATGAAAAGGATGATGAGGTAGAAGGACTTCTCTATGAGGTTAGCGAGAAATTTGGGGCTTTTGTAGCCGTAGACTACCGTTATAGCGGTCTCATTCCCGCAAAGGATTTCTCTCATGAGGCTAAGCCCGGGGATTTGGTAGCGGCCCGGGTGGTTGCCGTAAAGGAGGATGGCCGGCTGGATCTTTCTCTCCGGAAAAAGGCCTGGCTGCAGATGGATGATGACAGCGAGGCCATTTTGGCCCTGATGAAGGATCGGGGCGGTTTTCTGCCTTTTACAGACAAGGCGGATCCGGAGCTCATCCGGGATACCTGCCACATGAGTAAGAATGCCTTCAAGAGGGCGGTGGGCCATCTCATGAAGCAGGGCCTAGTTAGGATAGAGCCTAGTCAGATCGTCTGTGTAGAAAGCAAATAGGAGGCCTGAATTTGAAAATAAAAAAGATTGGTGATGTTGACAAGTTTTTCAAGGTGATTGATAATTGCAGGGGAAAGGTAGAGCTTTTAACAGATGAGGGGGATAGACTGAACTTGAAGTCCAGGCTGGCCCAATATGTTTCTCTGGCCAATATTTTTTCTGACGGAACGATATCAGAAATTGAAGTGGTGGCTGATGAGCCTGAGGATCAAGACAAGCTTACGAAATTCTTTGAGCAAGAGCCTTAAATGTCCTACCTTCTTTTGAACGATTTATCGATAATTAGGAGGGTGTGATTTTATGAAAAAGCAGGGAATGACCCCCTTTCGGTCGGGACTTCTCTATATGATTATTATAATTAATTTCATTACGCTCTCTGTTCTTTTGTCCGCTATAATCCTCCTTGGATATTCTGTTAATTTTTCCCTGACTGCCAATACATTTCTAAGTGAGGGGGTAGTTCTGGTTCCGGCTTTGCTTTTTGCCCTTG
This sequence comes from Lachnospiraceae bacterium, assembly GCA_024680595.1. Lineage (GTDB taxonomy): Bacteria > Bacillota > Clostridia > Lachnospirales > Lachnospiraceae > NK4A144. The sequence goes on along the minus strand of JAILCB010000314.1, from coordinate 7,583 downwards.
GCTTCAGGGCAGAGGTAGGGGAAGTGTTTCGTTTTCGGAATGTGAAATTCTCTACGATTCTCCTGACCCTTGTAATGGTTTTTTGTCTTTATCCCCTTATTAACGCCCTGAATGCTTTTACCATGTTTTTCACGGATAATGTGGCTGTTGAGATGACATCAACTATGATTTCTTCAAATAACCGCTTTTCTCTTTCTGTTCTGACCTTTGCTATCGTGGGGCCTTTCTGTGAGGAGCTGGTCTTTCGGGGAGTCATATATGCAGGACTCAGGCGGTCCGGCAGAATTCTTCCGGCAATCCTGCTGCAGGCTTTAATGTTTGGCTGTATGCACTTGAATTTCAATCAAATGGCCTATGCTTTCGTCATTGGAATTGCTTTTGGTTTCCTGACGGAGGTGACGGGAAGCATTTATCCGGGTTTCATCGGACATGCCATGATTAATTTCTCCTCTGTGGCGGCTGCCTATTTGGCGGGGGATGAGCTCATGGATGAGGCTGTCTATACTAATGAAGCCATGGCCTTTAGTTTTGGGATCTACAGTGTGCTGGCGGTATTTTTTACCATCTTTGCGGCGGCCCTGGTCTATGTCATTTCCAGAAATGAAACTGGTGGGGTTGAGAGATTTATGCAGATCTTTAAGAAAAAGGACTTGAGGATAGTAGATTCGGACGGTGCAATTGTGCAGGTCCGGAGACCTCATGTGTGGACGGTGCCCGCAATTTTTGGGCTTTTGCTGGCTCTTGCAATCATGGTAATTTCAATATAGAGTAGTTGCGATTTTTGAATGGGACAAGTAAGGGAATCGGAAGGTCTCCTGCTTTAGATGGGATATATTTCCCTTTTGTGGTTCCGGCCCTTTCCAGATTGCGAAATGAAACACCCGGCTTCCAATTGGAGGCCGGGTTTCTTAATAGGCTAATATTTAAGTTCTGTAAAACATATGTGAATCAAAAGATAATAGATGTATTTCATCATCTTAACTCATATGGAGCCGAGATGAATGAGTGATTTTTACTTGGTTTCGGTGGATACCTCTGCCATGGAATCGATAATGGCCTGAGCCATGGTATCCAATTCTCCTTCCTTTTCAGGAGTCAGGGCAGAGGCCATGGAAACCCGCTCATTCAGAACGGTCGTATTCTTCAGATTCGTCTCAATGAACTTCTGCATCAGATCTCCGGACTTGCATGCCCAGGAGCCGTTCTCCATGATGGCGAAAGTGCGGTTCTGCAGATTCAAAAGCCTCATTTCATCCAGAAAATCATGCATGACCGGATAAATATTCAGGTTGTAGGTCACAGAGGCCAGCACAATATGGGAATACTTGAAGGCGTCTGAAATCAGGTAGGAGACGTGGGTATTGGACACGTCACAGACCTTCACATTGGTCATGCCCTTTTCTACGATCTTGCCTGCCAGGGCCTGGGCTGCAGACTCGGTATTTCCATACATAGAGGCGTAGACAATGAGTACGCCCTTTTCCTCAGGCACATACTTGGACCAGTGGTCATATTTATCGATGAACCACATGAGATCCTTTCTCCATACTAGTCCGTGGAGAGGGGCAATGATCTTGATCTTATCTAATACCTTTGCGGCCTTGCCCAGAAGCAGCTGGATGTGGGTGCCGTACTTGCCCACGATATTGGTGAGATAGCGGCGGGCCTCGTCCAGGAAGTCCCTTTCATAATTCACCTCATCGGCGAAAAGCTTTCCGTCATTAGCCATAAAGGAGCCAAAAGCATCCGCAGAATAGAGGACTCCGTCCGTCAGGTCCAGGGTCACCATAGTCTCAGGCCAGTGGACCATGGGGGCCTCTACAAAGGTGACCTCGTGCTTTCCAAAGGAGAAGGTATCTCCTTCCTTTACAGTAATGCATTCCTGATCGTCTACGGCAAAGCCGAACTGGCGGGCCAGCATGAAGCCTTTTTTGGTGGAAATCAGCTTCACAGCGGGCCAATAGGCCAGGACTTCACCCAGACTTGCCGCATGGTCGGGCTCTAAATGGTTAATTACCAGGTATTCCAGTTCCCTTCCGTCCAGAACATGCTCGATATTCTCGATCATCTGGCGGCAGACGGACCAGTCTGTAGTATCGAAAAGGGCGGGGTGTTCATCCATTAGGAGATAGCTGTTATAGGAAACTCCTAAGGGAATCGGATGAATATTCTCAAAGAGATGGGTCCGGTGGTCGTTGGCCCCGACCCACCAGATGTCATCCGTAACTTTTCTGACATAATACATGCGATTATATCCTCCTTTTTATAATCCGTGATAATCAGCCTCGACGAAATTACTCTTTTCCTCGGCGCACTCCGGGCAGACCCAGTCTTCCGGCAGATCTTTAAAGAGGGTTCCGGGGGCGATATCGGCTTCGGGGTCTCCGAGTTCCGGAATATATTCGTAAGCGCAGCCGGAGCAGATGCATCTAGGTCCGATAGGCTCGGGCTTAGGCGGCTGGGGCCGCTTCATCTTGACCATCTTTGGCGCAGGCTTCTTTTCTCCGGTATCCAATGCCTTTGTGAGAAGAGGCAGGATTTCATTAACATCTCCGACAATACCATAATCACAGTTCTTGAAAATGGGGGCATTGCCGTTTTTATTGATGGCTACAATGGTGGAAGCATCCTTGATGCCCTTGAGGTGCTGCTTTGCACCGGAAATACCGCAGGCTATGTAGAGATTGCCTGTGAATTTCTGTCCGGACATACCTACATAGCGGTTGAGCTCCACATATTTGAGGGTTTCTGCTACTGGACGGGATGAGCCGATGGCGGCACCCGCTGCCGCTGCCAGATCCTCGATGAGCTTCATATTCTCCCTGGGACCTATGCCCATACCTGCGGAAACCACCCGCTCGGCTTGGGCGATAGGGGTATCGGCGGGGATTCCCACTGTAAAGTCATAGCCGTCACTCTTAAGGGCGGCAGCCAGGGCATTGACCCTATCCTCTGCACTGCCTTCCTTGAAAATCTGATTCTTCCGGATGCCGGTGACAGGGGCGGGCTTTCTGGCCACGCTGCGCCCACCGCCGCCGGAGCTCTTCTTTAGCTTTCCTAAGAGATAGGAAGAAATGACCAGACGCTGTACCTCGTTGGTGCCCTCGTAAATCTGGGTAATCTTGGCATCCCGGAAGGCCCTCTCTACTTCCATGCCCTTCATAAAGCCGGAACCGCCGAAGACCTGTAGGGCATCGGTTACGATTTCCATAGCGGAATCAGAGGCATAGAGCTTGGCCATGGCAGCATCCATTCCATAAGGCTCATGGGCTTCCTTCTTTTCTGCCGCGGAATAGACCAGGAAACGGGCCGCATTCAGCTTTGTGGCCATGTCTGCCAGCTTGAAGGATACACCCTGATTGACTCCAATGGGGGCACCGAACTGGATTCTCTCCTTGGCATAGGCCAAAGCGTGCTCATAGGCACCCTGGGCTATACCCAGAGCCTGGGCCGCAATGCCGATTCGGCCGCCGTCCAGAGTGGACATGGCGATCTTGAAGCCCTGACCCTCCTTGCCCAGGAGATTTTCCTTGGGGACCTTGACATCATTAAAGATGAGCTCAGCCGTGCTGGAAGAACGAATTCCCAGTTTATCATAATGGGGGCTGAAATCAAAGCCTTCCCATCCCTTTTCCACAATAAAGGCGGAGATACCCCGGGTTCCGATGTCCGGAGTCGTTACTGCAAAGACTACATAAATGTCTGCTTTAGGTGCATTGGTAATGAAGATTTTGCCGCCGTTCAATAGGTAATAGTCGCCTTTGTCCACGGCGGTGGTTTCGGTGCCTCCGGCATCCGATCCCGCATTCTCCTCTGTCAGGCCAAAGGCCCCGATTTTCTCACCTTTAGCCAGAGGAACCAGATATTTCTGCTTTTGCTCTTCGTTTCCGAAGGCTGCAATGGGATAGGTACCGAGAGATACATGTGCCGATAGGATAACGCCCGCGCCGCCGTCCACCCGGGCCAGCTCTTCAACAGCAATGGCGTAGCTCAAAACATCTTTTCCGGCACCACCGTACTCCTTTGGATAGGGAAGGCCCATCCAGCCATTCTCTCCGATCATCTTGACCTGTTCGTCGGGAAAGGCATTTTCCTTATCCAAACGGAATGCAATGGGAGCGATTTCCTTTTCCGCGAATGCGCGAATTTCCGCCCGCAGCTTTTCATGCTCGGGGGTAGTCTGAAACAACATCCTATAGTTACCTCCTTCCTGAGCCAATCTGGTATTCAATTGTCTGCCATGATCCCACGTCAAGATCTAGGCTAATTGTGAAAATTATATCAGTTTCGGGGGTGAATAGCAATCAAATCTACTTGACAAATATGGAAAGAAATCATAGAATAGAGACTCGTGAAACGGGAAAACTCCCATTGACAAATTGAATTTCGAAGCGTGGCTCAGTTTGGTAGAGCGCTGCGTTCGGGACGCAGAGGCCGCAGGTTCAAATCCTGTCGCTTCGACGGACAACCCCCGGAGGGAAAGCTCCGGGGGTTGTTTTATCGCAGAGCCGCCGAGATGAAATTTGTCGGCTAAAGCCGACCGGTGGCTCGCGGAGAGGGTGCGATTTACATCTTCCCTCGATTTTGACAAAGAGATGTGGACGAAGCCCGATCTAGAAGGAGGTTCTTCCCTTCCCTATTGTAAAAAAGGATAGGTATAGGATGAATATTACATGAGACGCAAAAATGCCCATGAAGGAGATGTTATGATGGCCATTTGCTTTTTCCCCACATAGACCCCGCCCTCATGCTCCACTCCTGCCTCCTTTAATTTGAACATAAGTGCTTCTGTCATTCTCCTTTCGCCGGGACGGTCATAATCATCAATTAGTATGCAGAAATCATTTGAAAGACATTGGGGGATGATTTCAAGAATATCAATTCTGGAATAAAGAGGATCATTAAACCCATAAGGGCCATCCACGGATATAAGCTGGAATTTTTTGCCGTTTAGGGCATCGAAGAAGCCATCATAGATAATGGTATCTCTAGAATTACCTTTCTCATCTGTAAAGGACATTGTCGTCAGAGGCAGTACGATAACTTCCGACCTTTCTTCATCCAGGGGAAATTGTTGCTTGCAGATTTCAGACCAATTGGCATCATGCTCTATACAATAGTGTCTATAATCCTTATCGTAGTTCCTGGTCTTAATGAATTGACCAATTAGTCTGGTAGATTGCCCCATTCCAATTTCCAATATGCTTGTAGGCTGCAGTTCATTCAGGATGCGAAAGGCCACATACATATATTGATATCCGACGGCACCCCTGCCGGGCCAGCAAGGCAAGCCACCCTCGGGAAACCAGGGACATCCCCTAACAGTATCGTGATAAACATTGGCCCACATAACTTCCTTAATATCAGAAGAGATGCTTTCTAACATTTTTTGCTGGGAATTGGAATTATTCTCTAACTCCTTGATTTTTTCTTCTATATTCATTACTTTCTCCATAATGATTAATATTCTTTAGTGTGTGACTGTTCCAATACACCATGGATTGGCATATACAATTTGATTACATAAATCATATTCATAGCCATTTTTCCAGCAGGCATAATCAAAGCTCATCTGATCTCTGTTGTGGTTAAATGAATTTAGTTCTTTCCACCAATCATCCATAACCTTTTTCAGAGCCTCGTCGTGATGGTCCCTGACAAGGCAGGCGGTTTCAATTAAATAGCCTTTTTCTTTGTAACCAAGATCCTTATAGTGTTTTATTTGCTTTTTTAACTCCTCTAGATTTGCTTTTCCAAATATGGAAATTGCATTTGCCTGTTCCTCTAGGGTATTGGTATCAAAATGAGGAAAACAAATCATACCGCTATTTTTTCCGAACAAGCTTACGAATTCATTGAAATCTCCGGTTACTAATTGTTTGCCATCAAGATAGACGGACCAGTCGTAGTCAGGGAACAGTTCAAAGGGATGCATTTTTAAATACCGGGCAAATCTGTCCGGAGGGAGATCCTTTGGATTGTCCACAACTTTTATCTGCCATTTTCCCTTATATCCTTCATGGGGTCTATCTGTTAATAGAATATATTCCAGTTCACCGTCAAATAAAGGTTCCTTAATAGAATCATAGTTTCCTGTAATAGTACTATAAATAACCCCTTTTCCCTTAAAATGTTCTGACTTTTCCTGATAACGTTTATTGAATGCTTTTACGATATTATCCAGTTCAATATATCTGTCTGAAAAATCATGTTTGGATTTATTGTCCTTAACTTGATTTATTAAATAGTTAATCTTTGCATCATCAACCTGTCTGGCTTTTATTAGAGCTTCCTTTTGGGAAAAAAGGCTTTTAATAAGGGCGGTTTGGCATTTGCGATAAAAATTGATGAAATTGATATCCCCATTGTCGATCATACTACCCAGGAAGTTCAATTCCTCTTCATTAGAAGCGACCTTGAAGAAAGAGTTGAGAATATCATATATGGTTCGGATACTTGACTCAAAATCTTTATCGCTTATCGTTTCGTTATTATCAATTATATAATCTAATAGTGAGATAATCTGATTAATCAGTTCATATTCATTCATATTTGATAATCCTCATGCCATCTGTTCTATTTTCTTTAATTGTAATTACCCTGCTTTCTGGTCCATATCAAATCCTTGTAGTTTGTCTGAAATGAATAATTCGAGTCAAAATATTAGAAATGTCCATAGCCCATGGGTTATCCGGGTAAGACTCCTAAACATCAGAAATATTGGTTAGATATGCGGAAATGCTGCTTTTTAACAAGAATAATACTATACTATATCAGAATTCTTAAAGAATGGCTATGATTTATGCTATAATTGACAGGATTTTCTTTGACAGACAGGAGATAGAATTTTTATGAATAAGGCTGGATTTATTGGGTTTTCCTTTCTACTAATCCTTGCGGCAGCGGGATGTGGGAAGGCATCAAAGGATATGGCAAATACAGGACAGGTTGGAGAGCCTGTTAGCGGGGAAACGGCCCGGGCTGTCGCACTACAGATCCCTGTGGTGAAGGATGGCATCATGGAGCCGGGGGAAGAGGCCATTGAGGTGGTTTTTGAATGGGAGGCTGTTGAGGGAGCCGATGGCTATGAAATTCTTGAAGAGAGTAAATATCGGACAGAAGAGACATTTCGTGAGCCAGAGAATGAAGTAACAGCTGATACAAGCCAAACCACTTACCGGACTGGCGCACAGGATGAATTCGACTTTAGAATTAAGGTAAGAGCTTATAATGGAAAAGGGGATGACAGGGAGTACAGCGAATGGAGTGACTATGCCTACGGAAGTGCATATGATAAGGATTCCCTTACAGAAGAAGAGTAGTATCATTAGAATTCAAGGGATGCTATCCTGGTGTGATAAGAGTCCCGCATCTTTAGCGACGGGTTATGACAAATTCCTCTCAGCGGGGGTCAAATCTCCTGCCGGGATAAACGTTCCGCCGGCATGCGTAGGGATTAGGACTGGAGGATGTCAGATGACGCTGATCCGAATCCTGCGCCAAATCCCGTGGGCGAGACTTGAATAAAAAGGCGCAAGTCTGATGGATTTCAGATTTGCGCCTTTCATCGCAGAGCCGCCGAG
>JAILCB010000310.1 GCA_024680595.1 Lachnospiraceae bacterium | reverse complement strand
TATATCGTGGCGGCTATCGGCCTAAATCTAAATGTAGGTATTTCCGGTGAATTGAATCTGGGTCAGGCGGGCTTCATGAGTGTGGGAGCCTTTGGCGCCATATGTGTTTCGGGCTATCTGGTAAATGCCGTACCAAATCCTGCCATTAGGCTAATTCTGGCCATCATAGGCGGAGTGATTCTGGCCATGCTTTTCGGCTTCATTATCGGAATTCCCGTTTTGAAGCTGCAGGGCGACTATTTAGCCATCGTGACCCTGGCCTTCGGTCAGATTATCAAGAGCGTCATCACCAATATGTATTTCGGATTTGATGAAAACGGCTTCCAGCTCAGCCTGGTAGAGAATAAGACCAAGCTGGCCCCCGGTGGAAAGATGCTCCTGAACGGTCCCATGGGTGCCACCGGCACGGCCCGAATCGCCAATTTCACGGCCGGAGTTATCCTGATTCTCATTGCCCTCTTTGTGGTCTTTAATATAATCTATAGCCGCAGCGGACGGGCTATCATGGCGGCCAGGGATAATCGGATTGCCGCGGAGTCCGTAGGAATCCCTATTTCCAAGACCAAGATGCTGGCCTTTGTCATATCCGCCAGCCTGGCGGGAGCCGCGGGAGCCCTCTATGGACTGAATTATTCCACCCTGGTACCCTCCAAGTTTGACTTTAATACCTCGATTCTGATTCTGGTTTACGTGGTGCTGGGCGGACTGGGCAATATGACGGGAACCATTATTTCCACCATTATTCTAGTCTGTCTGCCTGAGATGCTGCGTTCCATGCAGGATTACCGGATGCTCATATACGCAATCGTTCTGATTCTTATCATGATTATCACCAATAATGAGAATCTGAAGACCAGATTCCAGAAGTTTAGGCAGAAATTTTCCGGGAAGGACAGTCAGCAAAAGGGGAGCGAGACCTGAGGGAATCACCCCTGAAAGAGGATACTAATACCGATTAAGAAGTTCTGACCGCTCTGTGAAGCAGGGGAGGAATCAGGATACCCAGTAAGGAGTTTTGACCGCTCTTTGCAATAAGGAGCTTTCAGGACATGGCGGAGGAAATATATGGCTGATAATGTAAAAGCTGTTTCTCAGGAATCCGGCAAGAAGGGCAGGCCCAGTGGCAGCCCCATACTGGAGACCAAGGAGCTAGGCATTGATTTCGGCGGTCTGACGGCCGTTAATGATTTGAATATTGCGGTCTATGATAAGGAGATTGTGGGACTGATTGGCCCTAACGGAGCCGGTAAAACCACGGTTTTCAATCTTTTGACCAAGGTTTATAATCCCACTAGAGGACAAATTCTCTTTTGCGGTGAAGATACGGCGAAGAAGGATGTTGTCGGGATGAATAAGGCGGGAATTGCCAGAACCTTCCAGAATATCAGGCTTTTTTCCAAATTGTCGGTTCTGGATAATGTTAAGACGGGTTTACATAATTCCGTAAGCTATTCTCCCTTCACAGCCATTCTGAGGCTGCCCACCTTTTTTTCAAGAGAGAGGGAGGCAGAGCTCAAGGCTATGGAGCTCCTGAAAATCTTCGGACTGGAGGACAAGGCGGAGATGACGGCGGAGAACCTGCCCTATGGTGAGCAGAGGCGGCTGGAGATAGCCCGGGCCCTGGCCACCGGACCCAAGCTCCTTTTATTGGACGAGCCCGCCGCCGGTATGAATCCTCAGGAGACGGAGGATCTCATGACCATGATCCGCTTTGTCAGGGATCACTTTGGAATTGCCATTCTATTAATTGAGCACGATATGCGGCTGGTTATGGGTATTTGCGAGAGAATAACAGTACTGAACTACGGAATGATGCTGGCGCAGGGGTCGCCTGAGGAGATTCAGGCGAATCCGCAGGTCATTCAGGCCTATCTGGGCGAGTGACGGGAGGAAGCCATGCTGAAAGTAACAGATTTAAAGGTTAGCTATGGAATGATTGAGGCCATTAAGGGGATTTCCTTTGAGGTAAAGGATGGGGAAATTGTCACCCTGATTGGTGCCAACGGGGCCGGAAAGACCACGACAATGCATACCATATCGGGTCTTATTCATCCCAGCTCGGGCAGTATTCTTTTGGATGATAAGGATCTGACCAAGGTCACACCCCACAAGATCGTGGGTATGGGCCTGGCCCAGGTTCCCGAGGGAAGAAGGGTTTTCGCCCAGCAGACTGTGGAAGAGAACCTGATTCTGGGGGCCTATACCAGAAAGGATAAGTTGGAGATTGCCGCCGATTTGGAGAATGTCTACGGTCTCTTTCCCCGATTGAAGGAGAGACGGACCCAGGCGGCCGGAACCCTGTCCGGAGGAGAGCAGCAGATGCTGGCCATGGGCAGGGCCCTGATGGCCAAGCCCTCCATACTCCTATTGGATGAGCCCTCCATGGGCCTTTCACCCCTGCTGGTTTCTGAGATCTTCCATATTATCGAGGAAATTAATGAAAAGGGCACTACTGTCCTATTAGTGGAGCAGAATGCCAAGCGGGCCCTATCCATTGCTCACCGGGCCTATGTGCTGGAAACCGGCCTTATCACCCTGTCGGGAACAGGAGAAGAGCTGTCCAGGGATGAGAGGGTGCAGAAGGCTTATTTGGGTGGATAAAGGAGGTTTTGAGAATGTATGTAAAGGATCATATGACGAGAAGTCCATTTACTATCACTGCAGATGTGGTGATTTCCAAGGCCATTGATATTATGGCAAAAAACAGCTTCCACAGGCTGCCCGTTGTGGATGGGGACAATAAGCTGATTGGCCTGGTGACTAGCGGCCTGGTGGAAGAGTCCAGCGGCTCCAAGAATACATCCCTTTCCATTTATGAGCTGAATTATCTGCTGTCCAAAACTAAGGTTTCCGATATCATGATACGGAACGTGCAGACCATTACAGAGGATGTCTTTATTGAGGAAGCGGCCCAGAAGATGATCGATAATGAGATTGCCGTCCTGCCTGTGGTGGATTCCGACAATCATGTCATTGGAATTATTACGGAAAAGGATATTTTCCAGGTCTTTACGGATCTATTGGGCTATAAGCATCAGGGAACCCGTTTTGTCATTGTCTGTGAGGACCGGCCCGGCTTTTTCATGGGTGTGGCCAAGTGCTTTGCAGAGGAAGAGGCTAATCTGGAGTCTCTGGCGGTCTTCCATACCAAGGAAAGAGGGACGGAGGTGGTTCTAAAGGCCACCGGAGAGATTTCTGTGGAGAAGATGATGGAGCGCCTGAAGGAGTCCGGCTATGAGGTGAGGGATGTGCTGCAGACCACCAAATTCGGCACTACCAAGCGCTTCCCCCAAGAGGACTAGAGTGAGAGATAATAAGCAGGCTTTTCCCTGACGCATTCGGAAAGGCTTCTGCTAAGTAAAAGAGGGCTGTCGCAATAGATGTTGCGGCAGCCCTTGCTGATCAGTGTATTTATTTCTTTTGCAATAATTAGAGCTGGAAGACAACGCCGGCCACCGCCGCTATGGCGATATAGACAATGGGATGCTTTTTGAATATTTTCAGGCCGGCATAGATTACCACCGCCAGGATAATCATTGGAATCTGGAAGGCATCTATGAGATTTCCCGTTTCTTGATAGAGATCCAGATTTAAGAGTGTGACCTTGGCAACTCCCAGGCCTGCCGCGGCGATGAGGGCCGTAGAAGCGGGGCGGAGGCCGTAGAAAACCCGCTGCACCAATTCAGACTCCTTGAATTTATTCAGGATCTTGGATACCATTATAATGATGATGACAGATGGAAATACCAGGCCTATGGTGGCAATAAAGGAGCCCGGGACTCCCAATGTCATATATCCCACATAGGACGCCATATTTACGCCTAGGGGGCCGGGGGTGGACTCGGAGACTGCAATCATATTGAGGATGTCTCCCGTGGTGAACCAGCCGGTTACGGCAGATATTTCATATAGGAAGGGGAGAGTTGCCAGTCCGCCGCCGATTGCAAATAGTCCCGTCTTGAAGAATTCCCAGAATAATCTCAAATAAATCATTTTTCACCCCCATTAACTGTACTATTGGCCTCAGACCCTGACCCGGAAGATTCTCCGTCTGTCCTGGA
>JAILCB010000307.1 GCA_024680595.1 Lachnospiraceae bacterium | reverse complement strand
ATACACTCATACCGGACCTTGCAGCGTTTTCAAGGATTTCGATCCATTCTTTACGTGATCTGTGTTTTGACATGCAGCACCTCCATGAGTTTTATTTATATTATCTCATGGCTGTGAAGAAACCCATTATCTACACTGTACGTAAGCCGTGGTCTGCAAGCAAGCTTGCACCACGGCTTCCAGCTCGTCGCCTACACAAAATCAGGCCGCCTCATCCTTGGATGGGGCGGCCCTTCTAATGCTAACCTATTCTATCAAAACATTTTCTAGATATAATCACTTAAATCCACAGGTTCTCCCAGGACATCTGTACCCTTCAGGGTCTTGGGGTTAATATAGAGCCAGTTCCAGGTTGAAATCCTCTCAGTACCGTCACTCTCCCTCACATTCTCATAGCAATGGATATTCATGGTGCCGTCAGGATCTGTGCTGTCCAGGGCTACCACAGGGGCTCCTGTAAACTTCTGGGCCGCATTCATGATCTGATCCTGAGTATAGGATCCGCCCTGATTAGCCGAACCGTTGGACTTGCCCGAGTCATCGGTATTTCCGGGCACATTGGAGCTGCCGCCGGAACCTTCAAAATCAAAGCTAAAGGACCCGTTGGGTCTCATAAGGGCCACCACATCCTTTTCACCGCTGACCCAGGTAAAGAGGCCGATGGCGAACTGCTTTTCCTGATAGAAGAAAACATCGGTAATATCCAATTTACCTATAGACCCTGAGGCCGAAAAGCCGATGTTATCCGTAGTCAGGGGTCCTGTCAGTTCATCTCCGTCCCCTGTTTCATCATAGGACTTGCCGGAGGACTGATCGAACATGGAGCCAAACTTCATATTGACCCTTACATTGGTCCCACTGGTATAGATATCCGCATGCATGAAGCGTTGGACATTATCGCTGGTATAGGAGCCGTTGGGGTCATATCTCATATACATGCGCCAGCCGCCGTTCATCTGCTCCGGGGAGGAAATCGGGATGGCATTCTCAAATCCACTGGGGGCCTGTCCCATCATGATCCAGGCGTCAAACCATTCCACATCCCCGATATTGGCGGTTTCATCAGTAGAATAGAACTCTTCATCGAATTCAGGAGTCTGGACATTTCCTTCATTATCCCCGGTATTCATTCCGGAATCCGACATATCCGTATCCTCATTTCCCAAATCGGAGCTGTCGTCCTGGGATGAATCCTTTAGGGCATTCTTGATGGCCTGTCCCTTCTGGAAATCCTCGGCTGCACTGCCTCCGCTTTTGGGAGTGGTGTCCTCCGCCGTATTCGCGGTCTCACTGGGGGCTTTGGCCTGGGCCACCGCCTGGCTGCTCTCTGCCTGGACCTGAGACGGGGCCTGCTGTGCTACCTCTGAGTCGGAAGCTTTATTCTTGTTACTTATGACAATGCCGATAACTACGGCTGCTACCGCTATGACAACTCCAATTACAATTGGAATAATCACAGCCATATTGTTTTTCCGATTCATACTTGCCTCCTCCCTATCATTATGAGAAATGATAAAAACAGATTAATATTGAAATCATAATATCAAACCGGCTATTAAGTTTCAATCACCTGTAATCTTAATTTTTATATAATTATGATCCACGGCAGGCAGGAAGGTATCGATTATATCCCGCGTCTTTATGCGGAGACTGGAAGTGTTTTTGCAGGGGTGACACCCCAGGTATTCCAGATCCAGCAAATCCTCATCGATTAAAAGCTGGACCCGTTTTTCCCTGTCATTCATGAGGCCCAGAATACTGACGCTTCCGGGGTGGACATCCAGCAAATCCACCATATGGTCTTCATCCCCAAAGGAAAGTCTGGCACTGTGAATCTGGGGTGAGACCTCTCTCGTGTGGAAGGGTTTGTCCTCCGGCATCATGAGGAGATAGAATTTGGTCATCTGCCGGTTATTGAGAAATAGATTCTTGCAGATACGGATGCCCAGTACCTTGTCTATTTCCGAACAGGCCTCCATTTTGTTGGCGGGGGCGTGATCCACCCGATAATATTCAATTCCCAGATTATCCAACATGTCGTAGACCCGAATCTCCCGGTCTTCCCGTCCGGAAGTATCCAGAGGCCTACCTTTTTCAAAATTCATGGGCAAAATTCCCCTTCCATTGTTAATTTCTAATATGCTTATTGATATACCGAACCAGCTCGAAAAAGGGCCTATATTCGAGGAAATCCCATGTCTTTTCCTGAATTCACCCCGTTGTCATACCGGGCCCGGGTTCGAGGAAATCCCAGGTCTTTTCCCGAATTCACCCCTTTGTCGTATCAGGCCGCCTTCGGGGAAATCCCTCTTTAGGGCTGTTTTTTCTCAAAATGCTGATAGTCCTTTACTGTCTTCCAGTCGCCTCCCCATGTAAAGCCGTGGGCCTTGAACTGCTCATAGGCCAAGTCCCCAGGTCCGATTTTGTGGGGGAAAACGGCATTCCTGTCCGCATAGGGCTCGGATCCCACAGGTGAAATGACCGTGCCTCCATTGGGATGGGTGACATAGGGATTATAGAAGGGATTCAGGTCGATAGCCAGACCATAGGCGTGATTGGACAGGTGGGTGGTCCCTTCCACTACCCGGTAATTAAAGGAGGAGGTGTTGTCGTCCAGCATGGAGGCAGTATCATCTCCGCCATATTCATCCACAAGCCTAATCTTTGCAATAGGATAGAAGCCCTTATACAGATTATAGAAAATCTCCGTGACATCCGCCGCAATAGCCTTATTACAGATCATTTCACCTATCTGTACCTGACCATTATAGTCAAAGTAGAGCATCCTCAGATAGCGCAGGTCCTCAAAGGGCACAGTACAGCCCTCGGGATAGGATATTCCCCTCATCCGCGCCCTAACATCTTCCGGTACCTCCTCATAGGAGAATCCAATTTGATAAACCACTCTGTTTCCCTCCTCTGGCCCATAGGTAAATCCTGTCAATAGTAGGCCTGCCATTAAAATGCCAAGTGCTAGAACTTTTCTGAATACTGCCATAATAACCGCCTTTCCTGTAAATATACTGCCGATATTGCCTTAATAATGTGTCCCGGCGAACGCGGTAAAGAGGCGCATTCGCCACCCCCCGGGCTTCGTAGGAAATATCCCCCTTGCCGGGCTAGGGATCCGATCCGGTTGGAATATCGAATTTCCCATGAAATCGCCTACCCTTATAAAGGTGTAGTACTAGACCCGCCTGATGTTGGTGCCGGAGAGGGAGAAACCGAAGCGGGTGAAACTCCATCTGATGTTTTAGAAAAATAGGGTAAAACCATATCGGCCATCCTTACCCCTGCTGGCCCTATACATCATGCCGCTCATGGCCTCCACCGCATAGGTGGTCTCCGTTCGCTTGCGCCTGCCGTCCGGGAATTCGAAATACTCGTCTACCAGATAATAAATGCGGCTGCCCTCCTTAGCTGCTGTGGAGCAGACATATTTATAATGTCCGTCCGCTCCCGGCGCGTTTCCGTAGATATCAATAAGGGCCCCCGTGGCCACCAGGGACGCCGCCACATAATTCACCGCATCCTCGGAGCTGCATACGCCCTGAATATTCAGATTGTACTCCCTGGTAACGAAATTACTGGATACCCCCTTGTCGGAGATGGTCATAAAGGTTACCCGGCTGCTGCCCAGTGACATGGGGAAGGGTTTTTCATATATTGGCGAATTCTCCGTTGGAATACTGCCATCCGTCGTATAATGCACCCTTCCTGTCTCCGGTACAGTGGCCGTGATATACTCAGGCTCCGAATAGTTCCCGGACTTCGGGGAAACCTCCGGAGGATAGGGAATCTCAAAGGTCACGAAATAGGTGCGGCGGACCGGCTGGGAATACATATTATGAATATTCACATAGATTGCGGTAACCGTTGTCTTCCCCTGTCCGATTTCGATGGGACCGGTAAAAAGCTCCGACCGGTCTGTGGGATCGGTTCCGTCCAGAGTATAATAGATTTCACCCTTTCCGTTAGCCGATAGGGAGAGATAGAAGGTATCGCTATAATGTCCTCCCGCCTCAGAGAAATCCGGAGGCAGGGTCATATATTCATCAAATTGGTCATAAAGGTCCGGATCCTTACAGGAGGCAACAAGGCCGTTAATTCTCTCATACCGCTTGTCCTCTGCATAGAGTAGGATCAGTTTCTCATAGATTTGGGCATTCCCCTTGTCCTCAGAAATTAGCTTTGTGAGGATCTCCTCCCCTTCTTTCTTCTCTCCGGCTTCAATCAGGGAAAAGGCAAAATTCATCCTGGCATAGTCAGTAATCGCCCTGTCCTCATCTGTCCTGGCATTGAAGGCCTTTCTGTATAATTCGGCCGCTTCCTTATATTTACTGTTGCTGTAGGATTCCTCCGCCCCCGCAATTAGGTATTCATAGCTATTCTGTCTGGCCCTTTCCTCCTCCTCGATTTCCCTGCTGCGCCTCATAAAGACTATGGCCGTAATGACCAATATTATAATCAATAATGAAATAATGATGATGGCCCTGTTAATTAGCTTGCTCTTGCGATAGGACACAGAAATACCAGCTGCCCTTTTTGCTTTTTTGGGATCCTGGAGACTATTAAGGACATCAGCCATTTCTGTGCTGGTTTCCGCAATTCTCTCCTCCACATCCAGCTCAAAATCCGGAACCATCTGGATGGAATAACCGCATTTAGGGCAGAAAACCTTATCCTCTGGAATTTCTGTACTGCACTTAGGACAAATCATCGTCATCTTCTTCTGCCATGTCCGGGTCCGGGATTGTATCCGGGGTCTCCCCGCTTAAATACATCCTGAACTGATTCATATCCATGAGAATCTGTCGGGCCTTGGTGCCATCCTCCCCTGTGACTACGCCGGCCTCGGAAAGCTGATCCATGATTCGGGCGGCCCGGTTAAATCCAATCTTGAAGGCACGCTGCAGCATGCCAATACTGGCCTTCTTCTTTTCGATAATGAAGCGTCCCGCCTCCTCGAAATACTGGTCTTTGTCATCCTGCTCATTATGGGAGGCCGTTTCTTTCTCCGCTTCCTTCTGCTCAGAGACGGCATCTATTTCGGATGAAATGTCACCGGAATCCGTATTTACGCCATTTTCCTGAATAATATAGTCTACTACATTCTGAATCTCATCATCGGAAACGAAGGCTCCCTGTATACGCTCCGGCCTGGAAAAACCCTGGGGATAAAAGAGCATATCGCCCTTGCCCAGAAGCCGCTCTGCCCCCACCATATCCAGAATGGTTCGGGAATCTACTCCGGAGGAAACGGAAAAGGCAATCCGACTGGGCATATTGGCCTTGATAAGTCCGGTGATTACGTCGACGGAAGGCCTCTGTGTGGCGATAATGAGGTGGATACCCGCCGCTCTGGCTAACTGGGTCAGCCTGCAGATAGAGGTCTCTACATCCGACTTGGCCACCATCATGAGATCCGCCAGCTCGTCCACGATAATGAGGATTTGGGGCATTACCTCATAGGGATCCCCATTGGCCATGGTCTCTCCGGCCGCATTCAAGGAATTAACCTTGGAATTGTAGCCTTTTAAGTTTCTGACGGAGACGCGGGCAAAGAGGTCGTAGCGCTTCATCATTTCGGCGACTCCCCATTTCAGGGCTCCGGCAGCCTTTTGAGGATCCGTAACTACCGGGGTCATGAGGTGAGGCAGTCCATTATAAATGGAAAGCTCCACCACCTTGGGGTCAATCATAATCATTTTGACCTGATCCGGCTTGGCCTTATAGAGAATACTCATAATTATAGTATTGATACATACGGATTTACCCGATCCGGTGGCGCCTGCAATCAATAGGTGGGGCATTTTGGCAATATCAAATACCACGGCCTCACCGCCAATATTCTTTCCTACCGCAAAGGTCAGCCCGGATTTGGCCTGACG
Organism: Lachnospiraceae bacterium; assembly: GCA_024680595.1. Taxonomy (GTDB): domain Bacteria; phylum Bacillota; class Clostridia; order Lachnospirales; family Lachnospiraceae; genus NK4A144. Next base: position 799 of record JAILCB010000307.1, on the reverse strand, counting down.
GAAGGCGTTGGTATCAATGAGCTCCCTTAAGGATACTCCGCTATTTACCCGGTTGGGCACTTCGATTCCTATGGCCGCTTTCCCCGGGATAGGGGCTTCAATCCGGATATCGGTTGCAGCCAGGTTTAGCTTGATGTCATCGGAAAGATTGAGAATTCGGTTTACCTTTACGCCTTGCTCCGGCTGCATTTCATAGCGGGTGACTGTAGGACCCTGGATGGCATTTAGCATCTTCACATTGACGCCAAAGCTCTTTAGGGTTGACTGGAGCTTTTCTGCGGTTTCCTCCACTACATGCCTGGATTCCGCATCGACGGTCTTGGGCTCGGCTAATAAATCAAGAGGCGGAAACTGGTACTCTTCTTCTTCATAATAGGTGTTCTGCGGGCTAGAGATCTGGCTTGCTGCAAGGGGCTTATCCCCTGCCAATCCTGCCGATCTGGCATCGGCTGTATTCCCTTGATTTGCAGACACCTGCCTTGTGGTGGGGGTATTGGCATTTCTCTGATTAGCGGCATTGCCCTGATATCCGGCAGCCTCCACAGGTCTGGGACTGGCGGCATTGCCCTGATGTCCGGCGGCTTCCACAGGTCTGGAATTACCGGTATTACCCTGATATCCGGCAGCCTCCACAGGTCTGGGATTAGCGGCATTGCCCTGATGTCCGGCAGCCTCCACAGGTCTGGGACTGGCTGTATACGCTGGATTTCCAGATTGCCTCTCAGGCTCTGAAATATCCATATTCTCAGCAATTGGCCTAGTGGGCTGGGAATATCCAGTCTGACCGCCACTCTCCCGG
>JAILCB010000298.1 GCA_024680595.1 Lachnospiraceae bacterium | reverse complement strand
ACCAGTAACGAAGTGCCTTCTAACACTTTCATTAGCTTCAGGCTGTTCCCTGAATCTTAGTCTTCAGTTTTGTACAATCCGTGCTCGCTCCAAATCAATCCAGCACGTACACAAACGGCTCCGTCCTAACCCAACACCGATTCGGTGTTCACTCCGCTTTCACTCAAATCCCCTCTTTCGTGGGTCTTTTTGGGGAGTGTCGGGGAGGGTCATTTCTGGGCGTTAGGGACGCTCTTAAGCGTCGGGAACAGGATCCCATCCCCTTTCGTCCCCTCCAGAGCCTGCTTCTCAATGCGCAAAGCAAAGTCCCATCCTTTCCGTCCCTTTTCCAGGCCCTCCTCTATATAAACGATGCGCAAATACATCATTAGAACTACCGACATCTGGATTATTTATGATATACTCAATCTCTCTTTAACAAAACCTCGTATAATTAATTAAATACCTCACTCCGTCTCTATCATGAGCTCCCGCTCTTTTTCCCGGACTGCCTTCTCCCGTTCTGTAAGCTCCTGCTCCCAATCAGCATATTCATTCTGAATGACTCTCTCATAATTCAGAATATTTGGATGATCCGAAACCAGGGTAATTATCACCATGGCCACAATTGTAATGAAAAGGAGAACATTAAGTGCCATAGATAGAAAAAGCCGAGTTTTGCCCTTTTTCAGTTCCTCATCCACCTGCTCCTTCCCTATCTCATTGACCTTTTCTCTGGCAGCCTTTGCCTCCGGAGAATAAATATCATTTAAGGGAAGGGGCAGCAGGGTTTCCGGATCCATACCATCCTTCAGGAGAAAATCCCGGATCTCCCTCATATAGGCATACCCCACCGGTGTGACAAATATGCGGTTTTCCAGCATTTTATTATATATTCTAAGCACTGTTTCCGGAGATTCCCGATCCAAATGGGCTTCAATATAGGCAATTTTCTTTTCCTCCGCACGGGCGATCTCCGCATCCAGGGGAGACCGAAAGCGGTAGCCGCCTACGATCAAATCATTATCTGCCATAAAGCTCTAGTCACTTCCTCTCAAGAGTATCCGGGTTAGAAGCCGAAGAAAACTCCCATTTCTCATCCGTTCTAACTCCTGTCAAAGTTGTAAATACTCAAGTAAATCGGTCATTCGCAATCCACTCCTATTTCATAAACGCAGAACTTTTCGAGTCCCGCTTCAGGCAGGCCTTTAACCCTTCCTGAAACAAATAATCTGTACCCCCGTTTAATACTAACATATATGGAGCGGAAAGCTGTTTATACTTACGTTCAAATTACTTTCTAAATTATAATATATTTACGAAAAAATCAAGAAAACGAAAAATATAGCCTAGTAGAGGAAGATCCCCCAATTCGATTTGGCCTCTTCCGCATCTCAGGCTCTTTTGGCTTTCGATAATGAGATACACCCTGCGCTTATATTTGGATTTAGGAATATACTGGTATCCTATGGAGCTTCGATGATGGGATTCGCCTTATGTTCGATTTGGCCTCTTCCGCATTTCAGCCTCCAGGGGTCTTCGATGATGGGATTCGCCTTATGCTCGATTTGGCCTCTTCCGCATCTCAGCCTCCAGGGGTCTTCGATGATGGGATTCGCCTTATGCTCCATCTAAATGCAAACGTTCCATGTGTCTTTGGCACCTAGCCAAGATATGGAAAAGCCGATGCACAAAAGTACATCGGCCTTAATACCATCTCAAAGGAAAGTAATGTCTCCTTGTCGAAAGCGTCCTCTATGAATGTCTTAGCCGAAATACTCAGCTGCTCTGATAAGATCGCCTAAAAGATGCTCTCTCAGGATTTCCTCTGTTCCATATACTCTCATCAGAGTATCCCAATCATGCTGTGTGAAAGTATAGCTGTTTCCGTTCTTATCTGTGAAAGGTACGGAACCGCCGGCGTTTTGAGCCTTCTGTGCGGCGGCAGCTTCTTCAGCAGCCTTCTTTGCGGCAGCCTCTTCAGCAGCCTTCTTTGCAGCGGCTTCTTCAGCAGCCTTCTTAGCAGCTTCGTCAGCGGCCTGCTGTGCGGCGGCCTGCTGGGCGGCTGTTGTATCTGCGGCCTGCTGGGCGGCAGCGGCGGCCTGCTGGGCCTGCTGCAGGGAAGCAAGAGCAGCCTGCTGATTCTGAAGCAGCGTATTCTGATTTGCTTCAGGGGCAGGAGCCTGAACGGCAGGAGCTGTAGGAGCTGCTACTGTAGTCTCGGTCACTGCGGGAGTAGGCAGGGAAGCCTTCATAGCCTGAATTGCACCGGCGCCATTGGCTGTAGGTACATAGACCGCATTTACCATCATGTTTGCCTGAACGTTGGTAAGTGCCCTATCATATCCGCAGAAGGTATATCCGGGGATTAGGGTAGCTGCAGGAGCTGTGACGCTTGCGCCCTTAGCAACCTGCTGACCTGTGACTACTCCGCCGCTAATAAAGGTAACAAATACCTGCTCTTCTGCAAATGCGGGAATCACACACAAAGCGCTGACACAAAGTCCGCAAAACAATCCAGTAAGTGTCTTCTTGATATTCTTCATAATGAAATATAACCTCCTTACAATTCTACAGAAACATTAGGTAGTTTAACAGCATTCTACCAGTGTGTCAACTGTCCAAAAGTCCCATAAAATCAATGTATTTTGACAAGTTTTTGAGCATTTCTAAAAGCCCCCGGGGCGACTCGGATCCTATTTCCTTCAAAATCCATGCAAAACCAACTTTACTCTGAAGGCAGCTCCGGCAAAATGCTGGCAAATCCACACTCTGCCGCCAGCTCCGGCAGGAGCCAGGCATGTCCACTTTTACTCTGACTCCAGCTCTGGCAAGAGCCAGGCAAATCCGGCTTTGCTCCCTAGACATTTCCGTCAGAAGCCGGGCGAGACCGATTTACTCTGAAGGCATTTCCGTCAAGAGCTAGGCAAATCCGGCTTATCTCCCTAGACATTTCCGTCAGAAGCCGGGCGAGACCGATTTACTCTGAAGGCATTTCCGTCAAGAGCCAGGCAAATCCAAATGCAGGCAGGACCACATCGACTGCAGGACGGGCTTTTCCAGTAATGAGATCCTTGTAATCCCCCTCCTCATTCACATGGGCAATCTCCTCATCCTTCCCAAAATTAAAGAGGGCGATAAGCTTTTCGCCTTTATAATAACGACCGATACCTAAAATCTTGTCATTTCCGGTTTCCACAAGCCAAATATCCGCAGCCCCGTGGAAGACAGGGTGCTTAGCCCTGATATCCTCCAATTTCTTTATGGCTGAAAACATCTTTTCCTGCCTCGTTCCCTTTTTGCTGCGAAGAGCCGCATTCTTCCAATTCAAATCCCCCCTGTGCAGGTAACGGCTGTCAGCCCTTTTCAGGGGATCCGCATGATAATTATAGTCATTTAGTTCTGCAATCTCATCGCCGCTATATAGAACGGGAACCCCGCTCTGGGTAAAGAGAAAGGCGTGCAAGGTGATGTCCAGCCCTAATGTGCGCTCCAGCTTGTCTGGATCCTTACTGTACTCCGCTGCCTCCACACCGCAGAGAGAAGCGGTTGTCCCACAAAGCCTGGCATCTCCCAGTCTGGGATCATTATTATAGAGTTCCCCGTGGGAATCGCTATTCTCCAATTCTCCAGTCAAATAGTCATTCAAAAACTTCTTGTGGGAGACCTCTTCCATCTCGAACTGCTGCAGGAAAGGGTAATCCAAGCCCCAGCCAATATCATCATGACAGCGTAAATAATTCAGGAAGGTATACTCTCTGGGCAGGGCAAAAACGCTTTCCAGCTGGTGCTTCAGAAGTCTGGTGTCCTGGGTAGCCACCGTATGCCAGGTACTGGCCATGGTAGTTACATTATATAGCATATGACATTCCGGCTTCTCAACCGTTCCGAAATATGGTACCACTTTAGAGGGTTCCATTACAATCTCGCCCAAAAGCAGGGTGCTGGGACAGACAATCTCTGCGGCCATCCTCATGAGCCTCACCAGAGTGTGAACCTCAGGCAGATTCCGGCAATTGGTTCCCAGCTGCTTCCAAATATAGGGAGTGGCATCCAGACGGATGACATCCACGCCCTGATTACAGAGAAACAGCATATCATCGGTCATATCATTAAAGACCATGGGGTTGGCATAATTCAGATCCCATTGATAAGGATAGAATGAGGTCATGACAACCTTCCCGGCTTCCTCACACCAGGTGAAGCTCCCGGGCGCGGTTGTAGGGAATACCTGAGGCACCGTCTTCTCGAATTCATTGGGAATATCCCAGTTATCATAGAAGAAATACTTATCCTGAAACTCTTTTTCCCCGGCCCTGGCCCGCACGGCCCACTCATGATCCTCGCTGGTATGGTTCATGACGAAGTCCAGGCAGACGCTGATTCCTCTCTTGTGGCAGTCCTCAGTAAGAGCCCCCAGATCTGCCATAGTCCCCAAAGCCGGCTGAACCTTACGGAAGTTAGAAACCGCATAACCGCCGTCACTGCGGCCCTTAGGGCTCTCCAAAATAGGCATGAGATGCAGGTAATTCACCCCACACTCTTCCACATAGTCCAGATGCTTACGAACCCCCTTCAGAGTCTTGGCAAAGGCATTGACATACATCAGCATGCCCGTCAAATGACCGTCCTTGTACCAGGCGGGTTCCGCTTCCCGTGCCCGATCCAACTCCCTTAACTCCTTATTTCTAGCATCATAGTTCTTGCGGAGCATTTTGCAGAAATAATCAAAAGCCTGCTCATCTCCGTGGTAGAGCTCACCATAGAGCCATTTCATCTCATCAAGACGCTCATGCAGTCTCTGAGAAAAAGGATCCTCCAAAAGACTAGTATCCATCATTCGAATTCCTTTCCTATTTCTCCGCAATTCTGCGGGTTAATCCATACTCGCTCAGGCCTATAGCCCTTCCCACCGCTCCGTAATTAAGTGGGGTGATTAATGCTCATTTGGTCTTGCCAACCTTTTTCATGCTACACCGCAGTCATGCAGGGTGATTAATACTCATTTGGTCTTGCCGACCTTTTTCATTCTACACCGCAATCATGCAAGATAATCAAAACCAGTTTGGGTTAGCCGCCCCCTCACAATACTCCATAATTAAGCAGGATAATCAATACTCGCTTGGGCCTCATGGCCTTTTTCTTACTTTTCCAAGAATCATATCACATAGTCCCGCAGTATTCAAAGGCATTCGTAATATGCTTGATCTGTCTGTCCCCGGAGATTCCAATAACGTCAAAACGGCAGGGGCTATACAGACCATATCCCTTACTTGTCAGATAATGAAGAGCTGTCCTGCTGATTTTTCTCCGTTTCCTCTTATCCACCGCCTCCAGCGGACTTCCGCAGGCAGAACCGCTCCTATACTTAATTTCAAAAAATACGATTGCTCCGTCCTTCTGCCCTATGGCATCCAGTTCTCCAAATCTGTGATCCCTATAGTTTCTCTCCAGAATCCGGTAGCCATTCTCCTCAAGATAGGAGACGGCCTCATCCTCATACTTTCCTCCAACCTTTCTACGGTTCACGACTCCCCCCTTCTTCCTGAAAGTAGTCAGGAAAGAAAAGCCCCTTCCTCGATCCCGCTTTCTCCCACTTCTTATGTCCAAAGGGACTTCAATAAAAAACGTCTTGCGTCCCAAATCCTATCTAACATCTAATGTCCATAGGGACTTCAATAGGAGGACACGTCCTTTGTCCCATACTCTTTGTAACGAGGCATCTACTTAAAATCTAGCATCTCACGTAAAAGTCATTGAGCAGAAAAATCATCTGGATTCCTTAACACTGCTGATTTTCATCCAAATTCTGTTGTATTGTAAATTTCATCTGGATGCCGTACTATTGTAGATTTTCATCTAGATTCTGTGGCAATGTTAATTTCATCTGGATGCCGTAACATTGCAAATTTTCATCCAAATTCTGTGGCAATGTTAATTTCATCTGGATGCCGTAGCATTGTAGATATCCATCTTTTGCTTTAGCTTGTCCATGCGGTCTACGAAAACCAGTACTTCTGCCACCACCTCATAGAGCTCAGGCGGAATGGCATCCCCAATCTCCAGACTTGACAAGGTCTTGGCCAGTTTGCTGTCCTCATGAACCGGCACATCGGATTCCTTGGCCTTCTCAATAATCCTCTCCGCCACCTTGCCTTTACCGGAAGCCACTACCGTCGGGGCCACATCCTTAGGATCATAGGCAATCGCAACGGCCGTCTTTATCTTTTTTCGCTGATAATCCGCCATCAAAGCCCCCTTTCGCACACCTTTATTCGGAAAATCCCCTGCTTAATGGAATAATCTCAATTTCACATAGATTTTTATTTACAGCTTACCCCAATATGCCTGCCCGTAAATGTAGGCGCCTTGAGAAATAAACTCTTTCCTCTGCTATCCCCATTCGGGTTTTCTGCAGAACTCTCTATAGGCCCAGAGAATTAAGCCCTCTCCTCTGCTATCCCCATTCGGGTTCTCTGCAGAACTCTCTATGGGCCCGGAGAATTAAGCCCTCTCCCTAAATTACCCCCATTCGGGTTCTTTGTAGAGCTGCCCTCGGTTTTGAAGAATAGAAACTCTCTCCTTCAGCTAATCCTCTAAGCTCTCAAATCAAAGGAAGTGGTCTGTATGAGCCGTTTATCCGTTCCCTTATTAAACATAATCTCCGGCACATCGGTTTTCTCACGGTTCAGGGAAACATCCGACTTCATTTGATACCCTCTCTTGGCCAGAGCCGCATCCAGCTCATTCAAATGCTGGGCAATGAAATCCAGAAATTCCTCACTCTGGAGCAGGAAATGGGTCTGAACCTTCTGATAATCCGTCATAGCCACATGAATATCCATAGTGCCCAAATGCTCCATATCCAGATGCAACAGGGCCGACACATTACCGTCCTTACTTGCCAGTTTCTTCTTGTTAGTATAGACATAAAGATCCCCATGGGCCGCATTATTATTCATTTTCAAAGGAAGCTGGACATAAGTCATAATGTGGTTTAGCTGATTCATAAAGTCCACATTTGAGCTTAATTCTTTCATACCCTGAGCCAGGGGCGTATTATCCTGTCCCAGCCTGGAAAGCAGATTCATAGCAGCCTTAGACTCATTTGCGATTTTATTATAATACTCCTGAACCTTTTCCTTATCGGAAATATCCTCCGGCTTCAAGAGAAACTGATCCGTGATTTGATTCTTGAGTAAGAGCTGATAAGGCTCTCTCTGGATAAGCTCCTTGGCGGCAGCACGGGCTTCCTCACCTAATTCTCCAGTCAAGGCCTCAGAGGTAACAGCCCTCGTCAATTCAAAAATCTGCTTATTATCCAGAGTTCCGTCGGCCACCTTTGCTGCTATCTCTGCGGGAAGACCCGCATTCTTCAGTGAAACAGCCAGATCCTTTGCTCCATCTTGTCCCAAGAGGTCATGAACGCTCTCCGTCACATGGCCGGTTATATCCCGAACCGAGCTCCCAGACTCCCCTATTGCAGGATTCTGCGGCTGCCCATCGGAGATAGTAATCTTCACCGAATCCTTTCCCGCAGCTGTGCCAGCTCCATTCTGCTCAGCCCCTTGCCCCTGAACCTGACCTTCCTCCTCAGAGATAGCCCCCTCTCCCTGCAAGAGTTCCGCAGCCGCAGCAGCTTCCTCAAGGGTTTCCGGCGGAAGTCCAAGAGCCTCCAAAAGTGCCGCGGAATCCCCGTTCATAGCCTGGGAAACTGCAGCAGACATTTCTCCACTCTGACTCCCGAAAAAAAGCTGTGTAATCTCATTATTCAGGGCAGGGGATTTTCCCGCCAGTTCCGCAAATCCTTCTGACAGCCCAAAAACGCTGTCTGCAATCTGGTGCTGATTCTCCTTGTAAGCCTCAAAGGCCTGAATATTCTCCTCTGTCAGGGGAATTCCCAGCTGATTCATCTGTACAATAGACTTAGGGTCTGCCAGGGGGTGCTGGGAAGATAAATAGGCCATCTCCTGCAGTGATTTGGCATCCACTGGAAGCCCCCTCTCCATCATAGCGCTAACCATGCCCGCATTCTCCCGGGTAACGGGAAGCCCCGCTGCATCCAATGCCTTGGCAATGGCACTATTTCCGTCTAAATTTGCATAGAGGGGTGTCAGAAAAATCTTGGAATTATTGGCGGAATTCACCTGAAAAGATATAGTCTGTCCCAGGGCAAGAGATATGTTCTGGGAAAGCTTGGCGCTAATGGTGCTTTGATTTCCCAATAGGATCTGCACCATTCCATCCTTATTCATGCCCACGACCTGGCCTGAAAAAGTATCGCCCGCCTTTATATTGCTAAGGAGATCGGATGAAACCTGGACCTGCTGGGGAGACTCCTGAATTTTCCCCACCTCTGCAGCCGAAGAAACGCTGCTTCCCAGATCATAATACCCTGAATTCGGATTTACTGTAATATTCATAAATTAAATCCTTTCGGCTGTCGGCGGCAGTAAGTTAACATAATTCCCGTCTGTTTCTAGTGTGCTACTAGTTGACATAATCCCTGTCTATTTCTTATGCGTGATTGGTAGATATAATTCCCCGTCTATTTCTAGTCTACAATTGGGTGTTATAATTCCCCATCTATTTTAGCGGACAATTAGTTGACATAATTTCCCGTCTGTTTCTAGTGCGCAATTGGGTGTTATAATTCCCCATCAATTTTTAGCGGACAGTTAGTTGACATAATTTTCCATCTATATCTATCCAACAATTAGTTGGAGTGATTCCCGTCTTTTTCCGGCCGTCTTGTCATAATAAAAATAGAATTAAGAAAAGTCTTGCTATTCTATCAGCCTTTTCATATAAAATTACCGATAAAGGACTTCCTGTGAATGGGACAGGGTCCCAGCTCCTTCAAGGCGGCAATGTGACCCGCACTGCCATAGCCCTTATTGGATGCAAAACCGTAACCCGGATACTTTTTATCGTATTCCACCATGAGCCTATCCCGAAAAACCTTGGCTATAATACTGGCGGCGGCAATGGATGCGCTCTTTCCGTCCCCTTTGATAATAGCCACCTGAGGCGCAGAAATCCCCGGTATCGTCACGGCATCATTTAATAATATATCGGGTTTCGGATCGAGATTCTGAATAGCGTCCCGCATGGCCTCATAGGTGGCATTCAGGATATTGATGCTGTCAATACGGTCTGGCTCTACCCTTCCTATGCCAAAGGAAATGGCATTCTCCCGAATCTCAATATCCAGGCTTTCCCGCTTCTGAGCCGTAAGCTTCTTGGAATCATTGAGATAGAGCAGATTGCAGTCCTTGGGTAGAATTACCGCTGCCGCCACCACAGGTCCTGCCAAGGGTCCCCGTCCTACCTCATCCACTCCACAGATATAACTATAGGAATCATATTGGCGCTCATAGGAGAACATTTGCCACATTCTTTCCCGCTCCTTCTCCAGAGCCAAAAAATGCTTCTCCGCCTTTATAATCAGAGCCTCCACGCCCTTCCTGGCATCGCTTCGGTATTCCTCAATGAGAGAATGCAGCATATTCTCTTCTGCCCTATTGAATTTCTCCCGAATGGATTGAATGGATTCCACCAGACATTCCTCCCTTGTCAGGCATTATTCCACTGCCAACCAAACTTCAGCTCGTCCTGCTTCCGGTCGCCTTCCCTTCAGTCACCTGCCGCTTGTACCATCTACGTTTCGCCCTGCCTCCGGTCGCTTTCCCCGCAGTCACCTACCGCTTAAAAGCTTTACTGCTTTCAGTCTACTTCACTGTTCCGAATCCTGAAAAGGGGAAGATTCGAAGCCAGGCTCTTCCAATAAACCGATCACCCGAAATATTTCCGACCTTAGGCAATCTAGAATCATCGCTATTATTTCGGTTATCACCCAGAACAAAATATTCATTCTCTCCTAGAGTCACACCCTCCCAAGCTTGACCAGGATAGGAAATCTCCTCCATTCCATAATTCTCTGACAAAGGGACGCCGTTAATTAGAATTACACCATCCTTTATCTGGACTATTTCCCCCGGCAAACCTATAATCCGCTTAATATATAGGGTACTGCTGCCTTCGGGAAAAGGAAAAACCACCACGTCAAAACGGGCGGGATCCCGGAATCGATATGAGATCTTGTCAACCAGTACAGAATCCCCGTCAGATAAGGTAGACTCCATGGAATTACCATCCACTACAGCCCGCTGCACCAGAAAAGTCCTCACTAGAATAATAGCAAATAATATAGCTAATAGACAGATACTCCACCGAAAAAATGCTTTCATTAACTCATTCCTTTAAACAATAGGGATGTTCCAAGCTACTTTCTAAAACCTGCCCACCTCTCTAGTTGGTAAAACGTCCCTCTAAGCCTTGTCTTCTTGCCTACATAATCAGCCCTGTCAAGTCTTAACCTTATTCTTGACCAAATCTTTTCAACACGGGCTCTCTCCTTGACCAAACCTGTTCAGCCCCGGCCCTCTCCTTGAGCATACCAGTCTGCCCTTACCCTTCTCCATGACCGCCTTTTTGTTCCCATCCCCTAGATTTCACATATATCCAACGTTATCCGACCCAGGCGTCCACCCCGGAAATCGTCTAGTATGAAACGCACCGCCCTGTCCGTGTCCGGCAATCCTCCGGGCTTCAGGGCGTTCCTTTTCTCCGCCGCAGCCTCCAGAGCCTCCCGAAAACTCATTTCAGGGGAGATCCCATAATTATCCAAAAGGGCTGAGGGATAGCGGATCTGCATATCCTTTAGGAACCTTTCCAGCAAATCTTCCCGGTTCAAAACCTCATCATTCATGGAACCAATAACTGCCAGATGAAATCCCGCCTCATCACTTTCGATTTTGGGCCAGAGAATCCCGGGTGTGTCCAAAAGCTCCAGGTTTTTCCCCAGACGCACCCATTGCTTCCCCTTAGTGACCCCGGGCTTATTACCGGTCTTTGCAACAGCCCTCCTGGCATAGGAATTAATGAATGTAGACTTACCCACATTTGGTATGCCAACCACCATAGCCCTCATCGGCCGGTTCAAAATCCCCTTCTTCCGATTCCTCTCAATCTTCTCCTGGCAGGCAACCTGCACAGAGGTGTCAATCGCCTTCATTCCCTTATTATTTCTGGAATCCAGGGCAAGTGCTGTGAAGCCTTTTTCCTCGAAATACTGAATCCATTTCCGGTTCTCAGCCTCATCTGCCAAATCTGCTTTATTTAAAAGAACCAGCCTGCCCTTGCCTGCCCCCATGGCATCAATATCGGGATTCCGAGTAGACATGGGCGCCCTCGCATCCAGCAGCTCTATAATAAGGTCAATGAGCTTTAAGTCCGATTCCATCTCCCGTTTTGCCCGGGTCATATGTCCGGGATACCAGTTATATGCCATATACTACCTCTCTTTAAAAGCTCGAAAAAATCATCTCAAATCACAGAATTATCGAATCTGGCATCTCCACGCCGTTGCCGCCAAATACCTCTTCCTCATAGAAAACGGACAAGGATATGCCAGGTCTGCCTTTCTGCCTACTTCCCCGTGGAAAACGGACAAGGGACAGAATCTGCCAGGGTCTGCCTTTCTGCCTACTATCCCGCGGAACACGGACAAGGGACAGAATCTGCCAGGTCTGCCTTTCTGCCTATTCCCCCGCGGAAAACGGACAAGGGACAGAATCTGCCAGGTTCTGCTTTCTGTCTACTCCCCCGTGGAAAACGGACAAGGGACAGAATCTGCCAGGGTCTGCTTTCTGTCTACTCCCCCACGGAAAACGGACAGGATATGCCAGGTCTGCCTTTCTGCCTATTCCCCCGCGGAAAACGGACAAGGGACAGAATCTGCCAGTTCTGCTTTCTGCCTACTTCCCCACGGAAAACGGACAGAATATGCTGGATCTGCCTTTCTTCCTACTCTCCGTGAGAAAACAAGTCAAATATTTGCAGCTTATCCTCAAAACCTATTTGACACCATCGCGAACCGTCTCGGCAATTACAGCTAAATACTAATCTACGAAACCCAATCCTGTTTTTTCTGAGCCCATATGAAGCCAAGCCTTTCCTACAATATGCTCCCGCTTCACATTACCCAGATTAGGGGAACGGCTGTCCTCTGAACTATTACAATTATCCCCCATAACAAAAAACTCGTCATCCGGCAGGACAAACTCATCCGCCGCCACTCCGGCATCCGCAATCCGATCCTCGAACATATCCTCCTGGGGCTCTCCATTTAAATACAAAATGCCGCCTTGAATCCTAATCCTGTCTCCCGGCCCTCCGACAACCCTCTTCACCGACAAATGGGCATTCTCATTTCCATTAGGTCGAAAGGCTATCACATCTCCCTGCCCCGGGGACACTAGATTGTAGATTATGCGGTTCAAAAGCACTACCTGGCCATTCTGAAGTGCAGGCTCCATAGAAGTGCCAATTACCGTAGTTTGAATTCCTAGGGTGAAAACAAGGAAGAAAGCCAGCATGATAGCTATGATCACGATGAAAACCCATGACATAAAAGCCGCAATCTTCCTATTTGAGATTTTCTTCTCCCGCTGATAAAATGTCAGCTCTCTTCTCCGTCTTCCCAAATCCTCATCTCCAAACAATAATGCCTTTCTCACGTAACGCGGAAAACGTTGCAGTGGCCAGAAAGGTCAGATGCATTGAAATGTCCTTCTCACATGACGCTGAAAACGTATTACGCTCCGGACGTTGAAGTAGTCGCCCTCGAGCCTTTCCCACGTAACGTGGAAATGCATTCCAAAAAGCCTCGTTATAATAGAAAGCCCAGAGCTTACTGCACTTCAGCTCTGGAATTCCTTCAAAACCAGTCCAAATAACTACCCCGCTTTTTTAGATTAGGTAAAGGAAATTGTATCACATTAAAAGGGTGCAATCAACAAGAGTAATATCAAAAACGGTCTGTAACAATGTGGCATTGATCCCGTATAACTCTGTAAATATCGAAAAACTCCATGGATGATATGATCAAGAATCAGAACATTTGTTCGTGTTCTTAATGTACCACTCTTCTTCCCAAATGTCAACAAGAAAAAAACTGAAATCCTATGTTATAATTGTCTAAATTATTAAACAGGGAGGAAATTTCAATATGAAAAAAATTGCCATCCTATTCCCAGGCATCGGCTACACATCTGACCGTCCCCTTCTCCACGGAGCAAAGATGCTGGCCCAAGAGCAGGGATTTCAAGTCATTGATGTGACTTATTCCGGTTTCCCAAAGGATATTAGAGGTGATGCCGCAAAAATGCAGCAATCCTTCGAAATCGCTCTAGATCAGACAGAGAGATTATTGAAAACTGAAGATTTTCGCGATATTGACAAAAACAATCTATTATTTGTCTCCAAAAGCATTGGAACCGCTGTCGCCGGAGCTTACCAGAAAAAACACGGGATTTCGGGGAAAAATATCTATTTTACACCCCTTGCCCAGTCTTTCCCCTTCCTTTCCCCAAAAAGCGGCATCGTCTTCCATGGCACATCAGACCCCTGGGCCGAGACAGAAAGCATAAAGCAGGGCTGCAGACAACTTGAACTTCCCCTATATTTAACGGAAGGAGCTAACCATTCACTGGAAACGGGGGATAAATATAGGGATGAGGCTATTTTGAAGGATGTTATGAAGCTCTGCTTGTGTTATTTATGAGGGAGAGATGATACATAGATCGAAATAATCCCTGTCTCCGCCCATCTTCCGCTTCCTGTAATAGCGTGAGCCAGAGAGGTGGCCTGGAGCAGGGAAAAATTTTCTGCAACATTTTCGGACTTGATTTTGCCATCCAAAAGCAGAACTATAATTCTTCGTCTAATGCAAGTGGTTCCGCTCCATTTAGGCAATTACACTCCCGGCTGACTGCCAGTTTCTTGGTGAATACTTGATTCTGTGCCTAATGCAAGCGGTTCCGCTCTATTTAGGCAATTACACTCCCGGCTGACTGCCGTTTCTTGGTGAATACTTGATTCTGTGCCTAATTCAAGTGGTTCCGTTCGATTTAGGCACTTCTA
>JAILCB010000268.1 GCA_024680595.1 Lachnospiraceae bacterium | reverse complement strand
CATGCAGCTCACCCATATTAACGGTTTCCAGAAGGGAAAGCTCTATTATTGGATGGGGGATTATGACAGTGCCAAGTCTGCCCTGGAGGAGGCCAGGGGGGACGGCAGCGATGAGAGCGTCATCCTCTACCTGGGTAAGACCTATGAGGCCCTGGGTGACAAGTCCTACGCGGCCTCCCTCTATAAAACTTATCTGGAGGACAATCCCGGGGATACCAAGATCTGTAACCAATTGGGGCTCTGTGAGCTGGATGTAGGAGACTATGACAGCGCCCTCAAGGCCTTTCAGCAGGGGATTGCGGTAGGGGACAGTGAGTCCCTCCAATCTTTGAAATTTAATGAAATTGTGGCATATGAGTATCTCTCGGACTTCAAGAAAGCAACGGTTCTCATGGAGGCTTATCTCAAGGCCTATCCCGATGATGAGACGGCTGTCAGAGAGTATACCTTCCTGTCGTCTCGTTGACAGTGGGCGGCTTATCGTGCTATCATTTACCGATATGTGTGTAAGCTACGAGCCAAAGTCTCATCGGCGTGCCTGCACGAGCGCGAAACCTTGACGACAGCCCATCATCGAAGGCCCGAGGGGCCTGAAATGTGGGCGGGGCTGGAATCAAGTAGGGGGGATTCACCCCTATTCGATTGGCTATCTGCAAGCCTAATTTCCGAGCTCGGTCCGGCCCCATAGAGGGTGGGATTTGCCAATATTTCTCATGATGTAACCGCCCGGTTTCATCATTTGAAGGCAGTGTAAAGAAGTCTCCCGCTTCAAATGTTTTTAGCATTAGGCAGGGATGCAGCTTGCTTCTCTCAGGGGGTTAAAGCCCTCCTGAAACGGGACACCAAGTGCCCTGCCTTCATGATTCCAGAAGGGAAGCGGATTGCCAATGATAGCTTTACAGGGTCCGGAAGGGGATTTTTGGGATAAAAAAGGATTTAAAGGTATGGAAAGGAGAAATGAAATGGCTGTTTTCAAAGGGGCAGGAGTTGCGATTATTACCCCGTTTAAGGAGAATGGAGACGTTAATTACGAGAAATTTGCGGAAATCATTGAGGATCAGATTTCCGGAGGAACAGATTCCATTATAGTATGCGGTACTACCGGTGAGGCGGCCTGCCTTACCGAGGAAGAGCATATGGCGGTGATTAAGTTCTGTGTGGAGCAGGTAAATCACCGGGTTCCCGTGGTGGCAGGTACCGGATCGAATAATACCAGGACTGCCATCTATCTCTCGGAAGAGGCGGAAAAGGTGGGATCAGATGCCCTGCTCATGGTAACCCCTTATTATAATAAGACAACCCAGGCCGGCCTTATTGACCACTTTACTGAGGTGGCTAAGAGGGTCAGCATTCCCATTATTCTCTATAGCATTAAGTCCCGGACCGGCCTCAATATTGAGCCTGAGACCGTGAAGACCCTGGTAGAGAATGTACCCAATATCGTGGGCGTGAAGGAGGCCAGCGGCAGTCTTTCCCAGATTAGTAAGATTCGCGCCATTTGTCCGGAAGCGGATATCTATTCCGGTGATGATGATCTGACTGTGCCCATCCTTTCTCTTGGAGGCTTAGGAGTCATCTCTGTTCTTTCTAATGTGGCACCCCGTTATGTACATGATATGTGCTATAAATTCTTTAATGGGGATGCCATGGGGGCCGCCGATATGCAGATCAAGGCCAATGACATTCTGGATGCCCTTTTCTGCGAGACCAATCCCATTCCCGTAAAGCATGCCATGAATCTCATGGGCATGGAGGTGGGTCCCTTAAGGAAACCCCTGGTACCTATGGATCCCAAAAACCTGGAGCGTTTGCGTAAATCTATGATTAATTTCGGTCTTTTGAAGGCTTGAGAAGGATAAAGGAGCGGTATGACCAGAATTATATTAAATGGCTGTAATGGCAGAATGGGTAAGGTGGTAACAGGCCTGGTGGAAAAGGATCCGGACTGCCAAATCGTGGCAGGAGCGGATGTGATGGGAGGACAGGCCTCCTATCCTATCTACAAATCCATCACGGACTGCAAGGAGGGGGCCGATGTAATGATTGACTTCTCCCTGGCTACCGGAGTGGATGCAGTTTTGCAATATGCGGTGGATCGGGGGATTCCCCTGGTTCTCTGCACCACAGGTCTTACTCCTGAGCAGAATGACAGGGTTTGCAAGGCTTCGGAAAAGGTAGCTATATTAAAGAGCGCAAATATGTCAGTAGGAATTAATCTGCTGATAAAGGTCCTGTCCCAGGTGTCGCCCATCCTCGCAGAGGCGGGCTTTGACATTGAAATCGTGGAGAAGCATCACAATCAGAAAAAGGATGCTCCCAGCGGTACGGCCATAGCTCTTGCGGATGCTATTAATGGGGCTCTTGACGAGGAATATAGCTATGTCTACGGCCGCAGTGACAGGATGGAGGCCAGGCCCAGAAAGGAAATCGGTGTCTCAGCCGTAAGGGGAGGAACCATTCCCGGAGACCATGAGGTGATTTTTGCGGGAGAGGATGAGGTCATTAGTCTGTCCCATAGGGCCTATTCCAGGGCGATTTTTGGGAAAGGGGCTTTATCTGCCGCCAAGTACCTGAAAGGAAAGGGTCCCGGTTTCTATAGCATGGCAGATGTGCTGAATTCCTGACGGACGATCTATGAGATTTAGACCTTGTATCGATATTCATAATGGAAAAGTTAAGCAGCTGATTGGGGGAACGCTGCGGGACAGCGGTGATGTGGCTTCTGAGAATTATGTGTCGCCGCATCCCGCCCTTTATTATGCTCATCTTTATCGGGAAAAGGGGCTGGGGGGAGGTCATGTCATCCTCCTGAACGGGGCGGATTCCTCTTATTATAATGCGACTAGGTCGCAGGCCCTGCAGGCCTTAGGAGCCTTTCCCGGGGGGCTGCAGGCCGGTGGCGGTATCAACGATGAGAATGCGGAGGTCTTTCTGGAGGCCGGGGCATCTCATGTCATTGTGACCTCCTTTGTCTTTCGAAATGGTGAGCTGAATGAAAGGAACCTGGAGAAACTGCAAAGGGCAGTGGGCCGGGAAAGACTGGTACTGGACTTGTCCTGCAGGAAGCGGGGGGAGGATTACTTTGTCGTTACAGAGAGGTGGCAGAATTTCTCCGACTTCCGGGTCACCAGAGAGTCCTTGTCGGACTTATCGTCACAGTGCGCCGAGTTCCTGATTCACGGGGTGGATGTGGAGGGCCTGGCATCCGGAATTGATGAGGGCCTTCTGTCTATTCTCGGGGATGTGACGACCATACCTGTTACCTATGCAGGGGGTGTTCGTTGTCTGGAAGATATCGAGAAAATTTTTCAATTAGGAAAAGGAAAGGTGGATTTCACCGTGGGAAGTGCCCTTAGCCTCTTTGGAGGGGCCTTGGATCCGGATGATGTGGAGGGGCTGACAACCTCCCTGCAAACCCATAAGGGATAGACTTTTTTTAATCTCCGGATCCTCTGACTGAAAAGGAAAAGGAGGCGCCGGAAGCGCCCCCTTAAAAGGTCCTAGGTTCATAGGTGAGTTATTTATCAAATCTGTCCCAGTTATGACAGCTTATTGACATTAGTTGCCTGAGGCCCTTTCTCGCCGTTTACAACGTCGAATTCGACCTTCTGACCCTCATCAAGAGACTTAAAGCCTTCCATGTTCAGTCCAGAATAGTGAACGAATACATCATTTCCATCCTCATCGGAAATGAATCCATAGCCCTTTTGATTATTGAACCATTTTACAGTACCTTTCATGTTGCTACCTCCAAAGTCATAACAATTTGTTACATTGTGTTTTGAATATTTAGTGCGGTTATGCACAACGCATCTATCTTAGCACAATTATGCCTTAAATTCAAGATAGGATTTGATTATATGGAAACTGTCAATCAACAGAAAACAAGTGAAAAGAAAGCCGGAAAAAAGAAACCGACACGGTATACGGTTTTATTTGTACCGTCTAATGCGGGAAATGTGAAGCAGTTCAAGATCTCTTTGGATTTCCTTATTATCTCTATTGTTTTATTGGTATTTTTGCTTATTGCAGGTATATTCTATATCGTTTTTAGCTCCGGGGAGCTTTCCAGGAGTCACGCTGAAGTGGAGCTTCTGACGGAGCAGTTGCAGAATGTGACTAGTAGTAATATTATTCTGAGGGCGGATAATGAAAGGCTGGAGAATGAGCTCTTCACCGCCAAGTCCCAATTAGATACCAGGGCCTATGTGGATGAACGCACGGAGATTGCGGAGTCCATGGCATATCAGCCCTCCGGTCTGCCGGTGTCGGGAGTGATTTCCAAACCCTCTGAATTCCAGAAGGAGAAGGGGGTTGTAACCTTTAGCGTAGGGGATGGGGCCAAGATTGTGGCTTCCGGCAAAGGAAAGGTGACTAAGATCATTAATGACCCCAATTACGGATATGTGGTCCAGGTGGATCACGGATATGGCTACGTTTCCATCTACCGGTATAACAGCTATCCTGTAGTCAGTGAGGGGATGGAGCTCTTGAGGGGTAATCCCATCTTTGTATGTGTAAGCGAACAGAATACATTCACCTATGAGATACAGTTCGAGGGGAGTGCTATCGATCCCAATACGATTTTCAAGATTGACGGCTGATAAGGGACGGGATTTTCAATTTTCATGGGTAATATAGAATGCCTGCCTGACGGACTCTCGCCGGGCATTGGCGTGACCCGCGGCAAATGCGGGATTTGCGGAGGCACCTCTTTGTCGCATTCGCAAAGTCAAAGGATTGCGAATTTCATCAGATATTTGCAATACGGACGCGGCCGGCTCTCGCGAGGCGAAGGGCTTGTCCCGCGCAGAGAGCGGGATTTGCGGATGTTCTTCCTTGGCGCATTCGCAAAGTCAAACTATAGATTATGGAGGATAAGAATTTATGGAGCAAAAGAATACCTGGTTATCCTATACAGGAGAGCAGAAAGAGGAATTAGAGGCGCTTTGCGGGAAATATCTGGATTTCCTGGATAGGGGGAAGACGGAACGGGAGTGTACCGATTATGCCGTGAATGCCGCAGAGGCAGCGGGCTATAGGAATCTAAAGAACCTGGTGGATAGCGGGGAGCAGGTGAAGAGCGGAGACAAGGTCTATGCGGAGTGGATGGGAAAGACTGTGGCGCTCTTTCATATTGGGTCGGCTCCCATTGAGGAGGGCCTCAATATTCTGGGGGCCCATATCGACTCCCCCAGGCTGGACGTGAAGCAGAATCCCCTCTATGAGGAATCGGAGCTGGCCTATCTGGACACCCATTACTATGGAGGAATCAAGAAGTACCAGTGGGTTGCCCTGCCCCTGGCTATTCATGGGGTAATTGTGAAAACGGATGGTACTACCGTGGAGCTAAGGCTGGGGGATGAGGAAGGGGATCCCGTATTCTGTGTGACCGATCTTCTCGTTCATCTGGCCGGCGAGCAGCTGGAGAAAAAGGCTACAAAGGTTGTGGAAGGGGAGAACCTGGATCTCCTGGTGGGCAGCATTCCTCTGAAGGATAAGGACAAGAATGCGGTTAAAGAGGGCATTCTGGAGCTCCTAAAGGATAAGTATGATATTGAGGAGAGGGATTTAGAAAGCGCCGAGCTGGAGATTGTTCCCGCGGGTAAGGCCAGGGAGGCGGGATTTGACCGGTCTATGGTTCTTTCCTATGGACAGGATGACAGGGTTTGCGCCTATACTTCCCTGCAGGCCTTTCTGGATGTGGAAGAGGTGGAGAGGACATCGGTCTGCCTTTTGGTGGATAAGGAAGAAATCGGGTCTGTGGGCGCCACCGGTATGCGTTCCCGTTTCTTTGAGAATGCCCTGGCGGAGCTTCTGGACCGCATGGGAGTCTATAATGACCTTACCCTGCGCCGGGTGCTGGAGCGGTCCCGGATGCTGTCCAGCGACGTGAGTGCGGCCTTTGATCCCCTCTATGCCTCTCAATTTGACAAAAAGAATGCGGCTTTCTTTGGAAAGGGCATTGTATTCAATAAATTCACGGGTTCCCGGGGCAAATCCGGTTCTAATGATGCCAACGCGGAGTACTTCGCCTTTGTCCGGGCCATTATGGAGAAGGCCGGGGTCGCCTATCAGACGGCGGAGCTGGGTAAGGTGGATGCAGGAGGCGGCGGAACCATCGCCTATATCATGTCTCTCTACGGCATGGATGTGATTGATTGCGGCATGGCGGTTCTCTCTATGCATGCTCCCTGGGAGGTTACCAGTAAGTCGGATCTCTATGAGGGCTATCGGGCCTATAAAGCTTTTATTTCGGAGAAATAATAGGGCTTTCTGCGAATAAGGGGAGCTCTGCCGGGAAGAGACGGCAGGAGGTGAGGGATTGAATAAGAAACTGCATAACGAAGCGGTAGATGCGCTTTTTGATGCGATTTTGACCTTGAAGGACCGACAGGAGTGCTATACCTTTTTTGAGGATATCGCTACCATTAATGAGATCCTGTCTTTGTCCCAGCGGTTTGAAGTAGCTGCCATGCTGAGGCAGAAGAATACCTATCTGGAAATTGCCCAGAAAACCGGGGCTTCCACGGCTACCATTAGCCGGGTGAACCGGTCCCTAATCTATGGGAATGACGGATATGATATGGTATTTGAGCGGATTGGAATTCCCATTCCAAAGGATGAAGAGGAGGAAGGGAAAAAGGAGAATTGATGCCTGTATAATGGAGCTATCTCAGGGTTTCTTCTTTTTCTTCCGGTCCGGAGTCATATCCAGGATGTCCTCTATGAGGCGGCGCTTTAGATAGGCGTCGAAGGCCAGGGTGCAGATGAGATAGAAGCCCTGCAGGAGCCAGGCATCCTCTTCCGTTTCGCTTCCGGCCATATCCCGGGAGGCGGCATCCCCCGCCTCCCGGACCGTTTCTTCGATGAATTCCTTTAGGTCGCCTACCTGCTTACTCATGAGCTGAAAGGCTCTGTTGCAGACGTCCTCCAGCCGGAGTCCGTCTTTTTTCCTGAAATAGCTGTCTGCCAGAGGTCCCAGGAGCTTCCTGAGGTCATTGATGGATAGGACGTTTTTGAAGTAATATATAAGTATCAGAAAGATAATGTGCTTCCGCCCGTATTTTTTCAGAACCGGGGGAGGCAGCAGATCGTTTTTCGCATAATTATTGATCATGGCTTTTGTCAGGACCACATCCTCACTATGGCGCTTTGTTCCCCCCAGGTGGCGTTCCATAAAAGAGCGCACCTGATCCATGTAGAGGTCGATATTAGGGATCTCCTCTATGCGGATAGGCTTCATTTTATCCAGGTTTTCTAGGATTTCATTCAGAAAATCATCGGGATCAAAGCTCATTTTCTTTCCCCGTTTCATGAGGTGGATTAATATCTCTCAAATAGGTAAATAGGATTGGGGCTTATGGGATATTCCTCAGACTATGGCTTTAGTATAGGGTTTTCGGCATTTTTTGTCTATAGGATTTGAAATCTTTACGCGACCGGGCCACTTGAAGTGAAGGGCGGGATTATTGAATGGGGTACCCTGATGCAGTCGGAATTCTTACGCGACCGGGTCACGTGAAGTAAAGGACGAGTCGGGCACGAAGCGAAGGATTTCCGAATGGGGTACTTTGAATTAATTGGAATCCGATCGCGACCGGGTCACGTGAAGTGAAGGACGAGTCGGGCACGAAGCGAGGGATTTCCGAATGGGGAACTTTGAATTAATCGGAATCCGATCGCGACCGGGCCATGTAAATGAAGGGCGGGATTATTGAATGGGGTACCTTGACCCAGTCGGAAAGTTACACCCTTTGCCGGGGCAGGGTGGCTTTGCTATAATGGGGTTTGCCTTTGGAAGGCGTATTGTTTTGAGAAGGGAGAATATATATGAATTTGGACATGGAGTTGAATGCGGAGCAGGCACAGGCTGTACGTCAGACGGAAGGCCCTGTACTAATATTGGCCGGCGCCGGTTCAGGAAAGACCAGGACTATTGTATATAGAATGGCCTATCTTCTTTCAGAAGAGAATGTAAATCCCTGGAATATTATTGCTCTCACCTTCACCAATAAGGCTGCCAAAGAGATGAAGAACCGGATTGCGGATATGGTTCCGGGCAAGGGGGAGTCTCTTTGGGTTACTACCTTTCATTCAGCCTGTCTGCGGATTCTGGTTCGCTATGCGGAGCTTTTGGGCTATCCCCCTAAGTTTGAGATTGCGGATGATTCCGATCAAAAGGCCATTATCCGGGAGATTTATAAGAGGTTGAATATTAATCCTAAGGAGTATCCTGAGAAATGGGCCATGAATCAGATTTCAGGAGCTAAGGACCAGCTGATGGGTCCCGGGGAATTTGCGGAAGAGAATGCCGGGGATTCCTCTGCGGAACTGATTGTACAGATTTATAGGGAATATCAGGCGGATTTATTGAGAAATTCCCTTATGGATTTCGATGACCTACTCATGAATGCAGTCAGGCTTTTCAGGGAATATCCGGAGCTTCTGGACCAGTATCAGGAACGTTTCCGCTATATTATGGTGGATGAGTATCAGGATACCAATAGGGCCCAGTTTGAGTTTGTCCGCCTGCTTTCAGAGAAGTATAGGAATATCTGTGTGGTGGGGGATGATGATCAGTCCATATATAGTTTTCGTGGGGCAGATGTCAGGAACATATTGGATTTCGAGAAATACTTTCCGGAGGCCAAGGTCTTCCGTTTAGAG
Organism: Lachnospiraceae bacterium; assembly: GCA_024680595.1. Lineage (GTDB taxonomy): Bacteria > Bacillota > Clostridia > Lachnospirales > Lachnospiraceae > NK4A144. The sequence continues at coordinate 4,085 of JAILCB010000268.1, read as the reverse complement.
GAGAATTACCGTTCTACGGCTAATATTCTGGCTGCCGCAAATGAAGTGATTTCCAATAACCGCTACCGGAAGGACAAGAAATTATGGACGGAAGACGAGGAAGGTTCCCTTATCCGCACCCGGCGTTTTCAGAGCCCTGAGGAGGAGGCTGCCTTCATTGCGGAGGATATCCAGTCCCGTACAGAGGACGGTACTACTCAATATAAGGACTTTGCCGTTCTCATTAGGACCAATATTCAGAGTAAGGAATTGGAGGATGCTTTCCGGATAAGAAGGATTGGCTATGAAATTGTCAAGGGACTCCGTTTCTGGGATACCAGGGTCGTCAAGGACTTGACCAGTTATCTCCTTACGGTGGAAGGGACCGCCAATGATGTGAGAGTGCTGCGGATCATTAATTTGCCCAGGAGAGGGCTTGGAAATTCGACTCTTACCAAGGCGAAAGCCTTTGCCCTGGATGAAAATATTTCTCTTTTGGAGGCCTGCGCCCGGTCTCAGGATATTCCAGGCCTTTCTGCCCGTCCCAGGGCCGCTCTCAAGGATTTCTCGAATCTGATTGAGGATTTACGGGAGAAGACTAGGGAAGGCAGCTACTCAGCCATGCTAGACACTATCATCTCGGATATTAAATATATGGATTATATGAAGGGCGAGGCAGACAGTCCCGACCACTTTGAGGAAATGAAGCAATATGTGGAGAAGCTGAAGGAGACTCTGGATATTTATGAAGGGGAGACGGAGAACCCATCCCTCATTGACTTCATGCAGCAGAACTGCCTGGAGGGCAATGCTCTTGATAAGGGAGGGGCCGGGGAGCCCGGTAATCAGGTCAAGGTCATGACTATGCATAATGCCAAGGGACTGGAGTTTCCCCATGTCTACCTGGCCGGCATGGAGGACGGGCTTTTCCCTTCCTATTCGGCTATTTCCAGTATGGATCCCCTTTCCCTGGAGGAGGAGAGAAGGCTTTGCTATGTGGGAATCACCCGGGCTGAGGAAAGCCTTACTATGACTGGGGCCAGTAACCGGAGAAGGAACGGGGAAACGCGTTTTCAGCCGGCCTCCCGTTTCCTGAAGGAGATCCCCTTTGGCCTCATGGAGCCGGAGGTGGGAGCATGGAAGAGTAGGACAAGCCGGGATAGGGAAGACGTCAAAAAGGAATCCTCCACCGGAACCTATACCTTCTCGGATAAAGCGGCAGACCGCCTGAAGCAGTCCCTCAAGTCCGGCCTGGAAAAGACCGGCAGGGTGGAGAAGAGCGATTTGGAGGAAAGACTGCAAAAGCGGTTAAAGATGATTGGGGGCCTGACTCCTGCAAAGGCCAGTCCGGCCAATCCCAAAAAGTTTCAAAAAATCCAGCTGGGTTCTGAAATTGGCGGAGTAAAGCCTGATTATCAGGAAGGCGACAGGGTGCTTCATTTCAAGTTTGGAGAAGGGAGGGTCCAGGCCATTGAAAAGGGGGAAAGGGATTACGTGGTGACGGTGGATTTCGATCAATCCGGGACCAAAAAGATGCTGGCGGGGTTTGCAAAGCTAAAGCGAGTCTGATATAATGTTTTTAATCTTTGTAACAATATAGTTTTCTGGGAGTTTTTTACCAGGATGGTTACGCTAGAGATTTATACGTTACGCATGGAGGTGTGGAATGGAATTAGAATCAAAAAAGCTTGGAAGATTAGAGAACGCAGTGACTGGAATGAAGGAGACTCTCGGAAAGGTCAGCGGTGGAGTGAGGGAATTACTCCGCAGGAAAAAGGAGAAGGAAGTCGTGGAAGAGATGGAAGAAATGGAAGAGAAGAGGAAGAGCAAATTATTTAAGATTTTAGTTATTTGCGGAATCGTTGTCGGTATCTGTGCTATTGCATATGCTATCTATAAGTATTTCACTCCGGACTATCTGGAAGATTATGATGATGATTATGATGACAGGTTCGATGATGAGTTCCTGGAGGATGAGGTAGACGACGAGGATAAGGACAAAGACGAGGACAAGGAAGAGGCCGCTCCTGTTGCCGCTAAATGAGAAAGAATGATATATTGACGGGGACTGTGGTGGAAACGCAGTTCCCGAATAAAGGAATCGTCAGGACTCCGGAGGGTTTAGTCACTGTAAAGGGCGCCCTTCCGGGCCAGACGATTTCTTTTATTGTGCGGAAAAAACGGGGAGACCGGATTGAGGGAAGGCTTTTGGAGGTTCTGGAGCGGCCGGATTTCGAAATACCTCCTGACTGCCCCCATTTCGGTGATTGCGGCGGCTGCGCCTATGGCACTTACCCCTATGAGAGACAGCTGTCTCTAAAGGAGGAGCAGATTAGAACCCTCCTGGGTAAGGCTATCAGGAATTACGGCCATGAAGGGATGAGAGGAAGCCGGGAAGAGGCCGGACAGGGGGCTGTGACGCAGGGTGAGGCTTTAGGAACTGGAACCGGTCAAAGGCCTGAGTCTGAGAGGCCGTCTTCTGTAGCCGGGGCCGGACAGGGGGCTGTGACGCAGGATGAGGCTTTGGGAACTGGAGCCGTAGCCGGACAGGAGGCTGTGACGCAGGGTGAGGCTTTGAGAACTGGAGCCGTAGCCGGACAGGGGGCTGTGACGCAGGGTGAGGCCAGTCAAAGGCCTGAGTCTGAGAGGCCGTCTTCTGTAGCCGGGGCCAGACGGGAGGCTGTGCCGGCAGAGGGCTTGCGGCAGGCGGACAGTTGCAGAGAAGAACAGCCCCCATTGGGGGAAGACTGGTTTGAAGGGATTCTGGCCAGTCCGGATCAGGAAGAATACCGGAACAAGATGGAATTTTCCTTTGGAAATGAGAGGATAGACGGACCTCTGGAACTGGGCCTGCACAGGGCCGGATGCTTCAATGATATTATCACTGTGGACTCCTGCAGGATAGCAGACAGCGACTTTCGGCTCATTCTGAAAGAAACCCATACCTACTTCAAGGAGCTGGGCATTCCCTTTCGAAGGAGACATAATGGAGAGGGTTATCTCCGGCATCTTTTGGTGCGGAAGGGGAGGAATACCGGGGAAATACTGGTTTGTCTCGTCACCACATCCCAGAGAAAGCCGGATTTGACCGATTATACGGAGCTGCTAAAGAGTCTGCCCTATAAGGGGAGGCTTGTCGGACTTCTCCATATTGTAAATGACAGTATGGGGGACAGTGTGGAGCCGGAACAGATTCATGTCCTATATGGTCGGGATTACTTTTTCGATGAGATTCTGGGCCTGCGTTTTCGGATTTCTCCTTTCTCTTTCTTCCAGACCAATACCCGGGGGGCGGAGGTACTCTATGGGAAGGTGAGAGAGTATGCCTTGATGGCCATTAATGGAGACTATAAAGGCAATAAGAGACAGGATAAAGAAGTCACAAGTTTACATAATCCAAATATCGGTTTACATAAAGAAAATGACTGCCTGCAGGAAAGACAGGCAGAGGACTGCATTCATGCCAGTTCTAAGCAAAGAGGGGCCGGACCTGAACAAGAAGTTGCTGGTCCTGAGCAAGGAGATGACGGCCCTGGACAAGGTGATGCCGGCCCTGGACAAGGTGATGCCGGTCCTGAACAAAGAGGGGCCGGTTCTGAACAAGAAGTTGCCGGTTCTGAACAAGAAGTTGCCGGTTCTGAGCAAGGAGTTGACGGCCCTGGACAAGGTGATGCCGGTCCTGAACAAAGAGGGGCTGGTTCTGAGCAAAGAGGGGCTGGTTCTGAGCAAAGAGGGGCTGGTTCTGAGCAAAGAGGGGTCGGTTCTGAACAAAGGGGTGCCGATTCTGTACAGATTGATGTAGGCTCTAAACAGACCGATGCCGGTTTTAGGAAGCCCGTTATATACGACCTTTACAGCGGAACAGGCACTATCGCCCAGGTCCTTGCTCCTGTGGCGGAGAGGGTTCTGGGAATTGAGATCGTGGCTGAGGCGGTAGAGGCGGCAAAGCTAAATGCTGAAGAGAATGGATTACATAACGTTCGATTCCTCTGTGGAGATGTGCTGAAGGTTCTGGAGCAAATGGAGAAAGCACCGGATTCTGAAGAGAATAGTCTACATAACAACAGACTTCCCAAGGGAAATAGAGAGGATGCCGTTACCGGAGC
>JAILCB010000254.1 GCA_024680595.1 Lachnospiraceae bacterium | reverse complement strand
TCAGGGGAAAGCCGGGCCCTGTCCTTCTCTAAAAGTACAATAATAGTGGATCCTCCGTAGAGGAATTTCCCTTTTTCCTCCCCCCTCTTCACCGGGGGTCTCATAGAATTCTCTTTCTCAGGGAAGGGATGATTATCGATTTTTCCAACCAGCATGGCGCCCACCTCCATCTGTACCGCCAAGCCGAAATGAAATGTCTTCAAAACCGCATATTCCCTGCTGTTCTCCGCAAAAACCGGCACCGAGCGAAGGGCAATGGGCCGCACCGTATGCAGGCGTCCGGGAATTCTCCGGGAAGCGATAGGTATGGCGTCATCAAAAAAGCAATAGCGGTGATAGTGATTCACACAGAGGCGGAAAACCAGACAGAGCCCGTCCTGAAAACGGTCAGCCAAAGACTTATTTCTAAGTAAATCCCCCATGGAATATTGGCTCTGCTTCACAGGAAGAACCAATCCCTCCTTTATGGGCCAGACAGAGAGAAGGCCGTCACAGGGGGAGATTAGGGCGTCATCCTCCTGACAGATGGGACGGGCCCCTTCCTTTACCTGCCTGGTAAAGAAGTCATTAAAAGAGGAGTAGTCCTTTTCCTCATAATCCGACATATCAATATTATATTTCCTGATAAAGGCAGGTACTATGGAAGCAGAGAGACCTGTATCCAAAAGGCTCCCGCACACCCTTGAAAGACAGGGATGTGTCAGAAGCCTCAGAATCAGCCTGCCGGGGCAGGTACCGTACAGAAATTGAAGATGAATTTCATGCATATTTATAATCCTTATTATTAGATTTTTGTCTAAGGAAACGGCCTTGAATCCTAGAGGGTCTTTGAAAACCACCAGAATACCATCAAAATAGTAAACTCAACCGCTCCCGCCGCTACTAATATCATGAGCCCCTTAAAATCCGGTTTTCTAAAGGGTATCTTGGATACGAAAAGCATGGCCACCAGGGCCATAATTGCGAAGTACCAGGGTGTAATATCCGTAACGGTCAAGAACTGAACAAGAAGAACCATGGGGAATATTAAGGATGCCGAAGTAACAGGCAGACCTGTAAAATATTTCCGGGCAGTATCCTCTGTTTTTTGTCTCTCCTCTTCCGTCACATTATAATAGGCCAGACGAATCAGGGCCGCCAAAATGTAAAACACCATTATGGTATAGAGGACAATAAGGAATATTCCCTCCTTCCGATCCCCCTTAATCATATGGGGAATCCGGTCGGAAATATGAGGATAGCTCCAAAGCATGGAGTTGCCGATACAGGCCGGCAGTACCCCAAAAGCCACCAAATCGGCAAGGGAATCTATCTGAACACCGAATTTCTTTTGAAAATCCGTCCTATCCTTCTTGAGCCGGGCCACCTTTCCATCAAAGGCATCGCAGAGTCCGCTAAACATTAGGAAGAAGACTCCCAAAAAAGGATGTCCCGGTCCATAGAGTGAAACTATAATTCCCAATGCGCCCGAAAGCAAGGACATATAAGTCAAAACTACCGTATAATCATATACTCCTATCAAGAATTGCCTCCTCTTTCGGAAAAGTACATAGACCATTCCATTCCTTCAAAAACATCTCCTCATGCAATGAATAGTATCTGTCTTATAGTCCCCGGCCCTTATAAATCCATTTCAGCTCTTTTTCTTCATGGATTTCAAACCGAAATAACCGGGAATAATGATAATAAGACTCAAAAGTACGCTTCCGTAAAAGCTAATACCCCGGCTCAATAGTTCCATATTAAGGGCGGCACCATGGGGCAGCACCATCTCATAGCCCTCCAGCATTAGATGATCCGCAACTCCAATTGCACCGGGGATAGGCACACAGTTGGATCCAATTGCAGAAAAACTCTGTATAAACCACACCTTTAAACCATTCTCAAGACTGCCTCCCATTGCCAGATAAACGAATACGGAAACCAATATCTGTGACGCCCTTTGCATCAAATCCCAGAAAAAAACCTTCCAAATCAGATATTTCTTGTCTCCAAAGAGAGAAGTGCAGGCCTTGTAATCCGAAACAATTCTGTCAATCTTCTGCTCTCTTTCCGGCTTTTTCTTGACAATTTTCAGCCTCTCGCCCAGGCGGATGAACCACATTATGATGCGTTTGAGAAAACTTCCGTTCCTCAAAAGGAAAAGAAAACCTGCCAGCATCACAGCCAGGACTGCAAAACCTGCAATGATGAGCCCCTTGGACACTAGGCTGAATTCAAGGAAGATATCAAAGCGAAACAGCAGCGCCACAACCCCTACAAAGACAATGGCCATGGTATAGGCTACCAAATTCAGGATAAGGGACGCGGTGACTACAGCCCCCGGAATCCCATCCGCCATCATGAAAAAAGCACTGACCGGCTGGCCGCCTGTGGCAGAGGGTGTAATTGCAGAGAAATAAATATCCGCTGCGGAATATACTATATTACTCCTTAAACCCTTTGGATATCCGACGCTTCTGATAATGGTCCTCAGGGCCGCTGCCTCAAATACGATAAAGCCCACCATGGAGCAGACAGCACATAAGATCAGCGGCAGGGAAGAGTGTTTTATGGACTCCAAAAAATCCCCCCAAAAGAAGGATTCTTCCCGACTAACCATAAACCAGACACAGAGTATGGTGAGTACGATAAAGACCAATGACCAAAGTACTTTTTTCCTGTCGCTTTTCATGGCACCTCATTTCAATCCGGTACAGAATATCATTTTTTTCTCATTTCCTCAATACAAAAACATAGGCCGGCGGAAGATTTTTCAGCTCAAACAGCCTATTTTCAAAACGGAAATAGCTTTCAAAGAACTTCTTCTTAATTAATGTATATTGAAAGGTTACAAACCTGCCCTTTTTTCCTATCAATTTCCTGGTAGCCTTGAAAATCCTGATAGAAACATCCTTGGGCAGAGATGTAAAAGGAAGTCCGGATACGACATAATCCACATACTGTACCCCCGCCCTCTGAATATAGGAGCAGGCATCCTCCGCACTGCCGTAGATAACGGAAATATTCCTTTTCCCGTCATACTTATCCCGCATCATTCTATAGAATTCCTCATTCTGCTCGATGAGGATCAAACGGGTTCCCCTCCTCTTCCTTTTCACCAATTCCCTTGTGAAGGCTCCGGTACCCGGACCATATTCCACTATACATCTGGCATGGTCAAAGTCGATGGGTTCCATCATTTTGAGGGCCAGTCCTCTCCCGCTGGGTGCAATTGCCCCAACGGTTCGGGGATTCTTCAGGTATTGCTTGAGAAAAGCTAGCATGTCCGCCTCCTATGGAAATTTGCCTTACTACCATATTATAAGCACATTATTACATCGCTCTTAAAATATAGGAGCGGCACTATTTTATTCGAGAATCCAAAGAAATGCAATAGTCATAGGATATTTATGATACTATTGCCTAAGGAAAATACAATTTGGGAAGAATTATTATCCATAATCTATTGCCTAAGGGCATTTATGGTATCTAGAAATCGTTTTCCATATTGGTTCAGTTTGTATTCCCCCACACCGCTTACCCCCAGCAGCTCTTCCCGGTTCCTGGGCATGACCCTGCACATTTCTATAAGGGTCTTATCTGAAAAGATAATATAGGGATGAGTTTGATTCTCTCTGGCAATTTCTGTCCGAAGAGACCGAAGGGACTCAAAAATCTTTCTTTCCTTCTCATTGAGATCCGCCATAGAAGGCTTCTTTCCGGAGCCGCCCTTTTTGCCGGCGGCAGGAGAAGTGCCTGCCCCGGCTCTGCCATAATCTTCTATATAGCCATTGGCTTGGGAATAATCATCGTAGCCGGCATAGAAATCAGCCGTATCGGCATAATCCCCATAATCCCCATAGGCTCCACTTTCCCGGGCCCCTTTAGGCCTTCCGGAGCCGCCGCTCCGGTATCCGTAGCCCTTACTCTTTGCAGAGGAGGGCTTCTCCCCTGTTCCCAATCCCAGACATACAGAGCAGTTACCGCAATTCTTTACCCTCGGCTCTCCAAAATACTCCAAAATATAGCTTCTCAAACAATACTTAGAGAAACAATAGAAGGTCATCTTTTTCAGCCTTTCCCTATCCCGCTCCTTGATAATGGCCTTTTGCTCCTCCGTAAGCTCGTCATTCTCCTTATCCTTTTCAATCAGGAATTCATTCAGCTTCACATCCTGACCGCTATATAATAAGAGGCATTCCGCCATCTCTCCGTCCCGGCCCGCTCTCCCGGCCTCCTGATAGTAGCTTTCCATGTCCTTTGGCATATTATAATGAACCACAAATCTCACATCGCTCTTGTCAATTCCCATGCCAAAAGCATTGGTGGCCACCATGATCTGGATATCTCCATTAATAAAAGCCTCTTGATTGGCGTTTCTCTCCTCTTCGGAAAGTCCCGCATGATAGGCCGCTGCGGAATAACCATCCTCTTGAAGTCTTCTCGTTACCTCATCCACATTCTTTCTGGTACCGCAATAGACGATACCGGAAAGACCGGGCATGGCATCTTCCTTTTCTCTTATATAATAACGAAGGGCCGAATACTTATCCGCCGGCTTCTTTACTGCATAATAAAGATTATCCCGGTCAAAGCCCGTTGTCACGGATACTGGATTCTGTAAACGCAGTATTTTCAGGACATCATTTCTGACCTGCCTGGTGGCCGTCGCCGTATAGGCCCCAATCACCGGCCGATGGGGAAGCCTGTCTACGAAATCCATGATCTTTAGGTAGCTGGGCCGAAAGTCCTGTCCCCATTGGGAAACACAATGGGCTTCATCTACCGCCAGAAAAGGAATGTCCACACCGGGAGACAGGGCGAAATCCAAAAAACGGTCGGTATCCAACCGTTCCGGTGCCACATATATGATTTTATAGCGGCCGTTTTTTGCATACTCCAGGGCCTTTCGGAACTGGCCCGGAGTCAGGGAACTATTCAGATAGGCTGCATGAATTCCCGCCGCATTCAAGGCGGCCACCTGATCCTTCATTAGTGATATCAGGGGTGATATAACTATGGTTATCCCATCCAGCATGAGGGCGGGGATTTGAAAACACAAGGATTTTCCTGCTCCGGTGGGCATAATCCCCTGCACATCCCTGCCATTTAGAACAGCTGTAATCAATTTTTCCTGACCCGGCCTGAAGCCGTCATAGCCAAAGTATTTTTTTAATATCTGCTGTGATTCTATCATACTCCCCTATCACCAATTATAGGTATGGCACCCAATCAATCCTCTGTCATAATGACCTTGCGGATAGCATTGAGATAAGCATATTTATGAAAGGTATCCGGCTCCACTGCGGCGCCCTCGCCCCACTCATTCCAGGCATTTAGAAATACAAAGTCCCGATCCCGTCCCCTAACCTTTTTCTTTAATTGCTTTAGGGTCCGATAGAATAGCCGGGGTGAGGGATTCTCATAGACAAGCCCCTTGTAAGACCGTCTGGGAGTATTATCCCATTCCGCCACAATGCCGGGGAATTCATTCTCCGCATAATCCCGGCCGGCAATACTATGTAATATATACTTCATAGGAATGCGGCGCTCCAATATCTGCCTATCCTTTTTCCAGGATTGAACCAACAGATTTCTGGAATGTCTCACTCCGGTAGAAAGCTGATAATTCAGCCTTTGCCTATGGCTAAATCCATGCTTCAGGGTATAGCCGGGCTCGAAGTCATACCAGCCGTCCATGAGATTCCGCCGGCTGTCCTGCTCTCCCGCCGTGTTGCCCCCAATCCAAAAAATGCCCTCAAATCCGCTTTCTCTGGCCCACTCGTCCCACTTCATAATCATTGCGGGCAAATCCTGAAAATCAAAGGTCCGGTAAATCTGAAAGATAGGCTTCCCATCCACCTTGAGATATCTGGCATCCCGGAAAAAGGGCAGATTATATTCGAAATGGGCCCTCCATTCCGCCTCCCCGCCGTAAGTCTGCTCTAGGAGCACGTCCTCCTTCCTGTCATACCAGGCTCTGGTCCAGCTCTCATTGGCCCAGCAAAAGCAATAACGGAAATCGATTTCCGGATGCTGCAGCAAAATCTCCAGGGGCCGCTCCATGAGCTTATGGCCTGTGAAATAGTATTGATAAATGGAGAAGCCGTATATGCCGAAATAATTGGCTAGCTTTGCCTGACGGCGAAAGGTCTCCGGCTGATCCTTCACTAAATCATAATAGCCATGAAGGGGAACCTTGGGCTGCCTATGTCCCGGAAAGAGGGGTTTTGCCCCTTTCACCGCAGTCCATTCCGTATAGCCCTTGCCCCACCACTCATTATTCTCGGGAAATTCATGATATTGAGGCAAGTACATTGCAATAAGCTTCATAAAAGTGCACCTCCTGCGGCTTTAAGGGATTTGTGCCATCTCAATTAGATAATCCCCCGCCTCTTGAGCGGCGGATTATTAAGGCTGACCCCCATCCCGCTCCAAGTCATGGGGCCGGGACCCGAAGCCTGTCTCATGTACAATCGCTCCAACAGCATAATAGAAAATAGGTACGGACAAGGCAAAGCTCATGACATTGGAACCAATGGATACCAGGAGTGTCATGACCACAATCCCCAGCTCCGGAGCACAGGCCTTTAGATGTCCCAGACCCTTTCGCACAACTAGAATCATCAAAAAAGCAAATAGGGCTGTTCCCACAATGCCCATTTCACAATAGAGCTTGGCCAGTCCCCCATCCGCAATCATATGCTTAGTATATTCCGCAGCCCTGTGGCCATTGGCGCCGAGCCCATTTCCCAGCCACTTATCCGCCATATTATTAGCGGCTCCCACCCATTGGTCCGATCTCTGACCAACAGCTCCCGGCAGGGAAACCAATCGATAATAGATCTTCATGAATGCCCCGTGGAATGCAGTGACAAATGCCACAAAGCCTATGGCCACGGCTATACATTCCACCTTGAAAATCCTTTTGGGCAGCATATGAAATGTGAAAAAGACCAGAATATTAACATATATCACAATGAGAATGGCCACAGTCATGGCAGACCGCTGATTACTCATAAAGGCCAGAAAACAGTTGACGAGAAATAGAAGCTTTCCTTTTTTTCCTCCCGACCGGATAATGAAGTGGAAGGAAGCCAGCATGGCTGCCGCCGCCAGATATCCCATCAGGGTACTGCCTATGACGGACAGCATCCTAACCCTCATGGTTGCAGCATCTGCCTTCGAAATATACTCGAGCCGGAAGAGGTAGTCCAGATAAAAATCGGGTGCCGTAATATAGAGCACCACCCCCAAAATACCAACAAAGACCACCGCTGCTATGAAATTCCTGTAAAAGGCATTCCTGTCTCCGGTCCTCCGCCCCGCATAGTAGAAAATCATGGGCAGGGCCGTGGTGATGAGCTCTCCCAAATAGACACTTGCCGGCATACCAAAGGCTACCGTCCATATGCCCGAGATAATATTGAAGAAAAGCCATAGGGTCATTATGGCATCCTCGGTCCTGATGTAGTGCCCGAATATATGCAGTCCATAAAAGGACGGCCCCCTTCGGGAATCTACGGAAGGGTCTCCGGCAGCCTCCATAGGACTCCCCGGCCCTTCATTAGACATTCCCTCCCGGCAAGACCCGTCCTCCACGGAAACAGAAGGAGCCCTCTCATCTGTCTGCCCGGTTCTCTTACTCCTTCCCCTGTAAAAAATAAATCCGCCGATAAGGGTTTCCACCCACACCAAAATAGTGAGTACGGCGGAAAATATTCCGGGCCTCACTAAGTCAAGGGAAATCAAACTAGCAGTATATACCAGGATCATAATTGGATAATACCAGATATGGACCTGAAAATTTTTTATCTTCTCACTAATCATTGGTCAAAACATCTATTATCTTCTGAAAAGAACTATTTGTCGGGTTTTCTGTGTCGGATAACATGTGCAATGCTTCAGTATCTCGCTTTGTCTTTATCGGTAACGCATGGAATAATCCCTTATTTCCGCGGTTTTCCACCGATATCACCTGTCTTTCAATTCCGTCCCCGCCCTTGTCATCCATTTCCTGATTAAAGCACTTGCCAGCCAATACTCCCTCGGATAAAGACTGTGATTTTTCCCTGCCCCGGTTTTTCTCCTTCAATAGATCCCGTGACAGAATAATGTCCTGCATCTGGTCCGCCAATTCCTCAGGCCGGAAAGGATGGAAATATCGCACGTTTTTATAATCTCCCAAAACCTCTCTGCAGAAGGGCATGTCCGATGCCAATATGGGAACTCCAAATTGCCTGGCCTCCGCCGGAGGATAGCCGAAGGTCTCGATATAGGAAGGGAAGATTAGGGTGGATACCTGATAGAAACGCAGCAGCATTTCTCTGGAAAGCGACCCCAGCCAAACCAGCCCCCGGCAATTATCCACCCAGGGCAAATCCCTTTTCCTCAATGTGAAAAATACCTGAAAGTCCTCTATTCCCCTCTTCTGAAGGAGCTTTACCGCATCCACAATACAGGTGTGATTCTTATAAAAAATAGGTCCTGAAGGAAAGAGAAACTTCTTTGGGCTCCAGCTCAGGGCCGGATCCCGAAAGTCCGAAAGATCCGGAATATCAGGCATGATTCTCTTTATCCGTCCCTCCGGAATTCCGCACTTCTCCCCTACAGCCTCCTTCATCCACTCCGTCTGTACAATGATTTGGTCTGCTTTTTTTGCGGAGGAATCAATTTCCCCGGATATCAAATATTGATAGAGGGCGCATTCCCTCTCCCATTTATTCAGAAAAGAAAACCTTTTCCATTTCTGGAAACCCAGGGGCTGATGTATGTAGAGAACCTTCCTGGCCAATCCTCCCGCAGCATTTCTCACCGACTCGGCTCCTCTGGGAATAGTATTTTGCAGGGAAAAAATCACATCGGGTTTTAAATCCGACAGAAAGTCCCTGCCGGTCACATGCTCAAAGTAGAGCCTGGCAAATTTGGACTTTTTTACGTCAGAGCGAACCAGGATTCTGACATTGGGACTGTCCGGAAGAGGATTCACAAGCCCCTCCGCCCCGGTCACAAAGATCCAGTCATGCTTTTTTTCATTATTCTGTACATAGGAAGCAAAATCCTGCAAAACCGAAAGAGCCCCGGTCTTACTGGCAGCAATATCCAGAACGACTATTCTCATGCTCCACCTATCTCTTCAGCCATACGGTCTCATTCACGATCTTGGTATAGCTCTGAATAATCTTCACAACCTTCACAGAAACATTAGAGTCGGCATAGTCATTGGCTTCCAGGCTCTGCTCACCATTCTCAAACATGGAGACTGAAAGCTCCATGGCCTGGACCACATCCTTTTCCTGAATTCCCCCAATTACAATAGATCCCTTATCCAAAACCTCCGGTCTCTCGGTGGAGGTCCGGATTAAAACCCCGGGGAAGTTCAGAATGGCCGATTCCTCAGAAAGGGTGCCGCTGTCCGACAGAACACAATAGGCTTCCTTCTGCAGCTTGTTATAATCCAGATAACCAAAGGGCTCCATGCTCCTAACCAAGGGATGGAATTGAAAATTCCGTTTTTCAATGAATTTCCTGGTTCGGGGATGGGTGGAATAAATAACCGGCATCTGACACTTCTCTGCAATGAAATTAATGGCATTCATTAGGGAAAAGAAATTATCCTCCAGATCAATATTCTCCTCCCGGTGGGCAGAAACCAGAATATAACCCTTTCGCTCAAGCTTTAGCCGATTGAGAACGTCTGAGGCCTCGATCTCATTCCGGAAGGTCTGAAAAACCTCCTTCATGGGAGAACCCGTGACAAAGATGGTTTTTCCGTCAATTCCCTCCGATAAAAGGTAACGCCTGGAGTGCTCGGTGTAGGGCAGGTTAATATCAGAGATATGATCCACGATCTTCCGGTTAATCATTTCTGAAACATTCCAGTCCCAGCAGCGGTTTCCCGCTTCCATATGAAAAATCGGGATTTTCAGCCTTTTCGCGCTAATAGCGGACAGGGCGGAATTGGTATCCCCCAGAATCAGCACGGCATCCGGTCTCTGCTCTGCCATGAGCCTATAGGATTTGGCAATAATATTGCCCATGGTCTCCCCTAGGTCAGCGCCTACGCTATCCAGATAATAATCAGGAGCCCTCAGCTTCAGATCCTCAAAGAATACCTGATTTAGGGAATAATCATAATTCTGTCCGGTATGCACCAAAGTGTGATCAAAATACCTATCCGCGCATTTGATGACGGCAGAAAGACGTATTATTTCGGGCCGGGTGCCCAGCACAGTCATTAATTTCAGTTTCTCAGACAATTTCTCACACTTCCTCTCGATAGGTATCCGGATGATCCGGGTCAAAGATCTCATTGGCCCACATAAGCGTCACCAGGTCCCCTTCTCCCTCATTCTCAATATTATGGGTATAGCCTGTAGGGATATCCACCACCTCCGGCCTGTCTCCGGAAACATGATATTCAATCACCTTCTCCTCCCCGATCTTGCGAAAGCGGATACAGGCCCGGCCGCTTACCACCAGGAACTTTTCATTCTTTGTATGATGCCAATGCTGCCCCTTAGTAATGCCGGGCTTACTCACATTGACAGAAACCTGGCCCCGATCTGGGGACTTCAGAAATTCGGTAAAGGAACCCCTTTCATCACAGTGGGTTTCCAATTCATAGGAGAAAGAATCCTCCGGCAGAAAGCTCAAATAAGTGCTATAGAGCTTTTTGGTAAAGGGATCCCCCAAGTCCGGCAGCAGCAAATTCTCCCTGCTCTCCCGGAAGGAATGGATGAGCTTTGACAAGTCTCCTACTGTGGTCTCATAAATAAGTCTCGGCGGGAAGGTCACAAATTCCCCTGCCGGCAGTCGAATTCCTGTTTTCAGAATTCGCAGAAACTGGCCTATGACGTCGTCAATATAGACCAGATGGAGAATTGAATCCGGATTATCGATTCGAATGGGAAGGCCTCTGGCGATCTGATGGCAAAAGGTGGCCACTACCGTATTGTAATTTGGCCTGCTCCACTTTCCAAATACATTGGGCAGGCGATAGACATAGACCGGAACCTGGTTTTCCTTGCCGTATGTGAAAACGATTTCCTCCGCTACCCGCTTGGATTCTCCGTAAGGGTTATTTAATCCTGCCTGAATGGAGGAAGTGAGTAGGATTGGAGGGAGCTTTCCGCCTGCCTCCGCCAGTTTCACCAGTCTTTCCGTGAAGTCTCCATTGCCCTCCATGAATTCCCGCTCTTCCTTGGGGCGGTTAACACCGGCCAAATGAAAGACAAAGTCGCAGCTTTTCAATGCTTCTTCCAGTTCCCGGTCCGAGGTTTCCAGAGTACAGGAAATAATGTCGTCATATCCCTCTCTGCGGAGTGTTTCGATTAAATTTTTCCCAATAAAGCCTGCCGCGCCGGTCACCAGAATTCTCATCGGTAATCTGCCCCTTTCCATGCATTATTAAATCAACCGGCCTCAATGCCGGCTTCCTGCAGCCTTTCCCTAATATAGGAAAGCTTTAGTAAAAGCCCCATAACATCCTCTGTACTAAGGATTCTGGTATTATCCGAATTAAAGGTATCAAATTTGGGTCTTTCCGGATTGCCCTGGACGAAATATTTGTCATAATTCAGGTCCCGGTTGTCGGCAGGCACCCTGAAATAATTGCCCTCGTCAAAGGCCCGGCCGCATTCCTCGCTGGTAAGCAGGGTTTCCGCCATCTTTTCCCCATGCCGGATCCCTATAATCCGTGTCTCGTGATCTTCTGCATGGAAAAGCCTCTTGACAGCCTCCGCCAGGACTTCGATGGTACAGGCAGGAGCCTTCTGGACCATAATATCTCCGGTATTTGCATATTCAAAGGCGTGAAGCACCAGCTCCACTGCATCCTCCAGCGACATCATGAACCGGGTCATTTTGGGCTCAGTAATGGTAATAGGCTTGCCCTCCAGAATCTGGTCGATGAAAAGCGGAATGACAGACCCCCTTGAACACATGACATTTCCATACCGGGTACCGCAGATTAGGGTCTTCTCCGGATCCACCGTTCTGCTCTTGGCCACAAAAACCTTCTCCATCATGGCCTTACTGACACCCATGGCATTAATGGGATAGGCCGCCTTATCGGTGGAAAGACAGACAATCTTCTTTACCCCTGCATGAATGGCGGAGGATAGTACATTATCTGTACCCAAAACATTGGTGCGCACCGCTTCAATAGGGAAAAACTCACAGCTGGGCACCTGCTTTAGGGCCGCCGCATGAAAGATATAATCCACGCCATTCATGGCATCATCCAGGGACTGCCTGGCCCTGACATCCCCAATATAGTACTTAATCTTGGGATTATTATAGGCATGGCGCATGTCGTCCTGCTTCTTTTCATCCCGGGAGAAAATCCGAATCTCGGCAATTCCCGTATTGAGGAAGCGCTTGAGGACTGCATTTCCAAAGGAACCCGTCCCCCCCGTAATCATTAGAGTTTTTCCGTCAAAAATATGTTCGCTCATCTATTCACCTGCTTTACTATATTGTTCCAAGCTGTTCTCCAGAATTTTCACAGACAGCTCCACATTGAAATGCTCTATCAGATATTGTCTTCCATTCTGCCCATATTCTTCAAATTTGTCCCGCTCACTGCAAACCTTGCGGATGGTTTCCGTAAAGGCCCCCACGTCATCGGAGGGGCACCACCATCCGCACCTGGCCTCATAGGTGACCAGGGCGTGTATATCCGTAACCCTATCCGTCACCGCCAATACCGGCTTCGACAGCTGCATATAAGAGAGCACCCTGGACGGATAATTGGGAATGGTAAAGTCCGGTGAAAGAGAAATAAGCCCTACATCCGTTTCTGCAAGTCTAGCCTCGTACTCACCTCTGGGTAATTCCTTCTCGTAGATTAGATTGGGAGGGTTCTTTTCCCGAATGAAATCCTGAATCTTCCCAATCTCTGTCCCGTCTCCAATAAAAAGGAACCTGGCCTCATCAAAATCTGCTAGGGCATCTATACAGGATAGGAGAAATTCCACGGACTGGGGCCTGCCCATATTTCCGCCAAACATAAAGGTCACAGGCCGACTTGCTCCCTTGACTTCGACATGCCCTTCTCCACCCCCCGGCCTGTGACAGCCAGGGGCATTATCAATAAGGGGCTTTATTTTCACCGTATTTGGAAAGAGCAGCAGCTTTTCCCCGGCCAAATCCCTATGATACTTTCGAATATACTGGATATTTCCCTGAGACATGCATCCGATCTGATCAGAGGCGGCATATAGCCTATTCTCCATAGCAAGGAAATGGCGGTGGATAAACCCCCTTTCCCCCATCATTTTCAAATCCACTGCGTTCTGGGGGAAAATATCCTTGAGCATTAGGAATGTCATGGCCTTGAAATGCTTTTTGAGCTTTGGCAATATTCCCGCCAGCGTAATGGGTGGGGTGGGGTAGATAATTAAGTCCACCTTCTCCTTCCAAAATCCCTTCTTGATGGCAGAAAGCATTTTCCGGCCAATAGAGAGCTGAATCAGTCCCTTACGTATTTTTCCTGCATGAAACTGATCCGGCAAAAGCACATAGACTGTACGAATTCCTTCATATAAATATATGTCCGAACTATTCGAGACAGAATTTTGCCCAAGGGTTTGTCCTCCGATAGGCCGGCCAAGAGCATCAGACGGACTCGTAATACCTGCCGTCAGCAATACCTCATGACCTGCATCCCTAAGCGCATAGACCAAATCCAGATAGATCGTGGACGAGGAAAAACTAAATTTTTGAAAAAGGCATAAAACTCTCATGAGAGCTCCAAAACTCCGCAATCCTTTAATTCCATCAGGGAATGAATTCGAAACTGCTCCCTTTTCCCTTCCCTGTATGGCGAATTCCAATATACGCCATCCGGCCGAAGAATTCTGACTGTCTTTATGGGGGCCAATTCAGAAATAAAGAAATCCTTTTCCGGATTGTCCCCTACATAAACAAGCTCAGAAAGGGACAGCCCCAGCTCCTCCGCAATTCTACGGAAGCCTATTATAGAAGGCTTCCAGGCCTCTCTTCCGATTTCATCCGTGAGAAGAATTGGCTGAAAATATTTTTCTGCTTCCAGGGCTTCTATCTTTCTTCTCTGGGTCACCCCATAGCCATCAGACAGAATACCCATATATAATCCCAATTCCTTTAGGATCTTCCAGGTCGGGAGAACGTCTTCATAATATTGAATCCCGGGCCTATGCTCCCTATATGTCTTAACCAGATCCATGACTGTTTCCCTGTCATCCGGAAGCCCCAGCCCAGAGAGAAAACGATTAAATACCATTTTGGGACTCTCCTCAAAGAGGGTCCAAAGTCTATCAAAAACGGCCTCTATTCCTCCCAGCCCTGCCACTCTGCCTGAAAAATCCCGGCATAGGTGGTCTGCCACAGCATGATAGCCGCTTCTGGCATACTCTTTCTCAGGCGATAAGGTATCATCTAAATCAAAAATAACAGCTCGTATCAACTAATATCACCCGCTATTCTTCTCCAAATCGGCAAAAACACCCGAAATCCACTCTAGAACAGCTTCACTTTATACTCCCTCCGCCCATTCCATTCAGCGAAAACATCTGGAATCTACTCAGAAATAGCTTCCCTCGTACTCAATCTCCCTCTGCATATTCTCATTCAGCATAATACTCTGGTCGAAACGCAGGAAGGTGATATTCTCCCGGAACTTCTCGTGATAGATAAGCTTCTCTCCATTCAGGAGTCGGTAGAGGTTCTCGCAGGAGTCCGCTCCCGCCATAATGGACATAGGGGCGCCGCCGCCAAACCGGGGATTGATCTCAATGAACTCCACCCCCCTCTTGGTCTTCATGCATTGCACCGTAATATGGCCGATGGGCTTTAGGATCTGCATGAGCCGGGTCACGTCCTTCATAATTTCCCGGTCCTTAATAATAACTCCCTTGGCAATTTCCCCACTTCTGGTGGCAATTCGGATCCGGGGCACTACAGTAATCAATTTGCTGTCAAAATCCAGGAAGGTGTCCACAGTATATTCCGTGCCCTCCATATATTCCTGGACAATGGGTCTGTCAATGAGCTTCCTATAGGTGGAGAGCTCCTCCCGGTTATTGACCTTAAAGGCATTGACCGAAGAACTCCCGTCTAAAGGCTTAATAAATAGCGGAAAGCGCAGATCCCCGGACTCATCCATCTCCTCATCTGTCAGCATTCGGGGCACCCGAAAGCCATTCTGCTCCAAAAAGGTCTGGGTATTCTTTTTGTTTCTGCATATCCGGATAACCTGATTCCTGGAAATCAATACCTTGGCCCGGGTCTGGGACTCAATCTCCTCCTGCCTCTCCGAAAGCAGCAAAAGCTCCGTATCAATGGTAGGCACAATTAGGGAAACCTGAAAGTGATTGCATATATCAATAATAGAAGCAATATATTTGTCACTTTCCGATATTCTGGGAACAATCTCATTGAAATCCGCAAAATACAGGGCAGGTGCCAGCTCTGAACAGTCAGCCGCAATGATAAAGCCTTTCTGTCCCAGTCTTTCCTTGGCGTTCTTAAAGCAATTAATTAATTCAACCCTCCGGCCCGCCGACAGGATTAGAATGTTGGCCATTTTCTGTTTCCTTTCCTTTCTCAGGGGTGCCCGTGAAAAATTCCATAGTCGCAGATGTTTCCGAGCTAATTCCCTTTCTCGACAAAACCTTACCAAAAGTTTTCAATACAATCTTTAGATCCAGTAAAAAAGAGACATTTCTGGCATATTCCACATCATATTCAAACTTCTTTTCCCAGGTAATTGCATTCCGCCCATTGACCTGGGCTAGTCCCGTCAGCCCCGGCAGCACATCATGCCTATGGCGCTGCTCTTCATTATAGAGGGGCAAATACTGGACTAAAAGCGGCCTGGGGCCTACAAAGGACATTTCCCCCTTTAGGATATTAAAGAATTCCGGCAGCTCATCTAGGGATGTGGACCGGAGTTTCTTTCCAAAGGAGGTCAGCCTCTTCTCATCAGGCAGGAGATTACCCTCCTCATCCCTCTGGTCCGTCATACTCCGAAACTTATAGAGTCCAAAAATCTTCCCGTGCAGACCCGGGCGCTTTTGGTGAAAAAGCACCGGCTTACCCAGCTTTACTCTGACTAGCAGGGCTGTCACCAATAGCACCGGGGACAGGATAATTATGGCCAGAAGGGATAAGAGTATGTCCAGCCCTCTTTTCACAAACCTCCGATAAATCACCGGAACAACCCGCGCACAATATTGATTATGCGGTCCATATCCTCTTCTGTATTCTTGATGTCACTGGGTAGGCAGAGTCCTCTATTATAAATATCCTCTGCTACGGAAACCCCGTCTACTACCTGTATGAAATCGTTTTCCCTGTATACGGGCTGCAGGTGCATAGGCTTCCAGATAGGTCTGGTCTCGATATTCTCCTTCTCCAAAGCCTCTATGACCTGAAGGGGTTTGACCGGAGACTCCGGATCAATGGTAATGCAGGTCAGCCAGGCATTGGGCCTGGTCTCAGGCAGATAGGGATTCAGGGAGATTTCAGGAATATCCGCAAAGGCCTCCTCATAGCGCCTGCGAATCTCCCACTTTCTATTGATATGCTCATCTAAGTGCTTCATCTGGCCCCGGCCGATTCCCGCCACAATATTACTCATGCGATAATTAAAGCCGATCTCCTTATGCTCATAGTGGCGGGCCTTCTCTCTGGCCTGGGTGGCCAGGAAACGGGCCTTGTTAATCAAATCCGGATTATAGGATATGAGCATTCCGCCGCCGGATGTGGTGATGATCTTATTTCCATTAAAGGAAAGGATTCCGAACATGCCAAAGCAGCATACCGGCACCTTTTTGAATGACGATCCCATGGCCTCTGCCGCATCGTCCACCATGGGAACCCCTCTGGAAGCGCAGGCCCAGGCAATCTCTGATACCTTGGCGGGAGTTCCGTAGAGATCCACGCTTATGACAGCTTTTGGATTGGGATATTTCTCAAAGGCCTTCTCCAGAGCCGCCGGATCCATATTCCAGCTGTCCCGCTCACTATCAATGAATACAGGAATTCCACCCTCATAGGTAATAGGGTTTGCAGAAGCCGCAAAGGTCAGGGAGGGACAGAATACAATATCTCCCGGCTTGACGCCGATAATGCGCAGGGCCAAATGAATGGCATCCGTCCCGGAGGAAAGGGCAACTGCGTGAATCCCGCCGCCTATGTAGTCCTCCACGTCCTTCTCAAATCCATCTACATTTGCACCAAGAGGCGCTACCCAGTTGGTATCAAATGCCTCCTTAATGAATTCCATTTCCTCCCCATGCATAGTTGGGGAGGAGAGCCAAATCTTGTCTGCCATTATATTACCTCCATCTTTTCCTAAGCCTGTTTTTCCTTTTCCCTGCACTCCCCGGGCGTATATATTCCGGGCGTATAGGTATAGGTAGGCACCAGTTTTTCAATCCATTTCCGGACATCCAGGTCCTCGTCCTTTGAGAGCTCCTTTAACTCCTCTAATTCCCTATAGAATTCCTCTTCATCAAATTCAATGGGTTTACCAATGTGGATTAAGCGGTTTGCCGTTTCCTGCATTCCCTCTTCCTTCATCAGCATTTCCTCATATAGCTTTTCCCCCGGTCTGAGACCGGTGAATTTGATTTCAATATCCTCTCCCGGCACATAGCCGGAAAGTCTTATCAGGTTCTTGGCCAAATCCAGAATCTTTACCGGCTCTCCCATCTCCAGAATGAAGATCTCTCCTCCCTTAGCATAGGCCCCCGCCTGCAGCACCAGGGAAACCGCCTCGGGAATTGTCATGAAGTAGCGGATGATTCTGGCATCCGTAACCGTCACAGGACCGCCGGCCTCTATCTGCTTGCGGAACAGGGGTATCACCGAGCCATTGGAGCCCAGCACATTTCCAAACCTGACTGCCACGAAAACCGTTTTCCCCCTGTGATTATAGGACTGGACTATCATTTCGCAAATCCGCTTGGTAGCCCCCATAATATTGGTAGGATTCACAGCCTTATCGGTAGAAATGAGGACGAACTTATCCACCCCCGCCTGCACAGAGGCCTCCGCCACCTTCCAGGTTCCCATGACATTATTCTTTATGGCCTCATTGGGACTGGTCTCCATGAGGGGCACATGCTTATGGGCCGCGGCATGGTAGACGATATTGGGCCGATATGTCATCATCACATCCTGCACCCTTTTGGTATTTCGGACGGAGCCGATTAAAACCCGGAAATTCAGATCAGGATAGGCTTCCACCAGCTCCTGCTGAATATCATAGGCGCAGTTCTCATAGATATCAAAGATAATCAAAAGCTTGGGCTTGTGACTGGCTACCTGCCGGCAGAGCTCGGATCCGATAGAGCCGCCTCCTCCTGTGACCAGAACCACCTTGCCTGTCACATACTCCATAATGGAATTCAGATCTACTTCCACGGGCTCCCGCCCCAAAAGGTCCTCCACACTGACCTTTCTAAGCTGGCTCACATTGACCTCCCCATTTACCAGCTGATAGATGCCCGGCAGGGTCTTCAGCTCACAGGTGGTCTCCTTACAGATGTCCAGAATCTCCTTGGTCTGCCGCCTGGGCGCACCCGGCATAGCCACAATGATTTCATCAATATTATACTTGGCCGCGGACTCTATGATGGCATCTCTGCCTCCCACTATGCGCACGCCCTGAATAAAACCGCCAATCTTGGTACTGTCGTCATCAATAACGCACATAACCGTTTTCTGAATATACCTGCTAGTGGCCATTTCCCGGATCAGGGAATTACCGGCCTCCCCTGCCCCTATAACCATGACATTAATGCTCTTGGCCTTCTCTGTACGCTTTTGCACAAAAGTTCGGAAGAGCCTGTAGGCGAATCGGGACATGAGAACCAGAAGGGTCAGAATCAGGGCATAGATAAAGTAATAGCTCCTGGGCATACTGTAATTCAGGAGTATCATGGCCAGGGCCTGGGCCACAGAAGCCGTGAGACAGGCGGATACCGTAGCCGTCATCTCCGGCACGCCGGCATAGCTCCACAGGCTGGTATAGAGATGAAACATACTGAAGATCAGAATAGTGAGGGCAATATTAATAGGTAGGAAATGCCAAATATTATCCTGCCAGACTGCTCCGCCCGTGGCGGTAATCATCTCCTCATAGCTTAGGTCAAATCTCAAAAGTATGCCTAATGCGGAGGATGCCATTACCGCCAGAATGTCATAGGTAATGAGTCCCATCCTCCGTATAAAGAGCTGCTTATTATGAAAAAGACTCCGGAAAAAGACATGCTCATCCTGGAACATGTTCCGGAAAAATTGCTTTATATTTTGAAAAAAAGTTCGCATGTTAAGCCTTACCGGGTTTCAAAGGATACTTTCCGTCAGAAAATCCTAAGGGGAACCCGACTGCACCTCATACTAGATAATGTATTCAGAATTAATATATTACACTATAATTTGAGTTATTATACCCCATTCGCATATATCAGTCAAAAAAACATTTCCTATTTATAATAGAATCCCTTTCAAAGGCCCTAATTCCCTCTGACCACCGGCCAAAACCCACTGAGTTACAGATAGCAAGTTCTTTACTCCTCCCCTGCTAATAGGAAGAGGGCAAAAAATGCCATACTATAGGGCGGTACAATGAAGCCATTCTCGAAAAAAGAGGCAAAGAGCAGGGCGCAAATACCTGCCAGGGCCAGTCTCCTGTCCGGATAGAATTCAAAGCGAATAGTTCGAAAAGCCCAAAGTCTTTTGATCAGCAAATAAAAGATCAGCAGAAAGACCACAAGCCCATGGACCACCAGGATGTCGAATAGTCCGTTATGCACCTCAAAGATAAAAAAGCTCTTTATCTCATAGGAGGAACCAATTCCTGTTAGGATTTGATTGGAAAACGCTTTCCAGAGCTCTACCCAGATCTGCTCTCTCCCGGAAAGAAAATTCTTATTAAGAAAACGAAACTGGACATTGGCAAAATCCAGAAAAATATAAAAGGCGGTAAATAGAATACTTCCTGCCGTCAGAGAAGCAAGCAAAAGACCATGCCAAAGCTTACTCCCCTTCATACGGGGCAGGAGAAGCCAAATCAGGCCAAAGACCAATATGGTCAGAACCGAAGACCTGGATTGATAGCAAAAAGCCAGCAAAAAAGTGGTGGCGAAAAAGAGCCCCTGAACAGCCCCCAAATAATAGAATTCGAAATCATTCTTTATATATTCCAGAAAGATAGTTCCAAAAATAAGAAAGAGAAGGAAGACCAGGCCCGCCATATTGAAGCCGTAATCCCACCTGACATAGGAGTACCAGGGGATGAGCAGCATGCAGCCGGAAAAACCTATAAGGCGCCGAGTCCTATGGGACAGCCGAATTTTGTCAGACAGATATAGAAGCAATGTCAGATCAAAAACCACCAGAAAGGCCCCCTTATGGGAATGCAGGAGAAAGAGATTCACCAGGGCCAGGGCATCTGCCAGCAGAAGAATGACAAAATCCCTATCCCTAAAGGGAATAAAAGCCGAAAGAAAGGATGCCCCGGTTCCTTGCGCCACTCCTTGCCTATATTCCTGTAAACGGTTCAAAACAAAAAGCAGGCAGAGGCCAACTGCAAAAACAGCCGTTCCGTAACGGGTACTTACGGCATAGAAATCCTGGCTTATAAAGGACGACAGCATAAACCACAAAAAGAGGCCCAAGACTATATATTCACTTGCTATTTCGAGTTTATTCTTCATATCTATAACGTTTGTAATTAATTTGATTTTGTATGTTATCAAATCCTATCATCATCTGCCGGATCTTGATAACAGTCGTTTTGCGATTCCAATTTCCTCTTTCAAATATAAGAGTGCCAATATCAGCACAATAACAGCATTAATTATATAATAATTCTTGAAATTAAATATAAGTAAGAGGGATTCCACCAGGATTAAGAGATAGGCAAGCAGATCCCTGATAATCATTACCTTCAGCTTTACATGTTTCCTCACAAAAATAAAAGCCAGGACAAACATGGTAAAGTAGGAGAAAAGGGTGGCAATTGCAGCGCCAAAACTGCCAAACTCCAGAATCCCGAAATAATTCATAATGATATTAGCCAGGGCCCCGACTCCCGTGGCCCGGCCCATACTTTTTCCATCCTGAAAGGCCAGACAAATGGAGCCCAGAAAGCCCTCCAATGCCCCAAAAACCACTGAGAGCAGAAGTGGCGGCACCAGAACCCAGGCCTCGAAAAAACCACCCCGGAACATGACGGCGGCGATGGGCTTTAGGAAAAGGATTATACCGCTGCAGGAAAGTACCAGAACTGTCTGATAGGCCCGATACATTCCTGAGAAAAACTGATCCCGGTCAGGCCCCTTATATTCCTTGACGGCAGACATCTGCCAGGCCTGGGCAAAGATGCGCTGAATAGTCGTAAGGATGGCGGGAATCTTGTAGGCAACTCCATATATGCCGTTCTGGAAACTGCCCAGCATGAATAGGATATAGTACCGGTCGATAGCATTATTGACCCAGCTGGCAGTTGAGTAGAGAAGCATAGACTTGCCGTATTGGCCCATCCGCTCCTCCAGGTTCTGTGGGCAGGCTTCCCCGGACTCAGGAGTCTCCTTTTCCCCATCCGGCTTCTCTGCCCTAGTATCCATTACTGCCTCCTTCTTCCCGGCCTTCCTCAGCCGCCCCATTCCCCCCATCAGGACAAACATTAGGACAAAAGCCCCGGCGAAGGAAATCATTTGGGCCATGAGATATCCCAAAAGTCCCATGGAAAAAACCAGGAGAAAAAGAAGATTTGACAGGATAACAAGCAGGGTGCAGGAAACACTTCCTGTAATCATGATCTGGACCTGCTCCGTCCCCTGGCAGTATAGCAGCATATATTCATAAAGACTATTACATATGTATAGCAGGAAGAATAGCAAAAAGTAAGGCGGCAGGGAAGATGCGGAGCTGCCCGTTATACGCAGAAACATCTGCTGCAGGGGAGCCATGGACAGGGCAACCGCCAGGGCCACTGCAAGAGTTCCTACAATTGCTATGGAGCGAACCACCTTCCTAAACCCATAGAGGAGAATCTCATCCCGGCTGTCCGCATATTCCAGGCCAAAGCGCAAAGCGGCCTCACCGGCATTTATAGACAGAAGGGGTACCAGCAGGAGCAGGGTCGTCTGCATAACATCCGCTACCCCATAATCCGACTCTGTGAGAACAGTAGTATAAAAAGGAACAAGACAAAAGACCAGCACTTTGGAAACAAAGTTGCTGACTGTAAACAGAGCTACATTATGAAATAAATAGCGGTACTTACCCTCTTTCACTCTCCGTCTTCGTTCCTTCCGGCTCATACAAGGTCAATATCAAAAATAAAAGAAGGGGCGAATAGTCTGCCCACATAAGATCCATATCAATAAAGGACTCTATGAAGATGGCAAAGAGGGCGGAAATTGCACATAATTTCTCCCGGCCCCCGGCAACCAGCCTGGTCCGTATCTGGGAAAGGCGACTCAGAATAATAATTAAGGCCCCAATGAAAACCAATATCCCGTGAACTGCCAAAATATCATACATGGCATTATGAATATTGTATTCAAAAAAGGATCTCAGCCGAAAGCCGGATCCAATCCCGGTAAGAAGTCTGGTCTGAAGCATTTCCCAGACCTCCAGCCATATCTGCTCCCGGCCGGAGAAAATATTCTTATAGAAGAAGGGCAGCCTCATATTAAAGCCCGTAGTCCCCAAAAAGATATAGAGGGACACGAAGAGAAGGGAGCCCAATGTGGAGAATAGGGAAAAGAAAGTGAATATTTTCCTATTCTGCCATTTTTTTCCGGGAAAGAAATAATAGAAAAGCATGAAAAGGAAAAGGGCTAGAAAGGCCCCCCGGGCCAGATGCCAGAGCACCAGAGTCACCACCCGGATAACGGAGATTACCATGAAAAAGCCAAAAATCTCCTTCCTTCGGGTGAGCCTCTGCAGCATGACCATGGCCCCAAAAAAGGTAAAGACCGTCACAGTGGCCCCGGTATTGGAATTATAGGAAAAGGCCCTGTCATATAGGAACCAGGAGATAAACATGAGGAGAAAGAAAATTTCATAGGTCTTCCTCTGAACCCTGCTTAGCTGAATAAAAGGAGCTATATACCAGATTAACAGGAAATCCAGGATAATAAGAAAACACCCTTTATTCGATCCTATGATAAAGAGGTTTACCAGGGCTATGGCCAGAGTAATCCCCAGGCAGTAGAGCAGCTTATCCCCCTCTCTCAACCTCTTGAGCCAAGGCACATTATTAAAAAAGAGAATGGCCAAGGCTACAAAAATAATAGCTGTATTATAAATTTCCGTGATATGGTAAAAATACGGAAAAGTCCAGGTTCCCGCATAAAAGATCATAAGAATCCCCAGAGCCAGCCAATTAAAGGCAACCCTGAGGCGTGAAAGCTGAAAGCCCTCTTCAATTGCATTTTCCTTTGATATCATCTATATATCCATTCCCCGTCCAGGCCTATCCAGAAACATTTATGAGAAAATCAGGCTATCCGGTTCTTTCCCCTTTACAGTCTCCCTTAGACAAGAGTTGCCGCAAACCTCTGCAATTCCCCGGCCCTATTGTCTATTGAAACCGTTTTCCGGTCAATTCCCGCCAGAAGTCTGTCATGATTTCCCTGCTTCATAAGGCCTTTTAGCTTATCCGCAATTTCTCTGGCATTCTCAGGATTACGAATCAAATCCCCTTCCTGCACATTCTCTAAGACCGAAAGAACGCCACAGCAGTCAGACAAAAGAATATTGGCGCCACCGAGAAGCGCCTCCACCGGAGCCAGGCCAAAGGTTTCAAAAATACTATTCTGTACAAAAATACTATGAGAAGCATAGAGCTTTTTCATAGTTTCCCTGTCAACAAGCCCCAGATCCCTCACAAAAGGATAGCGGTGAATTCGCTCTGTATCGGCCCCCCTGTCCCCGACAAGAGTAAGGGTGAGATCCGTCATACCCTCTCTGCGGAGGATATCAATAGCCTGGCAAATGCGATATATTCGCTTCCTGGGCATTCCGCCGCCCACCGTAAGGATGGAAGGCTTCGAGCTTGCAGCCATAGACCTTGACCTAGATCCTACACCCTTCTCTCCCGTCGGGCAGGAGGAGAATGTCTTCCAGTCAATTCCATTGGTGAGATGATAGATCTTTTCCTTATAGTCCGGATAATGACATCTAAGCCAGCCCTCAAACCAGTCCGAAACGGCCAGAATCCTGTCGCAAAGAGCCATCATCCGTCTCTCATCCCGGGCCATGGCCTTATCAGGAACCCTATTTATCCGGTTCTCGTATTCCACACATCCGTGCATAAGGTAAATTGACGGAATACCTAATCTCCGGGCCAGCTTCATCCCCAACAGATTCTGCCTGGAAAAGCCCGAGAAAACCGCCACATTTGCCTTAGGCATCTTTTGGAAAAGCTCCGCAGCCCGGGCCGCCTTTCCCCTAGCCCTGAGAAAGAGGGTCCCTTTGGGAAGGCTTCGAATCAAATCCCTTGTCACATTGGCGGGACCTGTCCCTGTCCTATAATCACCCACTATGAAAAGGGTGGGGAAAGCTTTCCTCCCCCCGGATCCCTTATTCCTCAAATAATGCCTTTTCCCCTCAATCATTAGAGAAATGGCGCGGCAAAACCCCTGGTCCTGCCTGTAGAGGGAGTGCTTTCTCACAGCAAATTGAAGGCACAATAGAAACCAAAAGCAACTGGTCATCCGGTAATATCCTGCTCCCCGGTTTCGGAAAAAGTCCTCTGTATAGCCCTGAAACCAGGTGGACTGCGTCGGAATGACATCAGCGATTTTCTCCGGAATATAGCTAATCCTAAGACCCTTCCGAAGAGCGTCAAAAAGAAAGATATTCTCTTCCCCCATGCAATATCTGGCTCCGGCACCAAAATCCCTATCCATTTGGAGTCCCGCCCGACGGATCCTGTCCAGGCGAAAAGCAATTTCCGGGGAGAATATCTTCATAGTGGAGAGATATCCCATCCTCCTCTCCCTTTGAAATATGGGGCTCTGTCTCTCCGGACGCTTTATAAAGAAGACTAGGATATCTGACTCCGGATGTCGGTCAAAGGCCCTGCGAATCCGATCCTCATAGCCTTCCACATAGCAAATATCATTATCGCAAAAAATGCAAAGGGAATTCTCTGAAAAGGAAGCCGCTTCCCTCATGGCCAGATTCCGGCTTCGGCTTAAGCCCCTGTCCCTATTTGAAAGGAAAAGAATTCGCCTATTTCCATCCTCTACCAGCCGTCTGTCATCCTCATCACATTGGTTAATCAAAACCGCATTGCCAGTAATCCGGAGCTTGCGGATTAGACTCCAGTCCTTGAGATGCATAGCGGAAACTAAAACCAGAACAGGCTTTTTGGCCTCCGCCCCATGACCGGCAGCTATCGAATATCCTTCCCCCAACAGTTCCGAGCCCATCACAACCTCCGCCATACCGCATGCATAGCATAAAAGCAAAAGCACCAGGCGCTTCTGATGAGACTTAAATGCTCCACATTACGATAGAGATTCCATATCCGCCTTACAGCCTTTTTCTTATTGGAGGACAGAGTTTCCCCCGACCGTCTATACAGAGTCAAGGGCCGGTTCAGACCCCAGGCCGTATATCCATTCCGGAGAACCTTCCACCAGGTGGCAGTATCCTCGCTGGGCACATCCGGCATGAGAATCATATCCTTACTGATCTTTTCTGTATCAAACATGACAGTACTGGTAAAGATTGTAGTATTCTTTAAGGCCTGTTTGTAGTTCATGCGGAAGGGGACCCTCACAATTTTGTCAATCCCAAAGCCATTCTCATCCGCAAATTCATAGCCTGTAAATGTAAAGGCCGCACCAATTTTGTCCTGAAATTCCAGCTGTTCAATTAGCTTTTCCGGCTCCCAGATGTCATCCGCGTCCAGAAAGGCAATATATCTGCCTTTTGCTGCCTTGATTCCCACATTCCTTGCAGCTGCGGCGCCGCGCCCGTTTCCGGAGGACAAAAGACGGTAGCGCTTCTCCTCCCCCTTCTCCCTGGCGTCTTCGATAAAGTATGAAATCTGCTTAACGCTTTCATCCTCCGAATGATCATCTATAAGCAGGATCTCCCAGTCCTTATATTCCTGTCCCATAACAGACCGGATTGTATCTCCTATAAACCGTTGTGCATTATGAACTGGAATTACCACTGAAACCATCCGAATTCCTCCTGCCTGACCTTTCCACTTCCCGCCATATCCTACTATGACTCTGCAAAGCCCATTCTAGCCCGGCCTCTATCCCTGACTAAGGTCAGGCCAAAGCCCTCAAAACTCTATTAATTAGCCTAATTTCCCCCAGACTTTTTATCCGGCAGACTGCCGCCCTCTGCGGAAATCACTTTCTTCGCAAGCTTTTCCCCTGAAAAAGACCTGTCCGGTTTGCCCTCACCGGCCCCAAGCTTCTCTGATTCATCCTCAGCCAGGGCTTCATTTCCTGCAGAAACCTTTTCCTTGGTGCCCTCGGTGCTCTCCAGGGAGAAAATAATCTTGAAGGTCAGAATCATTAGCTTTATATCCAGCCAAATGGAATATTGCTCAATATAATATAGGTCAAACTTCAGCTTATCGTAGGGCCGGGTATTATACTTGCCGTAAAGCTGGGCATAGCCTGTAATTCCCGCCCGTACCTTCATGCGAAAAACAAATTCCGGCATCGTCTCCATAAATTGTCTGACAAACTCAGGTCTCTCAGGCCGGGGCCCCACAAAGGACATATCTCCCTTTATAACATTAAAAAGCTGGGGCAATTCATCAATCCTACATTTCCGGATAAAACGTCCCACCGGGGTAATCCTGGGATCGTGCTGCCGGGCCAGCATGGCCCCGCCTTTACTCTCCGCATTCACAATCATACTGCGGAACTTGATAATCTTGAATTCCTTGAAGTTTCTGGTACAACGCACCTGCTTATAGAATACCGGCCCCCCGTCACAGAGCTTCACGGCAAGAGCCGTCAGCAGCATGATTGGAGATGTCACTACTATGAGGATAAGTGACAGGATGATATCCATAATCCTCTTCAAAATCCTCTCCTCATACTCCAGCGGATTCCCTTCCGTCAGGAGAAGGGGCGTATCAAAGAGATGCACCGGACTTGACCCATTCAGAATGATATCCGTAATCTTTGGCATGACATAGATTCGCTTGGAATTCTCATAACAGTACTTGACAAGGGGATTTCTTATTCTAGAGGGAATATCCCAAAGCATTATGGTATTATAGCGGTCAATCTTCTCCTTTACCGGCTCCTGACCCAGCTCGGTACTAACCGTATCCGAAATGAAAAACTGATCCTTGCGAGTCCTAAGCTTTTCCAGAAATCCCTGATAGGACTCCCCGTAATAAACCAAAAGCACATTCAGAGGTTTAAAGTGCCTATGATAGAGCTTTCCTGTAAGAACAATCCAGATGCAGGAAAAGACCAGCTGCAAAAGCAGCACTAAGAGTAAGGGTCTGGGATCCGGTATTTTGTAGGAAAGGAGCATGACTATAGTATAAAAGAATAGATCACTGAAAAGAGCCGTAAAGATAAAGGAGAAAACGATTTCTCCAATCCGCCTGACCCCTACCAGCAGACCGCCGAACACCCTTCCCAAAAAAATAAACACACCGATATAGAGCGCCATCACGAAGATATGCCCTCTCAAATAGATCTGCGTCCGGAATTCCACATTATAGATTTGATTCAGGATATACAGGATCATGGCCGAATCCACGGCAACCATCACTGCGCAGACCGTCAGCATATAGAGCCTTTTCCAGGCATCGGTGGAACGAATCGATCTCATAATTTTCCCATTAAAAGAAGCACTGTCGCACCAGGAAGTCCTGCTATGGCCAGGGCCTTTGGCAGGGGATGCCGCCTCACAGCCGGAGCATAGGCAATTCTTCGGAATCTGAGACAGTGACTCATATATTTAAGCTTCAACGAAAGCCGGCTTTCATAGCGGGACCGATTAACATAATACAGATACCATCCGGTGGGATTCTGCCTTCGCAGCTCATCCACCCTATCTGAATAGCCTGACTCCACTAGCTCACAGATAGTGAGAATTTTGGGTAAAACCGACAGCCTGTACTTCCTGTCAATCTGATCATAGACATAGTCCTCAGGAACATATTTCTCCCCGGGTATTTCCGGAAATAGATATCTCTTCAATATTTCCGTCCGAAAAACCAGGGTAGTCTCTCCCCGAAAGCCCATACGATATAGTGCCGAAAGCGAAGACTCGGCAGGAACATTTCCTCCCTCTTCCTCCGCTCGTTTTCCATAACAGTCCCTGTAACAGCTGCGGCAATAGGGGTAATAGGACATGAGGCAGGGTCTCAGCCCCGCTTTTCTGCTATCCCCGGCCCTCTCCCCCGGAAAGAGCTCCCCATAGAGGGTATGGGTCTCATCCCTGCCCTTATGGGCCACAATTCCTGCAATCCTCCGGCTGCCGGAAACCCTTTTCCACCGCTCCAATATATCCTCTACGGCAGTATCAGAGAAATAATCATCGGAGTCCAGACAGACAAATAGCTCTGTTTCACAGGCCAGCACTCCCGTATTATGGGCCCGCATCTTGCCGCCATTCTGTCTCCTAATATAACGGATAGGGATACGGTTCTCCCTTCTCCAGCCTTCCACCAATTCCCCGGTGCCGTCCGTGGAACCATCGTCAACAATGAGCCAGAGGAAGTCTGTGGAATTCTGCCTGCACAGGCTCCTATATAGACGGGGAAGCAGCTTCTCCCGATTATAGCTAGGGGTAAATACCGTCAGCGTCTTCATCATCCGCTCCCCATCCCTTCTCCAAGAATCACCAATAAGCACTATAATCCGCCAGCTCATATTGAATGGGATTCTTTAAGTCATAATGCATCAGCACCCGCTCTTCTGTCTCCCCCACCCGGTTCAGGCCCATACGGCTGAGATAATTCAGAACCACCGAATTCTTGGCTTCAACTACCACAAACTCTGTATTGGTTTGGTCCAAATATCCTAGGAACTCCTTCTTTGGAACCTCTTCTCCCTTCAAAATCACATCCAGAATCCGGTTCACGGCCTGATTCTGCTCCAGCATCTGATCATCCTGATGGGTTCCCTGCATAACAGCCAGGTACTGGCTTCTATCCGCCGTCAGCAAAATGGAGGCATCATACTGCCGGAGCTCCATATGTAGTCTGAAATCACAGATAGCCTTGGGATATTTCACCAAGGCGTTCTCGTGAATTAACTCAGACACTTCTATAACCTCATTGGGAACCTTATAAACATTCTCCTGCTCAATATATCCATCGGCATAGACAAAGGTGCCCGCCCCCAGAAATATACAGCAAAATCCCAGAAATACGGCATTTCTATAATTAGTATTCCTATTGGGCAGGGTCACAAACTTCACTGCCAGATAGGCTAATAGAGGTACCACAGGCACGATCCAAAGGGTCCTATAATACTCCTTATTTACATCAAAAAAACGGTTGACGGTCACCGGCAGCAGGGGGTTAAAAACCGTCAATAGAAGAACCAGGGAGGGATAGAGAAAGGTTCTTTTCTCCGACTTTCTCCCCTTCCAGAGAATGAAAATGATTCCTATCCCATAGAGAAAGAGATAGAGGCATTCACCGCTATAAAGCTCCAGACACTGGAATATATAGGATAAACCAGCCTTTTCAATACTTAAGGTCTGCATTCAATTACCTCGGATAGGTGTAAAGTACATAGTAACCTTTGACATAGGCCACATATGAAATAATCAGCAATATACCAGGCAGCATACACAGGGCCGTTTTGATAAGTATCCACTTATCTCTTTTCTGAAAGAAAAGGGGCACCCCAAAGACAAAAAGGGATGCGGGAACCAGCATATTGGCGGAATTAGAGAGTACCGCCCCACCTACAGATACCAGGAAAAGAAGGGCCCAATAACGGTTCTTCCTGTGATCCTGCAGCAATTTGAGATAAAGCCAGAAAATCACCGGAATTACCACATTTGCAACCAGGGCCTTTCCCTCATAGGTTCTGGTAGTATAGAAGGCCGAGGAGGTGTAGATGGTGGTATAGAAAAAGTGAAGCATTCCCGAGAAAAAGAGAAAGAGGGCAATCTTATTATAGGGGGTAAAATAATCCCCCATATCAAAAAACCCGTTCTGTCCCTCAGAAGGCTCTGACGGCTTAGTCCCAACCTTCTTCATAAAGAGTCTCTTACCGATGAGATAGCTGACACAGTTTGAGAGCAGAATACACACCGCCTCCATAATCGTTTTGGTCCAGAGCAGGGGATGAATGCCTGTGAGATAGCACATCACAGCATCATTCAAGGGATAGGTCTGGAAGAAATATCTCATTTCAAAGTGATCCATCCACATCCCGGTATAAGGATCGTAAATATCCAACATATTGGTTTCCAGCGATGTAGTGACCTCAGCCACATAGAAGGCGGCATCCAAAGTAAACTGGTAGGCATGAATAATGACAACCAGCTCTATAACCACCACCACCGCAGATAGAAAGGTGAACTGATAGTGAGTCCTCAGGAATTTGGAAAGCTCAAAAAGCTTGGATTTCCATAGCTTCCAGTTCAGAACTGCAGACAATATGACAACTGCAGCCACTATGCCCGCCCATAGATGGGACAGCCTGGAAAGCGGCTGCCAGCGCAGCACCATAGGCAGACAAACCAGCTCAAAAAGGCAATAATAAGTGAAGAATCCCACCACCTCGGTAATCACCAGCGAAAATCTGCTGTCCTTGAATCTGCCGGTAATAAGGGATCCAAATGCAAAATATAAAAATAAGTTTAATAGCACCATTCCGGTGCATGCAAAAAGCTTTATCATTATATATGAATTATGGCAAGTCCTGTTCTAATTCCAGGAGTTCATTCTCCATCTGAACTACGGTTCCATAGAGAGCATTAATCTTTTGATTCAATGTATAGATCGAGAAAAGAGAGAATGCAGCAAAAAGAAGGAAGAGAATTATCCCTGCAATCAATGCTCCCTTCCATTTCCAATTCAACAGGAAAACCCTCTTTCCCCCTGTCCCTGCCCCATCGGCATAAGTGACTGCGGCAGGAATCTGTCCTGAACTATTCTCCCCCGGACCTGCTGCCGTCCCGGTCACCGCGCCCATAACCGAAGCCGGTGGATATGGGGTTTGCCCATTACCGGTTCCTGCATCCGGAGAAACAGGTCCACCGCCAGAAAAGTTCCTAATTTCCCGTCCTTTATGTGCCGTCTGGGCATCAGAAAAATCTTCCCCCTCACCATCGTCATCCAAATAATCCTCTTTTGACACGGGACGAGTGCATAGTCCTGCGTACAAAAGCAATAGGGGCCCGAGACAGATGAGTATGATACGGATAATCATTTCTTTAGATCCTTCTCATCCTGTGAGAGATACCATTCATAGGATAAACGAATGCCCTCCCTAAGACTCACTTTCTCCTTCCATCCAATAGAATTCAGCTTTGAAACATCCAAAAGCTTCCTGGGAGTACCATCCGGCATATCGCTATTCCAGCGGATTTCACCCTGGAATCCCACAGTCTCCTTGACGATTTCCGCCAAATCCCGAATGGAAATCTCCTTCCCTGTACCAATATTGACATGCTGCTCCCCGCTGTAATGCTCCAGCAGATATACACAGGCGTCTGCCATATCATCTACATACAGGAATTCCCGAAGGGGGGACCCGGTACCCCAAAGCTCTACAAAGGCAGCGCCTGTCTTTTTCGCATCGTCAAACTTGCGGATAAGGGCCGGCAGCACGTGACTGGTCTCCAGATTAAAGTTGTCATTGGGCCCGTACAAATTCGTAGGCATACAGCTAATGAAATCGTCCCCATACTGCCTCTTAAAGAATTTACACATCTCCAGACCGGAGATCTTGGCAATGGCATAGGCCTCGTTTGTGGTCTCAAGAGAGTCCGTGAGAAGGGCGTCCTCGGTCATGGGCTGGGGCGCGAGCCTGGGATAAATAC
The DNA here is from genome assembly GCA_024680595.1 of Lachnospiraceae bacterium. GTDB lineage: Bacteria > Bacillota > Clostridia > Lachnospirales > Lachnospiraceae > NK4A144. The sequence goes on along the minus strand of JAILCB010000254.1, from coordinate 1,967 downwards.
AGGAGCTCCCCAGGAAGAGCAGCTTCTTCACATGATTATCATGGGCCGCCTTGATTACATTGCATTGAATAATGGAATTAATATAGATAAAGTCCGCAGGATAGGTTTGATTGGCATTGATCCCTCCCACATGGGCGGCCGCCAGCACCACATACTCCGGCTTTTCCTCCTCAAAGAAACGGAAAACCGCCGCCTGATCCTCCAGATCCAGCTCCTTATGGGTGCGGACTACTATATTGCTATAGCCCTTTTCTTTTAGATTTCTGACAATTGCAGAGCCCACCAGTCCCCGATGGCCTGCCACATATATTTTTGACTGCTTATCTGTCAAATCCATAATATCTCCTTTAATCCGGGCAATAATCCCCTATATCCTCACTCTTCCCCGCCATTCTTCTGCTTCTTCCACTCCTCGGCGGACATACCGGTGATGTCCTTCATATCGCTATCCACCATCATGGAAACCAGCTCCTTGAAAGTAGTCTGTCTCTTCCAGCCCAGCTCTTTTTCTGCCTTGGAGGAATCGCCCCAAAGGAGCTCCACCTCTGCAGGGCGGAAGTACTTGGGGTTCACTTCCACCAATACCCTGCCGGTATCCTTGTCAATGCCTTTTTCATTGACACCCCTGCCTCTCCACTGGAGATTAACGCCCACTTCCTTAAAGGCCAGCTCAGCAAATTCTCTCACAGAATGAGTCTCGTTACTGGCCAGCACATAGTCTCCGGGCTTATCATGCTGCAATATGAGCCACATGCCCTCCACATAATCTCCGGAGTAACCCCAATCCCGCTTGGCATTCAGGTTTCCCAGCTGCAGCACATCCTGGTCCCCCTTCATAATCCGGGCCACGGCCTGGGTAATCTTTCTGGTCACAAAGGTCTCTCCCCGTCTGGGCGACTCGTGATTAAAGAGAATACCGTTGCAGGCAAAGAGACCATAAGCCTCCCTGTAATTCACAGTAATCCAATAAGAGTAGAGCTTTGCCGCCCCGTAAGGACTCTTGGGATAGAAGGGGGTCTTTTCGGACTGGGGAGCGGTATCGGGCAGGCCTCCGAAAAGCTCTGAAGTCGATGCCTGATAGAATCTGCACTTGACTCCCGATTTCTTTATGGCATCCAGGATCCTCATAGTCCCTATACCGGTCGTTTCAGCTGTATATTCCGGGACCTCAAAGGACACTCCCACGTGGGACTGGGCTGCCAGATTGTATATCTCTGTAGGCTGTATCTGCTCTATCAGCCTGTTTAAGTTGCTGGAATCGGTCATATCACCGTGATGAAGGAAAAAGGTCTTGTCCTTTATCTCCTTATTGTAATAAAGGTGGTCTATCCTGACCGTGTTTATACTGGACTGTCTCCTTATGATACCATGTACCTCGTATCCCTTATCCAGCAGAAACTCTGCCAGATATGAACCGTCCTGTCCGGTTATACCGGTAATAAGCGCAACATTCCTCATTATTTTCTCTCCTTTTCTTTTTCTTCTGATTCCGACTCTATCCTGTCTATGATAAAGGGAGGTCTGCTCCTTGACGCATCAAGGGTCCTCCATACATATTCTCCTATCACTCCCACCATCAGCATTACCGCTCCGGAAGTAAAGAGGTTCAGGCACATTATGGATGCCCAGCCCGCTATAGGTGTTCCGATGACCAGCTTCTCTATTATGATCTCTATGATCCAGAGCACAGCCAGAAGGGCAAATATAAATCCCAGGGTCGTCATAAACCTTATGGGAAAATAAGAAAAGCTCATCATGGAATCCATTGCCAGTTTGACCTTTTTGGACATGGTCCATCTGGACTTGCCCGACTTCCTCTCATCCCTGTGGAAGTATATGCGGTCTGTCTTAAATCCCGACCAGAGGACCTGCAGGGTAAGGGATGAATTCTTCTCACCCAGAAGCTTTAATACCTCTATGACCTTCCTGTCTATCAGGTAGCAGTCACACCCTCCGACCGGCATGTT
>JAILCB010000252.1 GCA_024680595.1 Lachnospiraceae bacterium | reverse complement strand
TCGTCGGCGTGCTTACACGCTAGAGAGACCTTGGCGACAGCCCATCATCGAAGGCCCGTAGGGCCTGAGATTGTGGGCGAGGCCGGAATCGAGGGGGGCCTTCCCCCCTCTCGATGGATTGATACATATTCAGTGCGTAGTCTTGCCTGGATATTGAAGTATCTAATGGCAGAAATATAGGCGGCTAGTTATTTTTCACAAAAATCGAATGAAATTGACGAAAAATTTTTGTTATTTCTTGAGTTCTATATTATAATTATGTATACTATATTTATAAATTTTTAAGTAAACCTTAAGGAATGTTATCTTTCTCTGTTGATTAAAGGAGGAATAATATGAGGCTGATAGAGGGTGATTTTTTTTCAAAAGGGACGAAGGGAAATAGGAAAAGATATTGGAGTAAGGCTTTGTTGGCCTGTTTTGCAATACTGATTCTTACCATGGGAGGAAGTGTTTGTGTATTGGCGTCTGAAACGGGGTCTTCGGCTGAACAGGCGACGAAGTCGGCTACTGTGATTCAGGCAGAAAAAGCGGCAGAGGCGGCGCGTGCGGCTGCGGTTGAGGCAAAAAAGATAGCGCAGGAGGCTGCGGCAAGGGCTGTACAGGCTCAGGCAGCTGCAGCTCAGGTAATGCAGGCGCCGACCGGTACACAGACAGTTGCAGCTAAGACAGACCCTGCAGCACAGGCGGCGACAACTCAGACGGCACAGGCGGCTACAGTTCAGGTAGAGCAGGTGGCGAAGTCAGTTGCCGTGGCTCAGACAGACCCTGCGGCACAGGCAGCCGTTGAAGTTCATGTAACCTTTATTAGTCCCAAGGGTGTGGTAATGGTGACGGCACCTAAGGGAACGGATATGACCTATATGGGACCGACGGATGTAGGGATGCCCGGATACGCTTTCTGTGGCTGGGACGCTAATTTGAGGGATGTTCAGAAGGATATGTCTGTAAATGCCGTCTATCGGCCAATGGGTGGTGGAACAGAGACCGCTCAGATATGTACAACATATCAGACTCTGCCTACAGGAATCCTTAATTATACCCATGTAAATAACGATACACTGCCTAAGGCTACGACAGAATTGCAGGCCGCTCCCACACAAATGGGGACACCTTGCACCATGACGGCTCAGGAAGTTATAAAGACCAATCCTGTGGGTATTCCGGGACAGACCTGTGTGGTGAAATGGTATAACGGGTCCACCGGCGAGCTTTGGAAAGCAGACGTGGTAGCTTATGGGACTACGCTTCCCCAGCCTGATAATCCCTGCATTAATGGTCTGGAGTTTACCGGATGGGACGGCAGCTGGACAAATATTACCGAGGACAGAAATATTGTGGCGGGCTTCTACAAAGAATATCACGTGAAATACATTTGTGAGGTTTGTCAGGAATCGATGAAGGATGTGCGGATTCGCGTGGGAGATCCGGTACCTCCGTATTCCGGACAGGTTCATGTTCACAGTCATCACAATTTCAAGGGCTGGTATGATGAGCCTAAACTGCAGGCAGATGGTTATACCATTTATGTTTTGTCCGATTACACAGATGTGGATCGGGAGGAAGATTATCTGGGAGATTGACAGAATTTATAGAAGAGACTCTCCCTAGGGTAGATTTCACAAAGTTTCAACCCTATTTCTTAATAATTTGTGAAAATTTTATGTTAATTCTTGATTTTTGTATACAAAACGGTATAATTATAATTGCCCGTTTATCTAATAGGAGGGCGGATGCAAGTAGTGCTCTATAGCGAAGAATCGCAGGAGCTGATTAAGAACAGGGGACGGAGAGATGATTAAGTCAATGCAGCAGATCAGGTCACTTTTTTCGGATGCTGCCAAGCTGACGAGAGATGAGTCCGAAAAGCTCCCCTCTCAGGATGATGAAGAGGGTAATTCGAACTCGAATACCTCAAAAAATGGCCGGAAAAAATTAAAAAAGGCACTGGCTGCGAAGGGAGAAGGCATAGCTTAATGTTGGTTTAGTATAGGCTATCGCCTTATGAATGAGAAGAGAGAGGATTCAGACCTCTCTCTTTTTATGTGTGCTGGCTAGGAGCCAAAGTCTCATCGGCGTGCTTGCACGCCAGAGAGACCTTGGCGACAGCCCATCATCGAAGGCCCGTAGGGCCTGAGATGTGGGCGAGGCCCGAATCGAGTAGGGGGGCTTCCCCCCTACTCGATTGTAGGCGACGAGCCGAAAGCCGTGGTGCAAGCTTGCTTGCAGAACACGGCTTACGGCGACCGCTCATCATCGAGCAAGCTTGCTTGCGAGATGATAGCGGCGTAGCCGAATCGAGAGGGGGTATCCCCCTCTCGATTGTAGGCTAGAAGCCAAAGTCTCGCCGCCGTGCTTGCACGAGCGCGAAACCTTGGCGACAGCCCATCTTCGAAGGCCCTCTGGGCCTGAGATGACCAGCCTCAACATATTTCTCATCTGTGTATGCGGGGAGTCATCTCTTCTTCATGGACTTACTCCTCATAAAGCCCCTCCCTGTCCCTCAGTTCCTGCAGAAATCTATGGATAACACTCTTAGGACTAAGTATCTTTACTCCGGTTCCCAGGGCAAATATCCAGCCCAGGAACTGATCGCTCATGCATACCTCCACATTGGTTTCCGACCATCCCTCCTCCTTGGAAGGATAGATTGAAATATCCTTGCCAAAGCGATCCAGAAAGATGCCCACCATGTCATTCCGAAAGGACAGCTTCACCAGGGTCTGCTCCCCGCCGAACATTCCGAAATGCATCTTGGAATACCTGGCCAGATTAAACTCCTTAAACCTATCCCGCCCTGTCCTTTTTTCCTCCAGAATCTTGATACTCTTCAGCTTGTCCACGCGGAAGTGCTTAATGCGGTCGGCCAGCTCATCATAGGCAATCAGATAATAATTCTCATCATCCCAGGTCAGGGCCCAGGGACTCACGACATAGGGCTGATCCTTGCGCTTCTCCATCTTCTTTTGCAGATTCCATTTCATATATTCAAAACGAACCTGTTTATTCTCGGCTATGGCTCTATGAACATCATCCACTATATAATAGATGCTTTCATTCATGGTCTTAACCCGGCCCTGGACCACCACCTGGCGCTTCATCTGGGAGGCCTCATATTCGCTGGCCATACCGGTCAGTTTCTTTATGAGCTCATTGGATTTCTTCTCTGTAATGAATTTGGATGACTGGATGGCATCCACGAGAAGCTTTAACTCCGCTATTTCAAACTGCTTAGCCCCCACATGGTAGTAATAATTCCTGCCAATCTTTTCGCCTACCACATCAATTCCAAGGATACTCAGGGCCTCCAAATCATTGTAAAGGCTTTTTCTGTCAGCAGTTACTTCATAGGCTTCCAGAGCCTTTTGAATTTCAGGCATAGTAATCATATGCTCATCGTCTGTTTTCTCTACCATGATACGGGCTAAATAGTATAATTTCAGCTTCTGATTAGTACCCTTAGGCATATCAGCATCCTCCCAAACATAATAAGACTTTGCCAAAACAGAAAGCAAACAGGTTGATAAATCCCAATACTATGGTCCTATTATAACACGAAAGTCTTCTTTTGAGGGAAAATTATAAGACACTGAAAGAATAATATTATATTTCTAGAATGACAGATTCTGTCCAGTCAAAATAATATTTTTTTACCTGCTCTGCATACCGCACTGAAAATGTTTACCATCGATGCAGCCTATTGCGCATTTGAAGAGAAGGAGAAGGGCAGCATCACTGTAGGGAAGACACCGAAACCCGTTTCACAACCTCTCATAAGCTCTCAAACTCTATCGTTGCTTCGTTCAATTCTATTGAGTTTGAAAAATTTTTCATAACTTGTCATACGCCTTGTATAAGTTGGCGTTGAGGTTGGCGTACTACTCCAAATATCAGATATTCCAGATGTCGCCGTTAGTTAATTCCATGTTCCCAAATTCACGCCTTTTCAAATCCTTGGTTGCCTCGGCATACACGTCCATAGTGGTCGAAATGTCCTTATGACCTAAAGTTTCCTGGATGACCTTAATGTTTACGCCAGACTCACACAGCCTTGTTGCGAAGGTGTGACGGAGGTTGTGGCAGCTAAATCTCGGAAGAAGAACCGGGTCCGGTTCACCCCTCTCCAGAATCTCATCGTTACAGTCTCTTGAAATCCTGCGGATTGCCTTGTTGAGAGTTCCCTGATGCTGTACATTCCCGAAACGATTCAGGAAGATAAAATCCGTGTACCCATCTACTACTGCCTTACAGGAAATGTTCTGAAGCTCCTGATTGGTCTTCTCCTGCTGAATAGCGTCCTTGACGAAATCCAGCATCGGAATCACACGCTCTCCCGCCTTGGTCTTCGGAGTATTGATACCGAAGAAGCAATTATGCTCCTTATCTCTGTGTGCGTAGTAAATCAGCGTATGATTTACATCAATCTCCCCGGCCTCAAGGTCTATATCACACCAGTGAAGTCCGGTAGCTTCTCCTACCCTCATGCCTGTTCCGAGCATTACTGCAAAGATAGGATACCAGTGGCTGTACTGCCTGTGGGTTTTCAGATAGGTCAGAAAGAGCTTCTGCTGGTCTACGGTCAAAGCGTGTCTCTTCTCGGTATCCATATTACGGGACTGCTTCAATTCCTTAAGCGCATTGTCCGAAGGATTAATCCTTATAAAGCAGTCCTCAACAGCCAAATTCAAAATCTGATGAACTACCGTATGGACGCTGTCTACAGAATTAAACTTCATACCCCGTTCATCCACCAGTTTATTATAAAACCGGCGAACATCTGTCTTCTTTATAGCCTGTAAACGCATCTGCCCAAGGTCGTCGGCAACGAATGCTTCATAATAATACTTGTATCCCTGAAATGTATTGTCCTTCAGGCCACGCTTCACATCGCACCATATCTTATACATGTCATTCAGCGTGGTATTCATCGCATCAACCTTGATACCGTCTGCTTTGTCTCTCTCTATCTGTTCCTCCAGCATTCGGAGTTCAGCAAGTGTCCCTGCATAAACGGAATGTCTTTTTCCATCTTTTCCTGTCCAGCGATAATCGTATATGCCGTCCTTTCTTTGGCTCTCACCTCTTTTCAAGACCTTCCGGTCTTTGTCTAAACGCTTTTTTGCTTTCATGCTATATCTCCTTTCCGGTAACTGCGGAAAAGGTGATATGACTGCCATAAACATAGCATTCCTACGCCTATCCCACAAGTACCGATTTGATTCAAATTGAGTACATCTTATCAAGGTATTCATCAAGAACACGCCGCTTGATTAACCTCTTTGTCCCATTCCATAACACAAACGGACAATCCTCACTCTCGGTCATCTGACGAAGCTTTCCTCGCCCGATTCCGGAATATAGTGCCGCCTCCTCAATGGTCAGATAACTTCTCTGCCATATTGGATACTTGTCTTCACCCTTTATCGCCATAGATAACACCTCCCCATATAAACGGCTGTTCAAATATGAAATAATCAAGCCATATCTGATTGAGTTTCGGGTCTGCCCAGAGAGGAGGTCTTTCATACTTGGTGATAATCTGCACTCCGGGATTGTTCAGGTATTTGAAAGACCCATCAGCCATCAGCAGCTTATTCTCAAATTGTAAGCCTCTCGCTTTGCTGCTTCCGGTCCTGACCCACTTACCGGTTCCGTCATCTGCAAACACCTGATAAAAAATTTCTATAAACCGACAGACTCCTATCTGGTCTGCTTTTACGGTCTCTCTTCGCTCCTTTGCCCGAGCCAGGCGTTGTTTATCTGTAGCCATGATTCTCGCCTCCTTATACAATAAGCTTCGGTACAGGACAGGTCGGTATCTGACTCTTATAATTCGGGTCAGTAGTAAAAAGGTCATACTGCGGATAATACAGAAAACCGCAACTATATGATGCTATCCCAAATCTGTTCTTGAGACATACGAGTTCTACTTTCCTTGGAGATGCCGCTTTCGCCGCAGCAATAACTTTTCTTCTCTGTGTTACATTTTTGGCAGAGGCAAATGTCGGGTCATTCATGATTTGCAACTGTAATCCCCAAACAACATCTGCTGAATACTCTATACTTCCGGATTCCTTAAAAGATTCAAAATCTATCGGAAGCATATAATTCCCTCTGTTTATGGAAGATATCGCAATTACAATCGTGTTGTATTTCCTTTGCAACATTTTCAGCCCTTTGGTAATGTAATCCACCTTTCCCTTATCTGTTGGTAAATCCTCCTGTACTATTTGCAGGTAATCAACAATGATTATGGGAACCTGTCCTGTTGTCTTTACAAAGTCCTCTACTTTACGATTTATAGCATTCATGTCAGTAGTAAAGTCTCCCTCTATGATGGTCAGATAATCGGCAATATCATTTTTGTAATCCCGAAAGGCATCCTTCACTGCTTGTGGTGCATCACCTTTACGAATCTGAATTGCTGTCCTTGCCAGAGAAGGGTTCGTCCGACACTTAAGAACTGACATTCTGCTTAAACTCTTTGAAACCAGTTCCAGCCTTGACTGCTCCATCGTAAAATATATGACTTGTTCCGCATCGAGAGTAAACTGGTCAGCCATCTGCAAAGCAAATGTAGTCTTCCCGAGTGATGATGCTGCCCCAAGGACATAAAAACCCGGATACATATTTTTTATAACCGCATCCAGATTCTGATATCCTGTTTTTACGGAAGCACTTCCAATAAAAGAAGTCATGTCATGCCGCATATCTTTCCTGATATAACTGGAAATATTTTCCGGATAGCACTGCGGTAGTGTTGAAGTAATCGTTGCCGAACTATTTTGTGTTTGCTGGTTGGACTGATTTCCCAGGGTACTTGCCTGGTTGTCCATTTATGGTTTCCTCCTTTGGATTTTTTATTTCAAGCTGCTTGATGCTCATATTATCGGGGATTACGCGATTTTCTGGTATTGCCAGAAATCGCCGCTATTAGTCTATAAGACTATAAGAAAAAAGAATCCCGAAATCCCTCGCTATTACTGGGATTCCAGGATTCACTCCGGCGAATAATTACAGGTTTTAGGTTAATACTTACAGGTTATAGGCGAATAATTACATGTTATTCTCGCAATAACATGATGGTTTCACTATTACCATTGGATTTTATCCGGTAACCTGTGAAAAATCCTTTTGCTTTCATCATGTTCAATACATCTTCAACGCTTTCTCTTAATGCTCGTTTCTTTCGTTCTGGGTCTTCATATTCCAAAAAACCATCAGGATAAATGGCTTTGAATATATTCGTGAAAGGGATACTGTTTGTCTTTTCCGGGTGAAGATGTTTCTTATCTTTTATTTCATCATCCGTTTTCAGCGTACCGAATATTTCAATCACACGTTCTATCAGATAGCGATATATGGATATTTTTTCTTCTGTGTATCGAAATTTGTAATTGTCTTTGTGTCCCGGCGTGGCATATAAAGAGTCGAGTTCCACTTCCAAAATATGATTCCGACCAACGGTATCCGCATAATCATATAAAACAGGGCGACGATTCAGCACAAAACAGAGCTTTCCTTCTTCACTCTTGGCAAAATCTCCATCTAATATGCATCCACCGAATTCATGGTTGCCCTCATAAATGTTTACTTGTATAGAGCGAAGCTTTCTGAGACTATCATAAAGTGCCGTCTCTTTTATTTTTTCGGCATCAGTATTTGCAGTCCGTGATAATTTGTTATGCTTCAGGATTTTGTCTATTGATTTCAGGTCTATTACAACCCGTGTGTCCTTTCCTGCCTCATCCCTTCCGGTGGCATACATATATAGGGTAGTAACTGCTTCCATGACAGCCCAGTCGTAATATGAAAAAACAACATTCCCATCATATCTGTTATCGTTACGGAACTGCTCTGCCACAGTCAATAAAATCATGCCCTCAACGGTTTCGCGCTCATTCATCTTAAATGAATATGGCGTGACTTCACCTTTCTTGGTCTCATTCTTAAAAACCTTCTGCGTAACACGGTCTTTCATGAGCTTTATGGTATCGGGATACCTCTTTAGTATCTCCTCGGATTTAACCAAACCGGTCTCTATATCTTCATAATCACCGGTTTTATCATTTGCAGCTATGACCGTAATATTCTCTATCGTATCACCAACTGCTTTTACTACCTGCTCCCTGTGACCATCGAAGCCTGCATCCTTAGCAGCCTGAACCGCTATTCTGGTCAGTGCAGCAACCGTAAGCATGCTGACTTTATCTAACGCAATCTCACCAATCTCTCGGCCACATAAGTAGTCATATAATTCCTTGAATGCCGGATATATGGTTTCTCCCGGAATCCATGCATCCTCATTCAAATATTCCGGAAAAAGGTCCGGATATTGTTCGTGCTGTCTAAGGTAATTCTTCGTTTGGAACTGTAACGCAAAAAAATTATCTTCCCATTCCTTGATTTCATCTTCACTAAACTTACCGGAAGACGCCATTTCTATTCTCTTTTTATTCAATGTCTCAAAGAACTCGCTCAATGAGATATTCTTATTTTCAAAATCCATTTCAAGCAGTCCTTCCCGGTAACTAAGGTGTAATATGTATTCGTTTATGTATCGCGATTGCCTCTGGTAATGGAATCCTCAACTATCCTTATGAGGTATTCCGGCTTTGATTTATCTCCCAAATCATCAAAAACCGCATTGTAAGCCACCAACGCTGTCCTGACATACTGCGCATTATCTTCAAAAAGCTCTCTGTTTGGATTCAAGCCAACCTCATCGGCATACTGACAGCAGAACGTAACCGTGGTACGGGTGTTCCCTTCCCGAAACGGATGTACCCTCCAAAGCTTCGCCAAAGAATCCGAAAACTGTAAAGCAGCTTCATGTGTATCCATATCACTCCAAGGCTTACTTCGCATTTCTGACAAGGCTCGTTCCGAATCCTTCGGAATGTCAAACATATCGGAATAGTCAATGGACAATCCGCCAAGCACCGGCTCTTCCTTGTAGATATTCAGCTTGCGCTGCTGACCAGCCCACTCATACATATCCTGAAAAATATATTTGTGCATTTGCAAAAGATGAACGTAATCATAATCTCCGGGCAACGGATTAATTGCTATCTCCTTCAACCGGTATGTCACATAATCAGCTTCTGCTTCATCAAGAAGCTTTCTGTCCCTGATACCCAGCAGATTTTTAAGGACATCCGTACCCTCATATAGATAGATGTCAGGCATTAACGGTGTCCCCTTTCACCTTATATTTCTTATCAAGGTACTGCTTGATATCGGCCATTGTAACCTCACCACGCTTTTCCTTTTCGATATACTCCTTGAACTCCTGTGTGGGTTCCAATCCATCAACCTTTATCATGCCTACTGCATAATCCCATGCCTGCGCGTTTGTCATAGTGTTATCCTCCATTTTTCTTTCAAATACATTGGTGTCAAATAGTTGTTTATGATTTACCTTGTGAATATGTGCATGAGAATTCTATTTACATGCTCCATCCTTGTTTTTCACACAATTCCAAAAGGTTAATACAAGGCACCCCCAGATTCTTACACACATACGGAATTTTCTTGTTTGATTGCTTGTTTTCCTCAGTTATAACTGTCAATCCATATTTCATGGCCGTCGCAATTAGGAAAGCATCACCTGATGATTTTACTTCCTTAAAATCTATCAGTTTAGGATTAGTAGTAACCACCTTAGTAACATTTGCCTGGATTTCATCATCAATAGGTAATGCCACAATTGACAAGGAATTAAGCCATTTTTTATTAAAGTGAGTTATTATACTATTTCAACTGCTCTCTTAAATTCG
>JAILCB010000242.1 GCA_024680595.1 Lachnospiraceae bacterium | reverse complement strand
TAGAGGAAAGATTCTCAATGTGGAAAAGGCCAGACTGGACCGGGTTTATGGAAATGAAGAGATAAAGGCCATGATTACCGCCTTCGGTACCGGGATTCACGATGACTTTGATATTACAAAGCTCCGTTATGACAAGATTATCATCATGACCGATGCCGATGTGGACGGTGCCCATATAGCCACCCTAATGCTGACCTTCATATACCGGTTCATGCCGGAGCTCATTCGGCAGGGACATGTATATCTGGCCCAGCCGCCCCTATTCAAGCTGGAAAAGAACAAGAAGGTCTGGTATGCCTATTCCGATGAGGAGCTGGCCAATATTATTAATGAGGTAGGACGGGATCAGAATAATAAAATTCAGCGCTATAAGGGTCTGGGAGAGATGGATGCGGATCAGCTGTGGGAAACCACCATGGATCCCGAGCACCGGGTGCTTTTGAGAGTTTCCGTGGATGAGGAAGCGGAATCTGACGTGAATCTGACCTTTATGACTCTCATGGGCGACAAGGTGGAGCCCAGGCGGGAATTTATATTGGAAAATGCGAAGTTTGTAAAGAATCTGGATATTTAACGAAGTCAGAGTACAAGCTACGACTGCGTTACAACGCTCCGTGAGACCGCAGAACGTCTGGTGTAGGATTGATTTGCGCCGGCTGCAAAATGTACCGGTGGCACATTTTGAGTTCCGTTTAGGTGCGCTGAGCGCATCTGGAACCGATAGTGAATCGAAGACCGCAGAATGACCGGAGGACATTTTGAGTTCCGTTTAAGTGCTCCAGGCGCACCCGGAACCGATAGCGAAGCAAAGACCGCAGGGATTCGGATAGAAAATATGTCTGATAAGCAGACCCGAATCCGGCACACAAAACTCATGGACGAGTCTTGACTTATAGGTGGAAGAAATGGGAAGAGTAATTGCAATTGCCAATCAGAAGGGCGGGGTAGGAAAGTCCACCACTGCCATAAATCTCTCAGCCTGTCTGGCTGAGAAGGGAAAGAAAGTATTAGTTATTGATAGTGATCCCCAGGGAAATACTACCAGCGGCCTGGGAGTGGATAAAAATAATCAAAAAAACACCGTTTATGAATTATTCCTGAATGAATGCGAGATAAATGAATGCATCATTCCCGATGTTTTTCCCAATATTTCCCTGGTTGCGTCCAATATTGACCTGTCTGCTGCGGAAATTGAACTCATCGGTGTTGAGAAAAAGGAATATATTCTCAATAATGAGATAGACTGGGTCCGGGATCGGTTTGATTATATTATAATAGACTGCCCGCCCTCCCTAAGTATGCTGACGGTAAATGCCCTGGCTGCGGCAGACAGCGTTTTAGTCCCCATTCAATGTGAATATTATGCCCTGGAGGGACTTTCCCAGCTCATCCATACGGTGAATCTGGTAAAGGAAAGATTAAATCCAAAGCTTGACATTGAGGGAATTGTATTTACAATGTATGATTCAAGGACAAATCTTTCTGCCCAGGTGGTGGAGAATGTGAAGCAGCATCTGGGAGAGGACATTTATAATACGATTATTCCGAGAAATATCCGACTGGCCGAGGCGCCCAGTTATGGCAAGCCCATAACCATGTACGACGCCCGTTCTGCCGGAGCTACCGCCTATCGTACACTAGCGGAAGAAGTTATGAAGAGTCATTGATGACGGTGGATTTAAGGGGGTTTTATGGCAAGAGGATTGGGAAAAGGGTTGGATGCCCTGATTCCAAGAGAATCAATAAATCTGGCAACTCTTAATTCAGCAACAGGCGAGGGATTAGAGCATAATGATCAGGTGCTCATGGTAAAGATCTCAAAAATTGAGCCCGATCGGAATCAGCCTAGGAAGAATTTCAGTGAAGATGAATTAAATGAATTAGCGGATTCTATCAAGAGCCACGGTATTTTCCAGCCCCTTTTGGTACAGAAGAAGGAGCGCTATTATGAAATCGTGGCGGGAGAACGGAGATGGAGAGCCGCCAAGATTGTAGGCCTGACGGAGGTTCCTGTCATTGTCCGGGAGTTTTCGGATAAGGAAAAAGTGGAAGTCCAGCTACTGGAGAATCTCCAAAGAGAGACACTGAATCCCATTGAAGAGGCCAATGCCTATAAGCGTCTCCTGACGGAATTTGGTATGAAGCAGGATGAGCTGGCAGAGAGCATTGGAAAGAACAGGACGACTATTACTAATACCATGAGGCTTCTGAACCTGGACGAAAGGGTACAGGAGATGGTGGTAGATGAGAAAATCACTCAGGGTCATGCCCGGGCCCTCCTGGGTATAGAGAAGGGGGACCGGCAATTTGAGCTGGCCAATAAGGTTTTTGATGAGCAGCTCAATGTGCGGGATACCGAAAAACTAGTAAAGGCTGAGGGTAAGCCAAAGAAGATAAAGAAACAGACCTCGGAGGCCCTGGATCTGATTCTGCGGAAATTTGAGGATGAGATTCGATCCGGCCTGGGGGCAAAGATTTCTATTAAGGCAAAGGATAATAATAAAGGCAAGATTGAGATTGATTATTATTCTCAGGTAGAGCTGGAAAATCTGGTGAAATTATTATCCTCCGCAAAGGACAAGCAGTGAAAGGGGATATATGCAGAGCGGCATTTTGACTTCTATAGGACTCGGTGGGCTGGATATTATCTGGTTAATAGTTCCGCTGCTTTTGTTTATTATAGTATTATTCATTCTTTTAATCCTGCAGAATAAAAAGATCAAGACTTTGCAGGAAAAATACGATACTTTCATGGAGGGAAAGGACGGGCACAGCCTGGAAGAAGAGTTTACCCGGGTTTTCAAGGAGTTTAGGAGCCTGAAAGCCCTGGAAAGAGATAATAGGGATGACATCGAGAAATTAATTGGAAAGATGAATACCTGCTATCGGAAAACAGGCCTTGTAAAGTACAATGCTTTCCGGGAAATGGGGGGAATGCTGAGCTTTTCCCTCTGTATGCTGGATGAAAAGGACGACGGTTTCATTCTGAATTCAGTCCATTCCAATACAGGCTGCTATACCTATACAAAGGAAATTGTAAATGGCCAGTCCTTCATAGAATTGGGAGAGGAAGAGAAGGAAGCACTGAATCAGGCTATTTCAGAGAGAGGCCCTAAGGAAAAGAAGGAAGCTCCGGAACTTTCGCAAACACCGCAAGCACCAGAGGATAATGGAAAATAATGCACAGATATCTCAGAGCCATTGGCTTTAGCAAAATTGAAAAGCGCAGTGAGTTAAAGAAGATTCTGAATGACGTTTTGCAGAACCCCACAGAGCGCCAATATGTTTCTATGTCCGGCGACAGCATTGCTGTGGAATATAGAAAGGAATTCGCGGATTCCCTCGGTCTTTCCGTCTGTGGCAGCTATGAGGATGATACGGAATTCGATTATGAATATTATTATCCTTATTTCATTGGGGGAAATGTCAGCTCCTCAGAGGACATTGTTGTGGAGCGCCATGCGGAAAAGGATTCCTTTGCAGGAATTTGTGATGATCTGAAGGTGGGGGTTTCCCTGATTTTCTATCTGCAGAACCGTCTGGACTATATTAAGCAGCAGAATAATAATGATTCGGATAAACCCATTCCCAATACCTCTGTGAACTTTGCAGGATTATCCGTATCCGGCACCATTATGCTGCCCCTGGAAAAGAAGCCGGAGCAGGTCATTGTGACCCAGAAGGTGGAAAAGAATAGGACAGATCTGCTGGCGGCCGCCAGAAAAGGGGATGAGGAGGCCATGGAGAATCTGACCCTGGATGATATGGATACTTATAATATTATCTCCAGGAAGATTCTGAAGGATGATATTCTGACCCTGGTGGATACTTACTTCATGCCCTATGGGGTGGAATGCGATCAATATTCTGTTCTGGGTGAAATTTCTGATGTCCGGGTTGTATTAAATCAATTGACAAAAGAGGAGATTTATATTATAACATTGAACTGTAATGACATTACCTTTGACATCTGCATTAATCAAAAGGATCTGATGGGTGAGCCGGCAGTTCACCGCCGCTTCAAGGGTGTGGTGTGGATGCAGGGACATATCAATTTCTCCTGAGACTGGATTTACAGGTAAATGTCAGTAATTAAATAAGTCTGCGTAGCTCAGCTGGATAGAGCGACCGCCTCCTAAGCGGTAGGTCGGGTGTTCGAATCACCTCGCGGACGTTAGAGAATAGTTCGGAAACCCAAAAAAGGGTTTCCGATTTTCTTATCTACAGCAATTCTATAAAACTTCAAATATATTCCGCTTTGCAATTTCTATTTTTCATAAGGCTTTCTTGTATTTCCTTAAACTTTAATTCATTTCAAAGGTATTTTCAATTAGTATAAAATGCGACGAACCCTGATTTTATCTCTCTACTCTGACTTCGACATACTTTCCCGAAAAGGCAATACCATATCTGACAATATCGTTTATGCCGCGTTCTTCTAGATCTATCCCATAGTTTCTTTCCTTTGTCTGAGCTAGTGCGTCTTCTGCCAATTCTGCCAGTTTATCTTTTCCCGACGAAGACACGGTTTTGAATTCCATTAGGATACCAGGGAGTTTTTTGTCTTTGGGTTCGAGCTGAAGATCGTATCTGCCTTCACCGGCTTCCCTGTTAGATCGTATGTAATATTTTGAAGATAGACTAGCCACAAGCCCCAATACCATTCCGTGATAGAAACCCTCTGTGGCACCATCGAAAAATGAAATGCTCCTAATCATATATTTTCTAAGTGATTCCTGCAGACGCTTTGCATCATTCAGATAGACAGATTTCTCTATCTCCGAAATAATATTTCCGGATTGTTGCATACGAATCCAGCTAAGTATTTCCGTATTATATATTCTCCGTATTTCTGCATTGGGAAGGCGGAGAAAAGCAAATGTTCCACTCTCTGTTTCTTCAGTTATGCCGGCAGGTGTTAAATAACCGGCCAAAAGAAGAAAGCTGAAAATCGTATCATTTCCATCCGTCATGCGTGGATAAACAACCTCCATATCCAGTGATGCATATATTTCTTCCCCCTGTACAACTTTTGCCAGGTCCTCTGCGATCTCAGGGGTAAGTCCTGTCAGAATATCCCGTATGATTTCATTATCACTTGTATTAGCCCAGTAAGGCTTTGCCTGACCGCCGGAAGCAAGGTAGTTGGTGACAGACCATGGATTGTAGATCTCTGTATTTCCGAAACGATATCCATCATACCAGGACCTCATCTCATCCATTGCAGATGTACGGTGATAGTATAAAGCCATTTCCCGGACTTCCTCTTCCGTAAAGCCGAAGTATTCGCTATATTTTTCATCAATTACAGTGTTCACTATGGGATTATTCAGACCGCTGAATAGGTTTTCCTTGGAAATCCGCATGATTCCAGTTAGAACACCAAAGGCAAGATTTGTATTATCTTTCAAACCGCCGGACAGAAAATTTCTCATAAAAGAGATTATTTCATTATAGAAGCCCCGAGAGTATCCCTGCTGGATGGGGGTGTCATATTCATCGATTAGGATAACGACCTTTGTTCCATGATGAGCAGAAAGCATATGAGTAAGATTCAGTAGAGAACGCTGAAGTTCGACACTGCTTAGAATTCCCTTTTCCACTCTGCCTATATAATTTTTTGCGTCTGCGTCAAGTATTCTGCTTTCAGACAGCTCCGGATGTCTTTTGAATTCATCCTTTACAAGCAGACCAATCGCTTCTAAGGACTCTTCCCATGTATTATATTTGACATCCTTGAATGTAAGCATGATAACAGGGTAAAAGCCCTGAAGAGACCGATATTTTTCACCACATTGCCAAATTTTCTTATTGATAAAATATTTAGCAGTATCGTCGTTAGTTTTTTCAAAGAAAGTCTTAATCATATTGATGGCGAGTGTTTTACCGAATCGGCGCGGACGAGTAAATAGAGTAACCATGTTGTGATCATCGATCAAATCACGGATTAAGAGTGTTTTGTCTACGTAATAGCATTTACTTGATATTTCAATATAGGAAGTATTTCCAATTGCGAACGGAAGCAGTGAGTGTTCATCATCCTCATTTTTTTCAAGAACCTTTATTCCTGCATTATCCATAAATTTCTTAACCGATTCTACTGGTATTTTCCATTTTCTTCCTGACCGGATTGCTCCGGGAAGTTTGCCTTCACCGCATAAACCAACGACCCGACGGCCAGTCATTTGAAGAAGTCTTGCAGCCTCCGCAGTTCCTATGAATTCAGTTTGATTTCCCATGAATCCACCTCCAATCGGAAATAAGATAGCATATAAGGGAAATTCAGTCAATATTATTGGAAATATTATATCGAATATTTCCGATAATTTCCTATACAGGGTATCTGACCTGGTCTAAAGCAGCTGAATCAATTGATGCCACTATCCTCGTCCTTGAAGCAGGATAGGAAGATGGCTAAGAAGGCAGAGCTGAGGGTATTAAAAAAAGCATGGGATCACCACCTTTTGATAGCTAAACCTGTTTTTTACATACTCTTTTGATGCTTTCGGTAAAATAGGATGTGATGTAGCCAGATTCGGTGATGAAGATTATTACGGAAAGTCTGAAAATCTTTTTTTTCATATACGATCTCATCTGGACGATAGCCAAGAAAACGAGCCAGTTTTGCTACTGTGAGATAGGAACAGTTTCCGATATCAACCTGGCCTTTAATGATAGGATAAAGTGTTGCATAAGGGATATCGCTCTGGATAGAGCAGGCCCTGATATTAAGTTGAACTGCCGTATGCCGAAGTATACGTACCGGTGGTGTGAGGGGAGGAAACGAATTCCCCCTCGATTTCTAAAATATTGGAATTATCTTATCCGAGCGCAACAAACTTTATACTACAGGTTGAATGACAAACAGGTCCGCATCCGTTATTATCTATACAGAAATCAGCAAAAGAAAGGGATTACCGAAATGATGCCGATGTGCCGGTGGTAGCTCATTTGGAAGAGCATTACGCTGAGAATTAATCCTGTCAGGGATTTTAACAGCAAGCTTTAAGGGACGTGAAGGTCATTGGTTCGAATCCAATCCACCGGCTTTGGGATGCTCACAGCAAAAAGAAGATCGCTTCTCTTAAAAGCACATGACTGGTAATCATGAAAACAATGCATCCTGTTAACCGGGACATTGACAGCATTGCCCAAGGAACTTTGGGGCCGGCTGGCCCTCTAGTGAAAAATGTGTCTTGAATATGTGACCCTAACAGCAAAATATATTGGCAAGCCAGACTGTTGATCTGCAAAGCGGTTCGAATCCGTAAATCAAAGGGTCATGCTTAAATACAGCGGAAAGGAGGAGGAATGACTATGAATTTCGCTGAAGCGGCAAGAATGAATGCCGAATTTACAAGAACTGAAAACGAAGCTGTGGCGCTGAGCACTACAGGCGATGCAAGGCTGGATTTCTTCGGAACGGCCGGATCGCTTCGCGGCGAGGATAAGGAGCGGATCAACCGTCTTTTCTCCGAGGCCTGGAAGGAGGATCCGCTGTTCGCAACGAAGATCGTCTTCTACGCGAGGGATGTCAGGGGCGGGCTGGGTGAAAGACAGACTTTCCGTACACTTCTGCAGTTCATGGCAAAGTACCATCCGGAAGCCCTGCGTCCGAACCTGGACCTGATCGGTGTATATGGCCGTTACGATGACCTGTACTGCCTCATCGGTACCCCAATGGAGGAGGAGATGTGGGCCGCCATGAAGAGACAGTTCGAGGAGGACCGCCGGAACCTTCAGGAGGGGAATGCACTTTCCCTGCTCGCGAAGTGGATCAAGACGGCAGATGCTTCTTCTGAAAACACCAGAAAGCTGGGCATCCTGACTGCCCGGAAGCTGGGCTACCCTGTCTATGAGTTCAAGCGTCTGGTACGGGCGATGCGTAAGCAGATTGGTATCGTTGAAACCCTTATGTCTGCAGGGCTTTGGAAAGAGATTCGCTACTCTGCCGTTCCATCCAGGGCGATGATGATCTACAGAAATGCGTTTATGAAGCACGATGCGGACCGTTTTGGCGCTTTCGTTCAGAAGGCGGCAAGGGGTGAGGAGACCGTCCACTCCGCGGCTCTGTTTCCTTACGACATCGTCGAGAAGGTAATGTCAATGGACTATAGGGGAATACGAATCACGGAGAATGAAACACTGGAAGCCCAGTGGCGTCAGCTGCCAGATTACGTGGAAGAGGGGACCAATGCTTTGGTCATCGCGGACACCTCCGGGTCCATGTACGGGAGACCGATGGCGACGTCTGTCGGCCTGGCGGTTTACTTTGCCGAGAGGAACAATGGTCCATATCACAACATGTTCATGTCCTTCTCCGGGACGTCCAGGATCCAGATGCTGAAGGGGGAGACCCTGGCGCAGAAGATCTCAAGCATCAACATGAACGACTGGGCGGAAAACACGAATCTGCAGGCGGCTCTTCAGCATGTGCTGGATATTGCCGTACAGAATCATGTGGCGCAGGAGGACATGCCGAAGTCACTGATTGTCATCTCCGACATGGAGATCGATTATTGCGGTGACAGGAACTGGTCCTTCTATGAGAAGATGGCCAAGAGATTTAGAAAGAAGGGATACCAGATCCCGAATATTATCTTCTGGAACGTGGCAAGCCGTCATGATGTTTTCCATTCTGACAAAAGCCGCACCGGCGTACAGCTGGTAAGCGGCCAGTCCGCAGCCGTGTTCCGTCAGGTCATGCAGTGTATCGGACTGAATCCGGTGGAGGCGATGGAAAAGATCATCAACTCTGAAAGATACGAGGCTATAGCGGTTGCCTGAGTGAAAACTCAGGCGGCCGCTACGGCCCATCGGATGCGCGTTCGCTGTTTTCTTTTTTCAAAACGCCTGGTGATATCCACATCATTTCATTTGCTTTTCAAAACGGAACATGCCGTCAAAGTCTTCCCCTTCATAATTGTTTTCTTCACCGGACTCAGGGTCGTGGGGATCCGGATGATAGCTGTTGAAGAACTCGACGATATGGAAGCCGCATTTGTTGACATAGAAATGGATATTTCTTGTCTCGAAGTACGGCGTACAGGTTTCCCAGACCTTCGTTTCCGGATAGAGGCGTTCAACTTCCTTCCATGCAGCCGTGCCGACGCCTTTACTGTGTGATGTGGGGTTGACAAACAAGAGGTCCAAATGGTTGTGCTGCGTTTCTTTATTTATTGTCAAAACCAGTCCTCCGACTATCTTACCGTCTTCCCTGATGCGGTAGGCAACGCCATTATTGATACTGCTTTCTATTGTCTTTCGGGAAATGATTTCACCATCTTCTTCAAAATGGCTGTCACATACTCCGAATTCCTCTATTGCTCCATACATAAAAGCCCATTGGTTGTCGAGAATGAATTGCTCCCGATCATCCTCAGTAAGTCTTGTTAGCATAATTCTTGCCATGACAGTTTTCCCCCTTCAATAAAATGGCCACAAAAACAGGTTTCTTCGGTCAATTGTTCCGAGGTCACCCGACATCATATCCAACAGATGGCCTGCAAAGCTTTCGTTTTACAATCCCTACACTACGGAGTACTGTCCTTTTCTCTCCCGGCTTATAGTTTCGGAAACAGCAGGGTGATTTCAAAAGCCGTCTCTGTCTGTTCCACAGTGCAGCTGCCGTTCATTTGCCGCATCATTGTACGGATACTGTCAATTCCGATTCCGCTGCTTTCTGTTTGACAACCGGAAACGGCACATGTGTTCATCACGGAAAAGCCACAGGATCGGGCAGTCTCTATTGTAGTGATTATGATTTCTGCAGCAGGCTCAGCATACTTTATAGCATTGGAAGTAATGTTCTCAAAAATACGCCGGAGGTATTCTCCATTTACATCAACATAGCATGAAGCCCATGTCAATTCTGAAACAAGGGTAAACCCGTGAGCAGACAAGTCATCTATGAAATGATTCCTTCATCCGGTTCATGCTTTTGGCAAGATCCGTGATTTCATCAATGCCCGTGGAAAATCTTAAGGATTCTAAAAATATACTGGCGGAATGCAAGAGTGACGTCTCTTTGAAAAGGCAGGCATCTTATCGCTGAGAACTGATAAAATCAGTCAGAGACGATAATCCACGAACGCAATCAATAAAATAACAAAAGCAGACACGTTATTTTGCGAAATTGTTTTTATGGGATTTTAAAACTTTTATTTATCTCAAAGGTACTTGTGTATAGCTACAATTTTTATCGGTTTTCGGTTTTGGACGTGATTCAAAGAAGAAAACAAAGATATTATATTTTTGAAGAAAAGGAGGAAATAATTATGATGAAGAGAACTAGGAAACTTTTGAGCCTTTTTCTGGCAGCTGCAATGGTATTTTCCATGAATACCTCCATTTTTGCAGAAGAGGTTCCGGTGGAAAATCCTGACGTTCAGGCCGTGGGAGCAGAAGAAACAGCAGAGGCGGAGCTCAGTGCCTATGAGCCTATCGAGGGAAACAGACATGGCTCTGATACTATCAATGAGGATAAATATGCCCAGGTTCCTGATAATTGGGGAATTAACAGTGATCCTAATAATTGGCCGACAGCTACAAAAATTGTCAGTGCAGATACATATTATGATGGAAATGACGAGAATGTTGCTTGGGTTGTTTACAATCCCATCAGTTACTTCTTTAATCCTGTTGACTTCCATCTGGTGGACGGAGAGGTGGTCGTCCCTAAGGAAAATAATTATGATCAAGATGCAAAGAAATATAAATCAGATAATTATATCTTTAGAGTGATTCCTGCAGGAAGCGATACCTTTGTGCTTATTGCTTTTCAGAGTTTATATATGCATCTTGGACAGAATGTTGAAGTTTGCCGTTGGAGTACACCCGAAAGGAAGACAAGAATTATTGAAAATATTAATGATAGGTATAATGGTGATGAACCCATACTTGAATATAATGGTCTGAAGAAAGTGAATTTGGAAACGAAATATAATAAAAAGACCGGTGAATATGAAGATGTTAGAAAGAAAGGCCAGTATAATTCATTCTTAGTTGAAGCTGTTTTGATTAAGAGGGAGAATGGCAAGAACACCCTTGTGAAAGGACTTTCTGTAAAGAAGGTTTCCTTTAAGAATAACTTAAATGCGTCTTTTCCTGAAGAATATGAAAATGTAAGGCATAATAGTATGGATAGTGAAGGAAATGGAACACTATATGATAATGGTTATGAGTTAACTATTAAAGACAAAAGGCTTTCAGGGGTTAAATTTGTAGGTACTGATTATAAAGCCCAGCTTACAAAGACAGAGAATGCCAACTTTAAGGGTCAGCCTTCCTTCAAGATTAGCTTTAATGTAAAGGGAGATGCAAAGAAATATTCAAAGGACGTAAAGAAGGCTGAAAAGCTAAAAAAAGAAGGCAGCAAAGATACTCAGACAACCTTTAATTTTGAAATAGCCCAGCTCAATATTGGTGATTATAAAAATGATATAATTTCGACAACACTCAGTATTGAAGGAAAGGCAGAAGATACAACAAAAGCTTTAGAAGCGGTTAAAGCAGTTGTAGAAAAGTATCGTTCAGAATATAAGGCTGAATTAATGGAAAGGTATCCTTGGTTTTCTGATTCTTTTGCAACAAGCTGGGCTGAAGAAGTAGTAACTTATAGTAATTATAATTACGATTCTGACGAGAAGTCTTACTCAGCAATTATTAATTTTAATTATGTCTTTATGTATGTTGACAAGGAAGTGGATAAAGAATATGTAAGTCAGAACAATGTACCTAATAGCAAATTAGGCGAGGATATAAAGCTTGAGGTAAAGAATGATGATATAAAGAATCTCAAGTTTGGAAAGAATGGAAAGGTAAGTGCTAAGCTTGCGCTGTATACAACAAATCAAAGCATATTTGTAGCTGATGGAAGCGAGACTAAAAATAAAACTAAGGTAGGTAAATATAATAAACCCTTCGCATATGTGAAGACTACTGCCAAGGCCGGCGGAAAGGCGGATGTAATCCTTTCATCCCAGACCGTTACGGACTCTGTTTTTGGAGAAATTCCTTTTGCTATTGCCAAGGGACAGAATAACCTTACAGGAGCTGTTACCATGAGAGTCAAGACAGATGCCCACGGCGATGAATCCATAATGTACGGCCACTTCAAGGATGAGGATCACTATACGGTAGAGAGTCTTGATGACTAAGGGCAGGTATTAGTTTAAGAAGAAATGCCCAGGTAAGTTCAGAAGCAAAGTCTTAATTGGCTCCCGGGGAGGAAAAGTCCCCGGGGGCCATCCTACACAGAAAAGAGCCTGGAGTCCATGAGTAACCCCATGAACTCTAGGCCCTTTTTGATCTTATTTTCTAGTTAGTATTCCCGGTTTTGTCTGCCTACCTGCCTAAAGCCGCAGTATTCCTAAAGGGGAACCTTCCTTCTCTTATTTTCATTTGATGTCCTTGGTCTTGTTGGTTATATTATTGGCGGATAAGGGGATGCTGCCCTGAATCTCGCAGGAGCTCACAGTTACGAGTCCTGTTTTCTCATCATAGGTGACAGT
>JAILCB010000221.1 GCA_024680595.1 Lachnospiraceae bacterium | reverse complement strand
AGAAAGGAGGCGGTTTGTATGCCAAAGATTTTGCCGATTAAGAATTTGAAGAATACATCGAATATTTCTGAGATGTGCAATAATATGGATGAGCCTATTTTTATCACCAAAAATGGATATGGTGATATGGTTCTTATGAGTATAGAACTATTCGAGGCTACACAAAAGAAATGGAATATGTATAGCGAAATAGAACTTTCTGAAAAACAGATAAAAGATGGGAAAACGAAGGATGCTAGAAAGGCATTGTCAGCAGTAAGGGAGAAGTATGGCTTATAATTTGATCATTACAGATAGAGCAGATGAGCTTATAGACTCTCGTGTGTTTTATATTATAAATAAGTTAAAAAACACCCAAGCTGCCGGTCATTTACTTGATGGAATTTCAGAGGTATATGATCGCCTGGAAGAGAATCCCCACCAGTTTCCAGACTCAAAGGATGACTATCTTAGAAGACGAGGCTATAAAGAGGCTTTAATCTCAGATATGCAGTACAAAATTGTTTTTAGAATCGATGAGTCAACCGTTTATGTCGTTGGACTTTTCCATGATTTGGAAGACTATCCATCGAAGGTGATAGAGTAGTTACATGGTTGCAATTTGGTTGCAAAAACCTTTAGAAAAAATATAATTGTGTAGAATGATTGGAATTCCACCACAATATTTAGACCACAAATCATGATATAGAGACAATATAGAGTATCGTGACTAGAGATGGAGTAGTATTTTTTTAGAAGCATAAATCCACAATCCTTTGTAAATACCGGGGTTGTGGATTTTAATACAGGGAGGTGATTTCGATGTATGCATTACAAGAAACTATTCGCCCATCAGCGGATCTTAGAAACCATTATAACGAAGTATCAAAACAATGTCGTGAGAATAATGAGGCTGTAATTATCACCGTAAATGGGAGAGGTGATACAGTTTCTCTTGGTTATGAAGAATACAAGAGGATGAAGGCCAGAATAGAACTTCTAGAGATTTTGGCGGAAGCTGATGAAGACGTTAGGTGCCAAAGAGTTGCTCCGATTAAGGATACATTCGATGATCTGCGAAAGATGCTTAAGGAGGGCTAGGCTTGAAGTATAAAGTTGAAAGAACGGATACAGCCTAAAGTCAGGGGCAAAAATCCCTGAAAATTAACGATTTTGCAATGACAAGCAACCGGGGACATTGCCTGTGGCTAAAACTTCTGAAATAGGACATGGAACTGACTCAAAGGCAATTGTCATAGGGAATAAGGTTTCTTTGATATCTGATTAGGAAAAAACGTTTGGTTGGGGGCTGTAAAAAACCCTCTAACGGAAAAACGGCTATGAGCTCGTGATGATTGCCTGATATCAAACAACTAAATACATTAAAAAAGTTCTTATTAGAGCTTTGTAAAGTGCCTCTAAAATCAACTATTATGGAAATTTAACATAAAGAAACAGACCTGCATTGGCATTGGCCAATGCAGGTCTGTAATTTAGGGGTGTTTTTTACAGCCCCTATGATTCGCTGTTAATATAGGATTCTCTTATTTAATGAATTTCACTTCTTTACAGATCTTCTCGATTTGTTCATCCTTTCGCTTGTTGTACTCTACCTTCTTTTCCTCGAAGTAGTTGCGCCCTTTCGCATCGATGGATACGATTAGGGGACCAAACTCCTTGACTCTGCAGTTCCACAGGGTTTCAGGCATTCCCAGGTCCCTCCACTCCGCTCTCTCTATTTCCTCCACGGCGACGGCTGCTACGACCGCGTTTCCAGCCGGGATTACCACATGGATACAGCCGAAGTCCCTGCAGGCCGCGGCAGTCTGCTCCTTCATACCACCCTTGCCCACAATGACGCGGACGCCGGTTGTTTTGACGAATTCGTACTCGAACTTCTCCATACGCATGGAGGTGGTAGGGCCAACGGAGACCATTTCAAATTTATCGTTTTCCAGTGGCCGAATGATGGGGCCTGCATGAAGGATGGCATTATTGCGGACGTCCACAGGAATCTCCCTTCCCTCTTCCACCACCCGACGGTGAGCCACATCGCGACAGGTTGTCAGGCTGCCCGAGAGGTAAATGATATCTCCGATTTTGATATCAGCCAGGTCTTCTGCAGAAATTGGTGTTACCAGAATCTTCTTTCCATTCTCAAATTTAACCATTATAATTCCACCCCCGTATGTGTTGTGATTTCATAGTTTAGGTCCTTGTCAAAGATAATATGGCCCCGTCTGTGGCTCCAGCAGCCTACGTTAACTGCAACACCGATTGCAGAAGGGTGACGGGCTGTGTTTTCAATGTTGACGCCCATGACAGAGTATTTGCCTCCCATACCCTGGGGGCCCAGGCCGATGGCGTTGATGCCGTCCTCCAGCAGCTTTTCCATCTTGGCGGCCCGCTCATTTTCATTGTGGGAACCTATGGGACGCATAAGTGCCTTTTTGGAAAGCAGGGCAGCGGTCTCGACAGAGGTTGCCACCCCTACACCCACCAAAAGCGGAGGACAGGCGTTCAGGCCATAGGAGGTCATGCGGTCCATAACAAACTTGGTGACTCCTTCATATCCTTCACCTGGCATCAGAACGGTGGCACAGCCGGGCAGTGTGCAGCCGCCGCCTGCCATATAGGTATAGATTTCGCACTTGTCAGAATGCGGAATAATGTCCCACCATACAGTCGGCGTACCCTTACCCACATTCTTGCCGGTATTGTATTCGTCAAAGGTCTCCACCGAATTATGGCGGAGGGGGGTCTCAAAGGTGGCCTTCACAACGGCTTCCTTCAGCAAGGCTTCCAGGTCGTCGATGAGGGGGAATTTGGTGCCGCATTTAACCCAGAACTGCAAAACCCCGGTGTCCTGGCAGGAAGGACGGTTTAGCTTTACCGCCAGCTCCTGGTTGCGGAACATGGTGTCGTATATGACCTTGGGCATAGCGTCAGTCTCCTTTTCCCGCAATTCAGAGAGCTTGGCAATTACATCATCTGGCAGCTTTTTGCCGGTGAAGCCAACGAATTTGGCCATCATGTCGGTCATTCTTTTGACCTGTTCTTCGTGTGTCATAACAATTCCTCCTACTCTAATATATGATCTCTCTTTGGTACTGTTTGTATGCTATTAATATATGGACTGAATTACTTGTTCCTTCCTTTAAGGATAGAATGGGAAGAGAATTGGCAGCAGAACCATACAAATTACAAAGGAAATAAGGATGAGGGGCAGTCCTGCCTTTACATAGTCCTTGAACTTGAATCCGCCCAGTCCCACGACCATTGTATTGGCCGGCATGCCGATAGGTGTGGCATAGGCACAGGAACAGGAGATGACGGTTGCGATAATCATGGATCTGGGATCCGCTCCCAGGCTGGCGGCCAGGGAACTGGCTATAGGTACCATCAGGGCCGTCGTAGCAGTGTTGGACATAAAGTTGGTCAGTGCGCAGCCTACAATGAAAATCACAAGGAGAAGAATCATTGGGCTGGGGTTTTCTCCCAGGAGTCCCACAATGGTATCGGCAATTAGGGCACCTGCACCGGTGGAATCCAGGGCGCTTGCCAGGGCCAGGGAACCGCCGAAGAGCAGGACCACCTTGAGGTCAATGGATTTCAGTGCCTCCTTTTCGGTGACGACGCCTGTGAGCACGAGTATACATGCTGCAACACAGGCAGTGACCTGTAGCTTGATGCCGATTTGATCCTCAAATATCATAGCCAGAATGCAGATAATCAGGATAATTAGGGATACATACTGCTTCCACTTGGGAATGTCATCAAAGCTCTTGGATTTTCCTGCATCCTCCAACTGACTCCCTCTGGTGTCGGGCAAGAAGCGGTAACCAATAAAGGCCATATAGAGGATTCCTGCCAGTAGCATGGGTATACCGACTGGGGCATACATGAAGAAACTGGTAGATTCCCCGATTTCCTGAAGGGCATTGACACCCATGAGGTTGCCGGGTGCGCCGATAATGGAGATATTTCCTCCCAGGGCGGCGGCGAATACCAGGGGCATGAGGAGGCGGCTTCTAGAATAGCCGGACTCATCTGCAATACCGCAAACAACAGGAATTAAAACGGCTGCTGTACCGGTATTTGACAGGAAGCCGGACATTGTTCCTACAATGACCATAATGGCGATAATCAGCATCCTTTCCGTTTTGGCAAATTTCGTTACCAAAGAGCCGATTTTATTGGCCATTCCGGTTTCAAATAGGGCCTGTCCGACAACGAACATGCCGATGCAGAGAATAACATTACTGTTTACATAGCCTGCAAATGTTTCCTTGACATCCAGAACTCCTGTAAGGTTGAGGCCCAGGGCCACAATGGTTGCTGTCAGGCCCAAGGGGATCTTTTCCAAAATGAAGCTTATGATGGCAAAAGCCAGGAAAAGCAGTGTGATGGTGGTTTGTGACATCAGGTAATCCTCCCTTTTCATATCCGATCTTAATCATGTGCATTTTGACGGCGGCCACCTGTCTTTCTTATGACCTTATTGTAAGGGATGATATGATAAAAAACAATTTAATGAAAATTTGATATGCATAAAAAATTTTTATATACATAAGGAGTATTTTAGGATAGGATAGAGGTAAAGAAAAGGATTTTTGGATTAAAAAGTGAATGAAGAAACCCACTATAAATAGGCGTTTTTCCATTCTAAGAGAAAGCAAAAGCGCAGGGAAAAGCCGGCAGAAAGCAGGCCATGTCCCCTTAATTAAGAGAAAGCAAAAGCGCAGGGAAAAGCCAGCAGAAAACAGGCGATGGCCCCTTAATTAAGAGGAAGCAAAAGCGCAGGGAAGAGCCGGCAGAAAGCAGGCAGTATCTTCGCATAAAGGAGGAATTTTCCATGACTCTGGCACAACTTCGATATTTCTGTACTGCCGCACGTTATCACAGTATAACGGAGGCGGCTAAAGCTCTATTTGTCACTCAGCCCACCATCTCCATTGCAATCCGTGAATTAGAGAAGGAGTTCTCATTGACCTTATTTAACCATTCCGGCAGTCATATAGCTTTAACAGAGGAAGGGGAAGTTTTCTATAATAAAGTCTCGGAGATTCTGGCTAATTGTGACGACTTGCAGGCTGATTACAAGGCGGCATCCGCCTCTAAAGGTACTGTCCGCATTGGAATTCCGCCTTTGCTCAGCACAATTTTCTTTCCTGAATTGCTTACCGCTTTTCATGAGGATCACCCTGACATCTGGCTGGAGCTTCACGAGTACGGATCTATTCGGGCCTGTTCCCTGGTTCAGGATGATGTACTGGATATAGCCCTAATTAATATGGAAATTCCCAATGTGGACAAATTCCACACCCGGCTGCTGCTTTCCGAGCCCCTTCTGTTCTGTGTCTGCTCTGGCCACCCTCTGCAGAAGGAACCAGAGATTCGCCTGGAGATGCTGGATGGAAAGGCCCTTGTTCTCTATAATCAGGATTCTGTCCAGAACCGGATTCTCCAGGCCCGGTTCGCCTCCCTTGATGTTCATCCCAAGGTCGTCATGCATAGCAGTCAGATTCCCACAATCCTCAAGTTCCTGAGACTGGGACGCTGTGGCTGCTTCCTTTACAAAGACATGATACCTCAGTTTCCGGAACTCATCGGCATCCCGCTGAACCCTGAGATCCAGACCAAGGTGGGACTAATCTGGAGAAGGGGACGGTATTTAAGTAAAGGAATGCAAAAGTTTTTGGACTTTTGTGGGAGTCATATTTAGCCATATTTTATTAGAAGGCAATCTTCCTTGCTTTTCGGAAATATTTCTAGTAAATTGATTTGCAGAGATTTCCATTCTCTTATTACATGGGGGAATTTATCCGTATTAATACAGACAAGAATCATCCTGTAAGCCAGATGCATTGTATACGGGCAAGCCTAACGCAGGGTTTCCGATAAGAGTAATGCATTTTTCTGATAAGCGTGAAGCAGCGAAAGGATCTTAAATATGACTATTGAAGAATACATGGCTCTTTCCATGGAGGAAAAGAGAAAGTATGATTTCACAGAAGATTGGAGGCTGGAGAGTGAACAGGAGAAAGCTGCTTTCACCCACTACAAAGATATGTCGAGCTGGGAAAAGTATTTCGTATATAAGAAGGCTTTTGGAGGAAAGCCCAATGGGGTCTTTAAGGAAGCTGTAGGCTTCTTCAATATAGTTAAGGGTAAGTATGGGTCCTATATGATAGATCCGGATACTTACAGCTCCTTGATGCAGGGGCTTTATAGAAAGCTTTGGACCAGGGACAGTCTGGAATTCTGTGAGGACAAGGGCAGAATTCACGGTGATACCATGAATAGTATCACCACAAGCATGAGCTGGTTCGTGCGGTATGTCTTTGAAGAGGACCCCAATTACTACGGTTCATCGGAAATAGGGAATGGATTTATAGGTGACAAAGGGGATAAAGCAGACGGTTCCTTAAATCAGTCATTGGAAATCTATCTGAGAGAAAAGGATCGCTTTGAGAGGGATGAGATCTTTCAGCAGGCAAAAGACTTCATCCGCATCAATCATACATTGGGCAATTTCCTTCCGGTTCCCTATCGGGAAAAGGGAGGACAATTCAATGTGCCGCGCGCTAAGTCTAGCAATGATTATTGGGACTTGACCTTGTATTATCTTTATTCCTGCTATGAAAGCATAAAGGACATGGAAGTAAAGGAGATAAAGGCTTCCATTGAAAGTATCTGTAAGGGGGAATTGTTAAAGGACAATCTAGGCAGACTGCTGGGATATAATTATTCAAATGTACGGTTGTGTCTGGAATGGCTTTGCTGTTTTGCAAAAGACCAAAAACCGTGCTGGGATGTCTTTGTGGAAAGAAACTTTCTGCAGCCCTATGTGAAAAGAAATAATGAAGACCGATATGGAATGCCCAAGCTTCTCTGGTCAAATAATGAGAAAGTGCTTCAGGAGGCAGAGGGCATTCTATGGGAAGACATGGATGATAAGGAGATGGAAGGGCTCTGGGCAGAACGGCTCAAAAATAATAAGCCAAAAGGAATAGCTCCATGCAATATGTTCTTTGTAAATGTAAGGAAATGCATTGAAGAGCGAACGGATAGAATGTTAAAGGAAATGTGATTTCTTTGAGGTGATATGCTGCATCCCCGCTTTATGTTAATGCATTAGAAGCGGGGGTGAAGCATATACTGTGTTCAAATTAATATTTGCGGCTGATGACCTGATAGATAATATAATGGAGAGA
>JAILCB010000211.1 GCA_024680595.1 Lachnospiraceae bacterium | reverse complement strand
AGAAGCGGCGACAAGGGCGATACCTCAAATGTATGCGTCTATGCCCGTAAGCCTGAGTATTACAAGATAATTGAGCGTGAGGTTACGCCTGAAAAGCTCAAGGCTTATTTCGGAGACATGGTAAAGGGCGATATTACCCGTTACGAGCTGCCCAGCCTGGGTGGTTTCAACTTCGTAATGAGACATGCCCTCGGCGGCGGTGCCACCATGAGCCTTAGGCTGGACAGTCTTGGGAAGTCCATGGGAAGCGCGGTTATGCGGCTGAAAATCCATGTGGAAGACGGGGAAATCTGATATTATTATGGTCAAAAAATAAGAGGCGGGGAAACATTTGAGTATTCCCCGTGTCCCCTTGTAAGGTTCTATAGTTCTAGTAGGAAGGGTTATCGCACGGTGTCATGATGGCTACAAGTGCGATGACCCTTTTCCTTTAATTAAATAATGCCGGGGTGCTGGTCTGGGGTATCGCTGTTTTCACAAGGATCTGCCCCGGCTCAGGTTAATTTGCTTCAGGTTTTTGCCTGGGGTATCACTAATTTTCACAAGGATCTGCCCCGGCTCAGGTTAATTTGCTTCAGGTTTTTGCCTGGGGTATCACTATTTTCACAAGGGTTCCTTCCCCTTCTCTAGAGGTGATTGTGATACTTCCGTGACACATAAGCTCCAGCCGCTGCTTTATATTGGACAGGGCACTTTGGGAGTGGAATGCATCTGCGGGGTCAAAGCCCGGGCCGTCATCCTTAACGACAATGACATTGCCGGACTTTGTTTCCAGGGTCTGAATTAGGATATGAAGAGGGTCGAGTTCCGGATCCACACCGTGCTTGATGGCATTCTCCACAAGAGGCTGTAGAGACAGAGGGGGCAGACGGAACTGAGTATGGGGTATATCGTAGTCGACGAAAAGGCTATCCTCAAACTGAGTAAGCTCAACCGCCAGATATGCGCGGACGTGCTCGAGCTCCTCAGTGAAGGGAATAGGGTCGGTACTGACCATGGCGTTGAAGTTTTTGCGCAGGTAAGAGGTGAAATCTAGAATTACCTGCTGGGCCTTTTTGGGATTCTGTTCGCAGAGATAGTAAATACTGGTCATAGTGTTGTAGATGAAATGAGGACGCATTTGCAGCACCATGATGTTTGCATTTTTAGTTGAAATAGCGATTTTCTGATTCATATATTGGTTAACCTGCTCTGACAGAATGAGTAGATACATGGTGACAGAACCGATGAAAAAGGCGATATTAATAAGTATGGGTGTAAAGATGAAGGAATGAACGATTACGGTAATTGTTACAATGATAATGTATAGAAGGAAGGCGTAAAAGTATTTGCGGGACAGACCCTTACGCTTTGTAATCAGTGTAATAAGGCCTATGATGGACATGGCCACCAGGGGGGCAAACAGTAAGGGATGCCATGAAGTCACATAAAAGCGGCCCGTGGGGTCTGTATGATAGAATATGGGTGTAGATTGGGCTACGATAAGTATTATGAGAAATAGGCCCCACAAAGAGATGGTTATACGAAAAATGCCGCTCTTTCTCCAATTCATACCACAGCAGTAGGTGAGATAAAGATTTAGTAGCAAAAATGGTAAGGAAAAGACCAAATATTCCAGGGGGGGAAACCATCTGGTCAGCTCTAAATAATTGGGGTCCATGTAGGTGCTCATATCGATAGCGAAGATGATACCGCCAAGGGCCTGGACTATATAAAAGGCAATAAAGTAACGCCTGCTCCACCGATCTATGCCCGGCATAAGAGAGGATATGCCAATTACTATAATGGCCAGAACCGCAGCAAGCTCGAGAAGAACGTGGGAGGGCATGCTTATTTCATAACTCATATATTGGTTCCTCCTGTTCTGAAGGGATGCCGCAGGTTTTTGAGCTGATTTCTAACGTCCTCCGGGGTAATGGGTTTTAGCATGAAGCCGCTGGCCCCCGTCTTCCATGCGTCTAGGGAATAATTGCTGTAGGCAGTCACGAATACCACGTTGGTGTGCGGGTTGATCTCCAGCAATGTTTTGCAAATATCAAAGCCGCTCACCCTTCCTAATTCGATATCCACGAAGGCTAATGCAACCCGGTGGGCTTTGGCGTATTCAATGGCTTCTGATGGCCGGGTAAATCCTATAACCGTGGCATCCGGCAAAACACTCTCCAAAACCGGCAGCCCCCCTGTGAGGGTGATCTTTGTGTCATCCAGGAGAATGACATGGGGGATGTCGTCACTTTCGGATGCGGCATAGAGCAGGGTGTTGACATCCTCCTCGAGACAGTGGGAGAGGCGGGTAATCATTGCCACATCCGGCAGACGGCTGCCGTTTTCCCATCGGGCAATGGTAGAACGGGTGACATATATCTTATCCGCCAATGCCTGCTGGGAAAGGCCTTTTTCTGTTCTGATTTTTTTCAGGGTCTCTGCAAAGAAAATACTCATATTACACCTCTTTTAATTATTATGATATTTTTTCCCTGCTTTAGTCAACAGTGGTTAGTTAGTGTGACGATCTGGAACGTATATTGAATTTTTCCCCAAATTAGGTTTTAATTAAATTTAACTGTTTAAAAGTTATTATAAATACTTATGAGCAATTTCTTGCGACTGACTAAATTAAAGGAGGATGCGAATGTCAATGCAGAAATGTGAAAAAACATGGGAATCTGAGATTATCGAGCACAAAGGGTTTAGGGACCTGGGCAATTATGTGATCGAGCTGCCTGATGTCACGGATCCCGGCACTCGGGAGAGAGGGCGTATTACCGGCAACAAGATTGCCGATAATGGCGGACTTCCGCCTTTTGGCTGCACATCCATGGTCAAAAGGAATAGTAAGGGTGAGGTCGTAATCGGCCGCAACATGGATCTGGACATTTCCCAGTCACCTGCCTATGTTTTCAAGACTACCTTCGGCAAATACCAGAATTTCTGCGTATCCTATTCACCGGGCTTTTATCTGTCCTATGAAGAGGTACAGAAGCTGGACGATATCGATCCGGATATGAAGGATATGATGATCTACTCGGCCTGTGACTGCATGAATGAAAAGGGTCTGTACATTGAAGTCAATCTGCGGGAAAAGAATGAAATGCTCACCTGTTATGGCCTGCATTCGTCCCACGGGGAGACCCACCGCGATGATGGTACTCCCTGGAGCGAGCTCCGTGCCTGTACTACGGGCGTATGCCAGCATGTCTCACAGAATTGTGCTACGGTAAAAGAGGCCATTGAGTTCCTGAATAATAGCTATGACTGGTATACCATCACACCGCCGCCCGGAGTTAGCATGGCTGTTTCTGAGAACAACCTGTGTTATCTCATCGGCGATGCAACCGGGGAATACGGCGTTATCGAGTTTGGCCAGGATGAGATTAGTTATCTGCCCTATCAGTATGGCCAGGCAAATTATTATATCACTCCCAAGTGGAATGCCCTGGATGCATGGGGCGCCGGAGTAGGCAGGCTGGCAATGGTTTCCAAGGTCATCGGACCCGTTGAGACATTAGAGGATGCCATGGACGCTATGAAGCCTATTATGTGGAGAAATGAAACCCTGTGGATTGGCGAGTCGGAGCGCAGGGCTGACAAGCATCATCCCAACCCCTATAATCAGATCATTTTCCAGGATGACCAGGGAAATCCCCAGATGGACTGGAGAGGCGAATATATTCATCTGTGGCCCGTTATGGATGACGGCCGTCTGCTCGTTGACGCCAGGCTCTACGAGGAAGCTGAAAAGTCAACCTATGATCCCATGATGAAGAAGTATTATGATGATGCAATCGCGACCGGCCGCCTGGTGGTGGATGATGGCTCCTATAAGTTTAATGTCAATGGCAAAGAGGTGAACTTGACAGAGCTTTCCGGCAAGTACGATGAGTATGAGGCATGTGCCGATCCCGACAGACGCGCGGAACTGAAGCCCTATCATGAGGAATATTGGCGGCTTCTGACCAACCTGACCAATTACTGGGTACATAATGACTATAATTATGAGGCCATCAAGGCTGTAGCCTATGCTTCACTGCATACCCGCCGGGATAAGGACGGCAAGTTTGATCCCTCTTGCATGAGCCAGTATGAGAAGCTGCGTACCTTCTATGGCTATGGGGTGGAGAAGGATGAGAAGCCTCTGCGGGATGATGCTACCATTTGGACAACCAGCCTGAATGTCGGCGCCAATTGTGCTCAGAAGGAGATAAAGATCCGTTTCTGGGAGAATGATAATGTAATTTTCCATGCGAAGTTCTGATTACCTGCAGTAGATAATCCTATATTTTGGCTTGAAAGCTGTGAGGCAATAGTATTGCTGTAATAGATTTAGGGCCGGGAAATATCAATCGGGCAGGGCGGATTTAACCGCCCTGCCCGATTTGGGTTGTCGCCTTCCGAAGTTTTAAGCTTCAGTTGGCGGCGATTCCTGTTATGGTGCCGGCGTAGTTATTGGCTCCTGTGAGGGTGACAGTTCCGTCACTCTGTATCCCGGCGGTGATGTCCTTGGCTTTCTTGGCATTATACTTGAGCTTGAAGGTCTTTTGATTCTTCTTTTCCACATCGCCGTAGGTGTAGGTGAGCTTTACGTTCTTTATGCTCTTCACGGCAGTATTCTTTATCTTGGCACTGGCGGCGGAGGTATCCAGCTTCACGGAGCTGCCGTCTGCCAGAGTTTGGTCCATGAGAACCCTGGGCAGGAGAAGGACAGTGAAGCTGCCGTGGGCGTCATCCAGAAGCCTTTCGGCCGCCGTGCTGGTATCGCTGTCCAGATAGCCCCGGTAGGTCTTTCCGTTTTTCTTGTAATTATTGCCATTCTTCTCCTTGACAGCAGCTTTCAGGGCTTTATTCAGGTCCCTCATGAGCTGCTTTTCATCCTCAGTCAGGCTGGCTCCCTTTACCTTCTTAATCTTGACAGAGCTGATATAGCATTGCTTGGTGGTTTTTGCAACGACGGACTGACCGCTGGCATCTACGGTGGCATTCTTGGGATTCTTCAGGGTTGCCACGGCTATCAGGTTCTTTGGCAGGCTATTCTTGGTCACCGTATCGGCAGAGTCGCTGTAGGTCACTTTCAGGCGGATATCCGCGGCCTTGGTCTTGCTGGTCTTGTTGGCGGAGGCGGTCAAATGGGCTCTTCCGTCATATTGAACGGCCTGGTCAAAGACTACGTCAATATAATAGTCCTTGCTATCCACCTTGCTATTAAGGCTGACGGGAATGCCTCTGTCCGCCGAATAATTATCCAAGAGCTCCTGAATCTGCTTCTGGAGCAGGGCATTTCCGGATACCTGTGAGGAAGCGGCCGTATCTGTATAGAAAAGGGTAAATTTCGAGAATGAATCGGTGGTGAATTCTAGGGCTAATTGGTCTGTTCCTGATATCTTATTGGCCATCGGCTGATTCAAATCGTTGCTGTTGGATGCTGTAGATGTTTTTGATTTCCTCTCAATCCAATTTACCGATATCTGGACTTTTTTCTTTTTATTATCATGGAGTATGGAATAATTTCTAATAATTTGGGAGGAATTAGCTAAACCATCCTCGTAGACCGTCGCGGTTTTCTCATTGGCATCAACGACAAGAGTCAGTCCGGTGCCCTGAAGGGAGTTCAGACTTCCCAAATTCTCCTGGGCAGTGCTTGTGTTCCCCTCCGCTTTCACAGAATAGAGATCAATACCAATATTATAGGCATCCAGGCCCTCAACCTTTTGAACATTCGTATTACCTGTGGTGGCCTTTACAAAATCCTGGACCTCCGTGGAATTGACGGATGTGGACTCGGCCTTGAGTACGGCGGTAATGGTATTTCCACTTGCTACAGCCTTTGTGATATTCTCTCGTGTGGTGGCGTCCAGGGCATCTGAACTGCTGTCGGTAATGGCCGCTATCAGGGAGCCGGAAACGGTCTCGAATACTCCTTCATTGTTCTTTAACTGGATGCCCATGTCCGATAGGATTTGCGTATTACTATCATAGGTCATTCCATTCCCTGAAATATTGTCGATCTCTTCTGCCTCATCCGAAGTTGTCAGGATCTGGCCCGTGACCAGAATGTACGCTTCATCCTCTTTATTATCGAATGCAGATATATTTCTGCATGTTACAGTGATGGCATCTGTACGTGTTGTCCCGGATGTTATTGCCTCAGGAGAATAAGGGAAGGACAGGGTTAAGGACTTTCTGTCCGAGGCCAGGGTAGGGCCCTCAGGGCCCTCGAACCCTATCGTTTCGCCGTCGCCTAAAGTTACTGAATAGTCGCCGGAGATTTCGTCCTCAAAAAGCAGGCCTCCATCTTCCGCGCATATGGTCACCTGGCAGGTATACTCGGATCCGGCCTCTACAAGGGTGGGCAGGGAAGACATGTCTATATCAAAGTCACCTGTAGGGAGTGATAATTCTCCTATAAGGACAAGATATGAGTTCCCGTTCTCATCCTGTCTCACGATAGGCTCATAGTCCTCATCCTCCATTATTTCCCATTCGATTTCCGGTTCGGTTTCTTCGTTTAGCTCTATATAATCCAGGTCAAAGCGGTAGCCGTCCTTCAATACCGCATTGGCTGAAACCACATAAGTGTGGCCCCTAAGGAAATACTTTTCACCTTTAAAGACTCCGAATTCATTGTCCTCGTGGCTCCAGTCCAGAACGGCATCCTCCACTCCGTCAGATAGATGATACGTTTCCGTTTCGGAAGGGATCTTCTGGCCGGGGCCAACCGAAATATTCGGAACAGTAAGTTCATCCACAGCAGTGACCATGGTAATGCTTAGGCTCTTACTATCCTGTATTAGGTTGTCATCATCATAGATCCTATAGGTCAGGCTATCCGATGCAACTACATCCTCATAGTAGTCTGCTATTTCTGTGTTGCTTTGGTAAATTTTCACATCACAGGCTTCGTAAGGGCTGATCTCTTCCTCGTCCTCTGTTTTGCTTATGGTAATTTCCTCTGCTATGGCATCTTTCACTTCTGAGTAAGTCTCTTCGGAAAATGCCTGATATTCCCCGTCAAAATTGTCCTCGATGGTATACTTAACCGTGGATACCGTACTGGAAAGGCTATTGCATTGGTCTTCTGTAATCTCGCTTCCATCCACGGTATTCAAAGTTATTTCATAGTTATAATCTTTCCAGGAAAGCTCAGTATTGGCATCAAGCGGATTTTCATCATCATAAATAGTAACGGTAAGGTCTGATTGATCCGTCACATCAAGGAGTTCTTCCCGGATGTTTCCCTCTTCATCCGTTGTCTGATTTACGACTAAATTAGCGGACAGCTCATTGACAAGATCCTGAATTGTCTTGCTTTCGTTCTCTTCAAGGACAAAAAACAGGCTATCTACACTATCTAGTCCAGATAATTCATAGCTTGGATACATTTCGTCCGTGTTGCCTAGCTTTTCTGGTTTTTCCGCGGCAGGGGTTGTTACAGCAGAACCTAATATCATAACCCAGCACAGAAGTAATGCCAGTCCTTTTCGAAGTCTTTTCTGAAACATTATTTCACCTCCTTTTAGTCTATGTAGAATATTGTATTTAAAATAACATATTTCACATTGATATTCAAATACTTAAAGGTCATTAAATCATTATTTTGGTCCCATTTGGATTTTTTCGCCAGTGAATTGAGGAGCCGGCCTGGAGGCTTAGGTGCAAAAGAGCTGTTCCACCGCTGCAGGGGTCCGGATATTCCTGTCTGGTCACCCGCTTGACCTCCTGAGGCTGTCCCGGTGCCGCGGGGGTCAGGATATTTCCGTCTGGTCACCCGCTTGACCTCCT
Source organism: Lachnospiraceae bacterium (assembly GCA_024680595.1). Lineage (GTDB taxonomy): Bacteria > Bacillota > Clostridia > Lachnospirales > Lachnospiraceae > NK4A144. The sequence goes on along the minus strand of JAILCB010000211.1, from coordinate 156 downwards.
GGGGCTGTCCCGGTGCCGCAGGGGTCCGGAAGACGGAAGGTGTGCCTAAATCCAGTGGAGGAGGGGAGAGTAGGCACAGGAGACAGGATGTATCCCGGGGCGGCGGGGGTCCGGAAGACGGAAGGTGTGGCTAAATCCAGTGGAGGAGGGGAGAGT
>JAILCB010000193.1 GCA_024680595.1 Lachnospiraceae bacterium | reverse complement strand
GGATTTCTCCGTTATCGATAAGTTCTTCGAGGAATCCACCAGAGAGGTGATGAAGAGGAAACCTAACCGCAGACAAATCTGGAATATCAACTATCCTGATTGTGCCCCGGAAGAGGTGAAAGGAATCCTTTATGACTGTATTCCGGCAAAGATTCCTTTCTATCAGGACCACTTTGAGGTAAATCATATTGATGAAAATACCTTTGAGGTGAAGACAGCATTTAATCTAAAGACAACAGCACCGAAACGGACTGATATTTATGCCCTTATTAATAATTATGTGGCGGCCGGAAAAGTGAACAGTAACGTATAAGGCGGAGTTATAGAGGTTTCCTATGTCCTTTGTGCATCTTCATACCCACACCGAGTATTCTCTCTTGGACGGGTCCAACAAAATTAAAGAATATGTGGCCCGGGTAAAGTCCATGGGAATGAATGCCGCCGCTATAACGGACCACGGGGTAATGTTTGGAGTCATTGATTTCTACAAGGCAGCACTGGAAGCAGGAATTAAGCCAATTCTAGGCTGTGAAATCTATGTGGCTCCGGGTTCCCGATTTGACAGGGAGGCCGGGACCGGTGACGATCGATATTATCATCTGGTTCTATTGGCGGAGAATAATACAGGATATCAGAACCTCATGAAGATCGTATCCATCGGTTTTACAGAGGGATATTATTATAAACCCAGGGTGGATATGGAGGTGCTGGAGCGCTACCACCAGGGCATCATTGCCCTGTCGGCCTGTCTGGCCGGTGAGATTCCCAGAAATATTGTGAGGGGATTCCGCAAGGAGGCCAGGGAGGCGGCCCTCCGTTACCAGGAGATTTTCGGTAAGGATAATTATTTCCTGGAGCTGCAGGACCACGGCATAGATATGCAGAAAACGGTGAACCGCGAGCTCCTGTCTATGTCAAAGGAACTGGATATCCCCCTGGTTGCTACCAATGATATCCATTACACCTATAGGGAGGATGAGGAGCCCCATGATATCCTGCTCTGTCTGCAGACCGGGAAAAAGCTGGATGATACGGACAGGATGCGCTATGAAGGGGGCCAGTACTATGTGAAGTCCGAGGAGGAGATGCAAAGGCTCTTCCCCTTTGCCCCGGAGGCTCTGGAGAATACCCAGAAGATTGCGGATCGGTGTAATGTTACCATCGAATTCCACAAAACCAAGCTTCCACATTTTGATATTCCTCCGGAGTACGCGGATTCCAAGGCCTATCTCAGACATCTCTGCGAGAAAGGCTTAAAGGAGCGATATCCCGATGACGACGGCACATTGCATGAAAGGATGGAGTATGAGCTGTCGGTTATCGAGAAAATGGGATATGTGGATTACTTCCTCATTGTCTGGGATTACATTCATTATGCCAGAGAGCATGGAATATCCGTGGGGCCAGGACGGGGCAGCGCCGCCGGAGCGGTGGTGTCCTATGCCTTGAAGATTACCGATATCGATCCCATAAAGTATGACCTTCTCTTTGAGAGATTCCTAAATCCAGAGCGGGTTTCCATGCCGGATATTGACGTGGACTTCGGCTTTGAGAGAAGGCAGGAGGTCATTGATTATGTGGTTGAGAAATACGGCAGAAGTAAATGCGTCCAGATAGTGACCTTTGGAACACTGGCCGCTAAGGGTGTCATCCGGGATGTGACCAGGGTCATGGATTTACCCTATTCCTTTGGAGACAGGCTTTCCAAAATGATTCCCAATGAGCTGAATATTACCTTGCAAAAGGCTCTGGAGGAGAATAATGATCTGAGGAAGCTTTATGAGACGGATGAGGAGGTCCACAAGGTCATTGATATGTGTAAGCGGCTGGAGGGGCTTCCCCGCCACGCTTCCATGCATGCGGCAGGCATTTTGATTACACCAGAGGACGCGGATAAATACGTCCCCCTGTCCCGGGGCAGTAATGGGGAGATTACCACCCAGTTTACCATGACCACCCTGGAGGAACTGGGCCTCCTAAAAATGGACTTCCTGGGGCTCCGGACTCTGACAGTCATTCAAAATGCCGTGAAATATGCTAATAAAAGGCATCCCGGACTGAATCTGGACATCGATAGGATTGATTATGATGACAAAAAGGTCCTGGATTATATAGGAACCGGGGACACAGATGGTATCTTCCAGTTAGAATCCGGCGGAATGCAGCGCTTCATGAAGGATCTGAAGCCGGAGTCCCTGGAGGACATTATTGCAGGAATTGCCCTCTACAGGCCCGGACCCATGGACTTCATACCCAAGTATATTGCGGGAAAGAGGAATGTGGCCAATGTACAATATGATTGTCCGGAGCTGGAGCCAATCCTCAAGCCCACCTATGGCTGCATTGTCTATCAGGAGCAGGTCATGCAGATCGTGCAGCAGCTGGGAGGCTATACTCTGGGCCGGGCCGATTTGCTGCGCCGGGCCATGAGTAAGAAGAAGCAGCATGTCATGGAGGAGGAACAGGAGAACTTCGTTCACGGCAACAAGGAGCAGGGAGTTCCCGGCTGTATTTCCAAGGGGATATCGGAAGGGACCGCAAAGAAGATATATGGAGAAATGCTGGACTTCGCCAAATATGCTTTCAATAAATCCCACGCTGCCTGCTATGCCTATGTGACCATGCAGACCGCCTTCCTCAAGTATTATTATCCGGTGGAATTCATGGCGGCCCTGCTTACCAGTGTCATAGACAATGCCTCAAAGATGGGAGGATATATGCTTTCCTGCCGCTCCATGGGAATTGAGCTCCTGCCACCTGATGTAAATGAGGCGGAGGCCGGATTTACCCCTGCCGGAGACCGGTCCATCCGCTATGGCATGGCGGCCATAAAGTCTGTGGGAATTCCTACTATCCAGACCATTATTAGGGAGCGGGAGCAGAGAGGGAAGTTCTCCAATCTACAGGACTTTCTGGACAGGGTTTCCGGAACGGAGGTCAATAAAAGGGCGGTGGAGGCCTTTATTAAAGCAGGTGTATTCGATTCTCTGGGCGGAACCAGAAAGCAGTATATATCCGTATATCAGAGAATGATGGATTCCGCTGCGGAGGAGAGGAAGAATAATCTTTCCGGCCAAATGTCCATATTTGATCTAATGGGAGGGGCGGAAGCCGCTAATATGAAGGGGATAGCCCTGCCGGATTGCGGGGAATTCCCCAAGGAACAGATACTATTCTATGAAAAAGAGGTATTGGGAATATATCTCAGCGGTCATCCGCTGGATCAATATGAAGATCTTTGGAAAAAGAATATTAATGCGAAAACCACAGACTTCTACCTGAATCCGGAGACCAATACCGTGGGACTGACAGAAGGCAGGCGGGTGACTATTGGAGGCCTTATTTCCTCTGTTGTAACCAAGCAGACCAAGAGGGGAGATACCATGGCCATCCTTTCTGTGGAGGATCTGACAGGTGCGGTGGAATGTATCGTCTGGCCCAATCAATATATGTCCTTTGCCAATTATCTGAAGCAGGATAATAAGGTTTTCCTGACGGGAAGGGTGAAGGTGGAGGATGAAAAGGACGGCCAGCTCATAGTGGATGCAGTCCAGTCCTTTGATGAAATGCCCCGCAAGCTCTATATCCGCTTCGCCGACAAGAGCGACTACGAGAGGAGAAATCCCGCCATTAGTCAGATATTATTTGATTCGGAGGGAAGGGACAAGGTTATTATATTCCTGAATCGGGAGAGACAGCAGAAAGTGCTGCCCGCCTCCCAGAATGTCCGGGCCGATGACGTCCTCATTGGGAAATTATCGGAGATTGTCGGTCAGGACAATGTAAGGCTTGTATAAATTATACAGAAAGGAAAGCATATGATTGCAGAGAAGAAGATTGAGACAATTGCAGTTCTCACCAGTGGAGGAGATGCCCCCGGCATGAATGCCGCAATCCGCGGTGTTGTCAGGAAGGCCCTGAAGAATGGCATGAGGGTAATGGGTATAGACAAGGGCTATCAGGGACTTCTGAGTGAGGATATCCGGGAATTAACAGTTCCGGACGTTTCGGAAACGATTCAAAGAGGCGGTACAGTTCTGAAGACTGCCAGATGTGAAGAGTTCAAGACGGAAGAGGGCCGGAAGAAGGGTGCGGATATCCTGAAGAAATATGATGTGGACGCTATTGTGGTCATTGGAGGCGACGGCTCCTATAAGGGTGCCCTGGGCCTGTCCCATGAGGGAATAGGAGTTGTGGGAATTCCCGGAACTATCGATTTGGATATTGCCTGCACGGAGTATACCATTGGCTTTGATACAGCCGTGAATACCGCCATGGAGGCCATTGATAAGGTCCGTGATACCTCCAGCTCCCATGAGCGCTGCTCTATTATAGAGGTTATGGGCAGACATGCGGGCTACATAGCCCTTTGGTGCGGTATTGCCAGTGGTGCCGAGGAGATTCTCCTGCCGGAACGCTATGACTATAATGAGCAGAAGATTATCAATCATATTACGGCATTAAGGAAGGTGGGAAAGCAGCATTTCCTCATTGTCAATGCCGAGGGTATCGGACATTCCACTTCTATGGCAAGGCGAATTGAGGCGGCTACCGGTATGGAGACCAGGGCCACGATTCTGGGATACATGCAGCGGGGCGGATCCCCTACCTGCAGAGACCGTTATTATGCTTCGATTATGGGAGCCTATGCGGCAGACCTGCTGGATAAGGGAGTGATTAACCGGGTGGTATGCTTCAGGGATGGAAAATTCACGGATGTGGATATCGATGAGGCTCTGGCTATGAAGAAGGACATACCGGAATATCCTATTGAAGTGGCAAAGGCGCTGGCAAGATGATTGAATCCCCATCAAATCCAAAATTAAAGAGAATCCGGCAGCTTTTGGACAGGTCCAGGGCCCGCCGGGAAGAGGATGCCTTTGTTGTAGAGGGCTTGAGGTCCTTTCGGGAAATTCCGGAGGATGACATTATTGAAGTCTTTATTTCCCAGAGCTTCCGCAAGGATCATCCGGATATTCAGGGTGAAATTATAAAGGAGAATATATTCAACCACCTTTCGGACACCCAGAATCCCCAGGGAATTCTGGCAGTTGTGAGACAAAGACATTATACGATTGAGCAGATTATGCGGAGTTCGGAGGGATTACTGCTGATTCTGGAAGGAATACAGGATCCCGGCAATTTGGGAACTATGCTGCGGGTTGGGGAAGGAGCCGGGGTTTCCGGAATCCTTATGGATAGGAATACGGCGGATATATATTCGCCAAAGGTGGTCCGTTCCACAATGGGATCCATCTTCCGGGTGCCCTTCCTTTATAGCAGTGATTTACCGGATCTGATTCTGGGATTAAAGGAGGAGGGGGTCCGTATTTACTCCTCCCATCCTAAGGCGGAGCAGCTCTATTTCGAGGCGGAATATCCCAAAAAGACGGCTTTTCTCATTGGAAATGAGGGAAGGGGCCTAAGTGATGAGCTGTCTTCTCTGGCGGATGAGCGGATTTCTATCCCTATGATGGGCAAAACGGAATCCCTGAATGCCGCCATATCCGCGGCCCTGCTCATGTATCAGTATAGGACCCAGAGGATGAAGAAGAGAAGTGTATGAAAATCCCGTGCCATG
>JAILCB010000169.1 GCA_024680595.1 Lachnospiraceae bacterium | reverse complement strand
TAGGCAGGTTAAAACCGATAATGGGATAAGCCCTTTTGAGAATGATTCGTTACCGGAGATAAATATGAGTGTACGTTCCATGATAAAAAAGTCCATATTAGAGTCCGATCTCTTTCAGCAGAATGTTTCTCCCGGACTTATCGTCACGATTCTCTGTGACATGCTTGTGGCTTTGCTTATTGGACTTCTAATCTATGAAATATACAAGAAATTCTTTAGCGGTGTGGTATACAGCAGGACCTTTGCCCTGACCTTGATAGGGATGACGGTACTGACCTGTATGGTCACATTGGCAATTAGTACTAATATCGTGATTTCCCTGGGTATGGTAGGAGCCCTTTCCATTGTGCGTTTTCGGACTGCAGTCAAGGAGCCCCTGGATATCATGTACCTCTTCTGGGCCATTACCATGGGAATAACGGTGGGGGCAAGCATGTATGTTTTGGCCGCTATCGGCATGGCCTTTATGCTTGTCCTAGTTATGATTATGCACAGGAAGCAGAGAAGGGCCCTGTCCTATGTAATGATTCTCCACTGTGGCGGCGGGGAGGCTGAGAAAGAGGCCCTAAGCCGTCTCTCCGGGATTCCCCATTCCGTGAAGTCCAAGGTTTTCCGGGGTGAGACTGCGGAGATTACCATATCTCTGGATTTGCCGGAGGAGGAGCTGGGCAGGGTGGATGAGCTAAGGGGGCTGGACGGAGTGCAGGATCTTACCCTGATTCAATATAATGGAGAATATCACGGATAGGGGCAGTTCTCCCTATGCATTGTAATTTTCCCGTATATGAGATAAAATAAACCAAATATATGTTTTATAGGGAAGGATATATTGGACATGGAACTAAAATCAGTGATGAAAAGCTTAGACAGTACGCAGACATTTAAGGTGGATAAGGAGCCGGAGACTGGCGTAAAAGTGGTGCTTTCCACAGTATATGAGGCTTTGACTGAGAAAGGCTACAATCCAATCAGTCAGATTGTCGGATATGTCATGTCAGGGGATCCGACCTATATTACAAGCCATAATAATGCCAGGAGTCTCATTATGAAGGTAGAGCGGGATGAGCTGGTAGAGGAGCTTCTCAAGGAATATATTAGGAGCAATGGCTGGACGGAGTCATAAGTGAAATATATAGGATTAGATTATGGGGCAAAGTCAGTGGGAATTGCCCTGACAGACGAGACCGGAACTCTGGCCCGGGGGGTGGAAACGGTTTTTCGGGATAGTGAGAAGAGGCTTCGCAAAACCCTGCGCCGGATTGAGGAGATAATTGTGGAATCCGGGGCCGGGGCCCTTGTTGTGGGATTACCCCTAAATATGGACGGAAGTGAAGGGGAGAGGGCGGAGAAGGCCAGGGATTTTGGCCAGGCTCTTGCCAGGAGGACCGGCCTGCCCGTCTATTATCAGGACGAGAGACTGTCCACCGTGGAGGCCGGGGAAATATTGGAGCTGAACGGGGTAAATGGCCGCAGGGAGCGTAAAGAGCGCATTGACAATGTGGCTGCCGCGGTTATATTAGAGGACTATTTGAATACATTATGAGAAATCCCCCGCCTCAAGTGCCTTTGCCTTGAGCGGGGACGGGGCTTACCTCTGCAGGCTGCGGCCTCATCGGGGCGCCGGCGCACAGGCGGGGCTTTGGCTCCAGCCCTCATCGAGAGTCCCAGGGACTTGGGATGACGGGCTTAGCCGAATCGAGCAGGTGTCAGTCTACTCGATTTCAGGAGGGCTCAAGGGTTCCCGAAGGGGGACAGGAGGTGTCCTGCCTTTATGGGCAGGGAGAAAAGCGGATTGCGAATGACAGTTTATATGACCTTAGTATACAGGGGGGTTGATTTTGGATAAGGTGGCTTTTACGCTGGATAATGGGGAAGAGCAAGACTTCTATGTGATTGGCAAGGCTGATGTGGAGGATGTATCCTATATTCTTGTTGCAGAAGAGGAGGAGGGTGATTCGGATGCCCTTATTCTGAAGGATGTATCCCGGGACAAAACCAGCGAAGAGGCTGTCTATGAGATGGTGGACGATGAACGGGAGCTGCAGCGGGCTATAGCGGCACTGCATACCGTTTTAGAGGATGTATCTATAGAAATATAATATTTTAAGGAGAAAGAGAGGAAGAGTGAGCAAACTGAATAGTGAAACGCATTCAAAGTTGAAAATCATTCCGCTGGGAGGATTGGAACAGATAGGAATGAATATCACGGCCTTTGAATACGCTGACAGTATCATTGTAGTGGACTGCGGCATAGCCTTTCCTGAGGACGATATGTTGGGAATTGATCTCTGTATTCCGGATGTATCCTATCTGGTTGAGCATATCGACAAAGTGAAGGGCTTTTTTATCACGCATGGACATGAGGACCATATCGGGGCCCTGCCTTATGTATTAAAGGATGTCAATGTGCCTGTTTATGCCACTAAACTGACTGTGGGACTTATTGAGCGCAAGCTTCAGGAGCATAACCTTTTGACTACAACGAAGCGAAACGTGGTAAAGCATGGTCAGACTGTCAGCCTGGGGGATTTCCGTGTAGAATTCATCCAGACCAATCATTCCATTACGGATGCTTCTGCCCTGGCTATCTATTGCCCGGCAGGAGTAGTAGTGCACACAGGAGACTTCAAGGTGGATTATACGCCTATATTTGGCGACCCCATTGATCTCCAGAGGATAGGCGAGATTGGGAAAAAGGGTGTTTTGGCCCTAATGTGCGACAGCACCAACGCTGAGCGGGAGGGCTTTACTAAGTCTGAGCGTACCATTGGCGTAGTTTTTGATACCCTATTTGCCGAGCATACCAGCAACCGTCTGGTGGTCGCTACCTTTGCCTCAAATGTGGACAGGGTCCAGCAGATTATTAATTCTGCCTATAAGTATGGGCGAAAGGTGGTGCTGGAAGGGCGGTCCATGACAAATGTCATTGAGATTGCCCAGGAACTGGGCTATATTCAGATTCCTGAGAATACCCTTATTGATGTGGATGAATTGAGGAATTATCCGGATGAAAAGACCGTCATTATTACAACGGGAAGCCAGGGCGAGTCTATGGCAGCCCTGTCCAGGATGGCTACCAGTGTCCACAAAAAGATTGCAATTAAGCCAAATGATACGATTATCCTGAGCGCTTCCCCCATTCCCGGCAATGAAAAGGCGGTTTCCAAGATTATTAATGAGCTGGAAGCCAAGGGAGCCGAGGTGATTCTGGATGTACACGTATCCGGTCATGCCTGCAGTGAGGAAATCAAGCTGATTTATTCTCTGGTTAGGCCCAAGTATGCTATTCCCGTTCATGGGGAATTCAGGCACCGCCATGCCCAGGAGAAGATTGCCAGGGCTTTGGGCTATGATAGCAAGCATATTCTCATGATTCGTTCCGGAGATATTCTGGAGCTGGACGAGAAGGGGGCCGCTGTTACGGGTAGGGCCCATGTGGGTTCTGTATTCGTAGACGGCCTGGGTGTGGGTGATGTAGGAAATGTGGTAATCCGGGATAGGCAGCACCTGGCGGAGGACGGGATTGTCATTATTGTCCTGGTGCTGGAAAAGGGAACGGGCCAGCTTTTGGCGGGACCGGATATCGTCTCCCGGGGCTTTGTTTATGTCAGGGAGGCGGATGCGCTTTTGGAGGATTCTACGGATATTCTCCAGGAATCCCTGGACAGTCTGGCAGATGCCGGCATTACGGACTGGGGCAAGATAAAGAATACCCTTCGGGATAATCTCTCTTCCTATCTCTGGAAGGAGACTAGACGCCGGCCTATGATTATTCCTATTATCATGGAAGTATAGAGACTTATGTATGCCCCGGCTGACCGGGTTCATGCTTTTGCGGGGTCAGGTCAGCCGGGGATAGCCTATATCCTTAGGGCGGGATTAAGTCATTTCTCTGCTCTTAGGACATGGGCTTGGGAAGATGGGAGATGGAATATGAGAATGAATAATAACATCGAGGCGGATGTAGATCATTTAATTAGTTCCATTTGCTCTACGCCGGAATATCAGGATTATATGAAGTGGAAGTCGGAGATTTCCGGGGATCCTGCCTTTTTCTCCAGAGTTAATAATATTAGGGAGGACTATTTCAGGCTGTATACATCAACCCCTGACGAGGAACTTTCTGACGCCGCTTTGGAATTTACGGACAGGTATGAGGAAGACTGTCAGGAACCCATGATATATGGGTTTCTGCAGTCAGAGGCTGCCTTTTGCGCTATAATGCGGCAGGCTATGGACCGGCTTATGACCGGACTGAATTTTTGATATGAATTTAAAGAAATCCGGAATTTCCATATTGGCAATCGTGGTCAGGGTCATGCTGATTCTGGCAGGTCTTTTGCTGATTTATCGGGCGGCTTTCAAAGCCTATGACTTCGGCTACCGGGTATTCTCGGAGCCTCCTATCACGACCGGTGCGGGAGCCGATGTGGAGGTGGTGATTCCCATGGGGGCCGGACCCTCGGCCATTGGGGATATTCTGGAAAACGCGGGACTAATTGAGGATTCGACCCTTTTCCTTTTTCAGGAGCGGCTCTCGCCCTATCACGGTCTTCTGCAGCCCGGTACCTATACCTTGAATACGTCTATGACCGCAGAGGAGATGATGGCGGTTATGGCGGCAGCGGAAAAGGAGGAAGAGGAGTCTGAATGAAGAAGCCAGAGCTTTTGCTTCCGGCCAAGGGGCCGGAGGAGCTGAAAACTGCAGTGACCTTTGGGGCGGATGCAGTATATATTGGCGGTCAGTTTATGAGCCTTAGGGCTTCTGCCAGAAACTTTTCTCCGGAGGAGATGAAGGACTCCATCTCCTTCGCCCATAGCAGGGGGGCCAAGGTCTATGTTACCGCTAATATTTTTGCCCATAATGGGGACTTGGAGGCTGCCGGGAGATATTTTTCCGAAATCAGGGAAATTCGTCCCGACGCTTTATTGATCTCAGATCCGGGAATATTTGATTTGGCCCGGGAGGTTTGTCCGGAGATTGATATCCACATTAGTACCCAGGCCAATACTACCAATTATAGGACGGCCCTCTTCTGGAGAAGGCTGGGTGCCAGGCGGCTTGTGGTTGCCAGAGAATTATCCCTGCAGGAAATCAGTGAGTTGAGACAGCATCTGCCGGAGGATATGGAGATTGAGGCCTTTGTACATGGAGCCATGTGCATTTCCTATTCCGGAAGATGTCTTTTGTCCAATTACTTTACAGGGCGGGATGCCAATAAGGGGGCCTGTTCCCATCCCTGCCGCTGGCGCTACTCCCTGGTGGAGGAGACAAGGCCCGGTGTTTATCTGCCGGTGGAGGAGAATGAGCGGGGAACCTATGTCTTTAATTCCAAAGACCTCTGTATGGTAAGCCACATTCCGGAACTGGTCCGGGCGGGGGTGAATAGCCTGAAGATTGAGGGCCGGATGAAGAACGCCCTCTATGTGGCGGTAACGGCCCGCACCTATAGGAAGGCTATTGATGACTTCTTTGAGTCCGAGCAGGTCTATAGGGACAATATTCCCCGGTATGAGGAGGAGATCCGTAAGTGCACCACCCGGCAGTTCTATACAGGCTTTTATTTTGGCAAACCCGATGTGGATTCACAGATTTATGACAATAATACCTATACCCAGGATTATGTCTATCTGGGTATTGTGGAGGATGTGACAGAGGATGGGGGGGCGGTTATCCGGCAGAAGAATAAGTTTTCTGTGGGAGATCAAATCGAGGTAATGAAACCCGGAGGGGAGAATGTGCCCATGCGGGTAGAGGAAATAAGGGATCCGGAGATGGGGAATATGCCCAGTGCACCTCATCCGGGTCAGAGACTCTTCCTCAGGCTGTCCGAACTAAAGGGATCAGAGCCTTTATTCCGGCAGGATTCCGGATTTGACAGACAGGGGAAGTCCTCCGGGCTTATTGATATAGGCGATGTGCTGCGGATTAGAAAACAGGATTAATATGATTGGATGGAGTGAAACAGATAAGAATGAAACTTCTCAGTGTAATCGTCCCCTGCTTTAATGAAGAGGAGGCAATTCCATATTTTTGCGAGGCCTTTAAGGATACTAGAAAGACCTTTCAGGAGCGATGGCCGGAGGTTTCTATTGAACTTCTGTTTATCGATGACGGCTCTAAGGACAAAACCCTGGAGCTAATTAAGAACTTAAGCAAAGAGGATAAGTCTATCCGGTATGTTTCCTTTTCCCGGAATTTCGGTAAGGAAGCGGGGCTTTTGGCGGGGCTCGAACATGCCAGAGGGGATTATCTGGTCTGTATGGATGTGGATTTGCAGGATCCGCCCAGCCTCTTACCGGATATGTTTGAGGCAGTCTATGTGGATGGCTATGATTCTGCCGCGACCCGCAGGGTGACCAGACAGGGAGAACCGCCCATCCGGTCCTTCTTTGCCCGGCGTTTCTACCGCCTCATGAACAAGATTTCAACGGCGGAGATAGTGGATGGCGCCCGTGATTACCGGGTCATGACCCGGCAGATGGCGGAAGCAATTCTCTCCATGGGGGAGTATAGCCGTTTTACCAAGGGCATCTATGGCTGGATAGGCTTCAAGACCAAGTGGTTTGAGTTTGAGAATGTGGAGCGGATTGCAGGAGAAACGAAATGGTCCTTCTGGAATCTCTTTCGCTATGCCATAGAGGGGATTGTGGCATTCTCCACTAAACCTCTGGAAATCATAGCAGGCCTTGGGGCGACGGTTTCCTTTGGCTCCTTCATCTATCTCATAGTGAGCCTGGTTTTCTTTTGCCGTGGGGCCTGGGATCTAAAGCCGGTCCTGGCCGCCTTAATCCTTTTGTGCACGGGAGTTTTGCTGCTGGCCCTGGGCATTATTTCTTTCTATCTCTCCAAGACCTATCTGGAGACCAAACGACGGCCTGTATTTATCGTGAAAGAGAAGTCGGAGGAGTAATGAAGCTGATTATTCAAATTCCCTGCCTCAATGAGGCGGAAACGCTGAGAATTGCTTTGGATGACCTGCCTAAGCATATTGAGGGGATCGATGAAATAGAGTATCTCATAATTAATGACGGCAGTACCGACAATACCGTTCAGGTGGCCCGGGATTGGGGGGTCAATTATATTGTCAGTTTTGCCAATAATAAGGGTCTCGCCAAGGGGTTTGTGGCAGGTCTGGATGCCTGTATCCGCAATGGTGCGGATATCATTGTCAATACGGATGCGGATAATCAATACCGGGGAGAGGATATCGAGAAGCTGGTAAGGCCTATTCTGGACGGAAAGGCGGAGATTGTCATTGGGGAGAGGCCCATAGATGATACTCCCGGTTTTTCACCTTTGAAGAAAAAGCTGCAGCATCTGGGCAGCTTTGTGGTCAGGAAGGCCTCCGCCACCAGTATTCCCGATGCTCCCAGCGGTTTCCGGGCTTTCTCCCGGGATGCCGCCATGCATTTGAATGTCATTAATAATTATACCTATACCCTGGAAACCATTGTGCAGGCGGGCCGGAATCAGATGGCCATTACCTCCGTGCCGATTCAAACCAATCCGGAGCTCAGAAAGTCCAGACTTTTTCACAGTATGGGCGGATATATAAAGAAATCTATTCTAACCATTATCCGGGCTTTCATGATGTATAGGCCCCTGGTGTTTTTCACTATTGTAGGCCTGATTCCCTTCCTGATAGGCCTTTTCCTGGGGGTCCGCTTTATCTTTTTCTTTGCGGCAGGAGAGGGCAACGGCCATATCCAGTCCCTGGTTTTTGCCAGTACCCTAATGATGCTGGGCTTCATGACCTTTATGATGGGTCTTCAGGCAGATCTAATTGCCGCTAACCGGAAGATTCTGGAGGATGTCCAGTACAGGCTCCGGCGCTTTGAGTCCGGCGATAGGGACAATTCCCGGGTAAAGGATAAGCCTGAGGAAGATTCCGGCCCCAGGGGCGGGGATGGGGCAGAGGCTGTGAAATCCTAATCCCTTGCTATGGTCATAGTTGTCCGGAGGCTGTGAAATTCTAATCCCCTGCTATGGGTACAGTGGTCCGGAGGCTGAGTTAGAGAGGAGTGCGTATTTAATGGGCATTTCGTTAGGAAAAGCAGGAGGGGGACAAAAGGACTCCGGGCGGCCGCGGATAGCGGTAATCGGCCCCGTCTATCCTTATAAGGGCGGTATATCTCATTATACGGGTCTCCTGGTAGCCGCCCTTAGGAAACGCTTCCAAGTAAAAACCATATCATATAGTATGCAATACCCCAAATTCCTTTTTCATAAAGAGCAGAGGGATTATGAAAATGACAGCTTTCGGGTTGATGACGCCAAGTTTCTCATTAATACCGCAAACCCCATTAATATTCTGCGGATTGGGGGTGCGGTGAACCGCTGGAAACCGGATTTGGTTATTATTGAGTGGTGGCATCCCTATTTTGCCCCCTGCTACCGTCTGCTTTCTATGCGTATTCACGCCAAGATCCTATTTATATGCCATAACGTATTCCCCCATGAGCGCTTTCCCCTGGACCGTTTTCTGACCAGGTTAACCCTGAAAAAGGGCAGCTTCTATCTCCTGCACTCGGAAAAGGAAGCGTCTGAGCTGAAAACCATCAGGAAGTCACCCAGATATTGGATAAATATGCATCCGACCTATGATATGTTTAGGACTTTGGGGGAGGGGGATTCTCCGGAACCTGCCGGTGCTTCTGAAGAGGGAAGGTCCGACAGAAAGCTGCTCTTCTTTGGTTTTGTCAGACCCTATAAGGGGCTTCACTATCTATTGCGGGCCCTGGCCATTTTGAAGAAGGAGGCTTTTCCTGTGAAGCTGACTGTGGCCGGGGATTTTGGAGGAACCTATCCTGAATATGGCCGGGAAATGGCGGAATTGGGGATTGAGGATTTGGTGGAGATTCATGACGGCTATACACCGGACAGGGAGGTACAGAACTATTTCAATGCCTGTGATGCCGCGGTACTGCCCTACACAGACGCGACCCAGAGCGGAATCGCCCAGATTGCTTTCGGCTTCCGGAAACCGGTAATTGCCACCCGGGCCGGGGGATTACCGGAGGTGGTGAGAGAGGGAGAGACCGGGGTGCTTTGCAGTCCCTCTGATGAAAGGGATTTGGCAGAGGCTATCCGCAGGTTCTATTCCCTCAGGGGAAGGGTAGATTTCCAAAGAAATATTGAGGCAGATGGGGACCGGTTCTCCTGGGATCATATGGCGGATACCATTGGGGAAATCCTCTTGGAGGCCATGGGCAGGAGGGGAAAAAAGTCCTAATGGTAAGACCCTTTTTCCTTCTCCTTTATTTCTCTGGAACTGCTTTCAGGAAATCATAGCCCGCGCCCCGTCATGCAGTCGCTCACGACTCTGGCCTTTATTACTATAGAATCGTTTTCAGGAAATCATAGAGGCGTCTTTCCAGATAAGCCGCCCCCCAGGCCAGGTCAAAAATGAAATTACGGACAGGGCCTGTATGGAGATAATAGCGGTTGTATATGCGGAAGCTATCCCGGAAGTGGTGGAAGGCCGCCGCCTTGGAGGAGTGGTACTCCTTTCTGATGCTGGCGGAATGCAGGTGGTCATACCTGTAATTACTCAGGACACACTCTATGAAGCCGGCTTCCTTCAGTCTTTTGGCAAAGATTATTTCCTCTGCATAGAGGAAGGTGCGTGGATCCAAGCCGCCGGCCTTTTCATAGGCCTGTCTTGAGATAGCTAGAAAAGAGCCCTCGACAACACCCACAGGAAACACCGGCCGGGAATCAGACAGGATTCTCTTCCTTATACGGCGTTTATGGAGGGTGAAGGCCACAAGAAAAAGGCTCATAATGATGCCCGGGAAGCCGGGCAGGTCCCAGACATTATAGCCTTGATTGACTAGGGGGGCGCAGACGCCTATGGGGCAAGAAGCCCCGGAGCCTTGATTCTCCATGATGAGCTTTGCCATGGCAGTGGCGGTTTCCTCGGAAAAGGAGACATCGGGATTGGCTACGAAAAGGACATCCGGCCGGTATTTTTCTATGGCATAGCGGATTCCGGCATTATTGCCCCGGGCATAGCCGCCGTTTTTCCGGGTCCTTAGCAAATCGACTCTGTCAGAGGATAGGGCGGAGAGCCGGGAGAAGGAATCATCGGAAGAACAATTGTCCACCACAATAATATGGTCGGGGCAGCTATAGTTCCTGAGCGTTCTGACCAGAGCCCCTGTCCGTTCTGCGTCATTATAGTTTAGAATAATAATTGCTGTTTTCATTTCAATTTATTATATCGAATGAAAGGATTTGCGGCAATGGTTTTTGTCACGCTTTTTAGCAGATTAAAGAATGTTCATCTTTTGAAGGATGTGGGAATGATCCCCTTCATTATGCATAGGGACTTCGGTGCAGACAGCCGGGTGGTCTCCTTTCAGAATGAGGATTCCTATCCCTATCTCCTGGATGAGGTTAAGGGCCTGAAATTACAGTTTCTGGATTCTAAGGGAAGGGTTAGGGACTCAAAGGAGTCTGCTGGGGCCTCTTTTCAGAAGGCAAAGGCAGGGCCCGGGCCTATTAGAAAGGAAGGGGATGCCTATGCGGCTGAGAAAAAGTCCTCTATCCTGGGGCCTTTCCTTTATGTCTGGAGGAATGCCGGGAGTATTGATGTTCTAAATGTATATCACCTGAATCTTTCCTCCTTTCTCTGTCTCCTGGCCTATCGCATCCGGAAGAGAAAAGGCGGTATCGGCTACCTAAAGCTGGATATGGATTTGAAGGGATATAAGAGACTTTTCATGATGAATCCCGTGGGGGCCGTGAAGAGAATGACCATGAAGCTGGCAGACGTCATTTCTGTGGAAACTACTCTTTTGGCGGAAAAGCTGAGAAAACGCTATGGTCCAAAGGTAATATATATCCCCAATGGCTTCTATGCCTCAGAGAACGGTGAGGCAAAGGAATTTCATAAGGAGAATCTGATTCTCACCGTGGGCAGCCTGGGAACCTATCCCAAGGCTACGGATACCCTGCTAAAGGCCTTTGAGGGCGCTGCGGACGGCAATGACTGGAAGCTGGTATTGGTGGGGCCGGTGGCGGATTCCTTCCGCCCCTTTAGGCAGAAATTCATGAAACGCCATCCGGATTTAAGGAAAAGAATTATCTTTACAGGGGAGATCCGGGACAAGGAGAAATTAACACAGCTCTATAGGAGGGCGAAAATTTTTGTCCTGCCCTCCCGGAGTGAGAGCTTTGGAATTGTGCTCTTAGAGGCTGCCGCCAATGGGGATTTTCTGGTGACGACAACGGGAGTTCCCGCAGGAAGGGACATCTATAATGACGGAAAGTTCGGCTTTATTGTGCCCCCGGACGATATTCCCGCCCTATCTGGGGCTTTTGTGAGACTTATGAATTCCAAAGCCGACTGGGAGACCAGGGCCCGGGAGATTGCGGACTGTACCTGGCATGATTTCCGTTGGGAGCCGGTGGTGGCAAAGCTAAATGATGCCCTGACTACAGTTTCGGAGAAAATACAGAACGGGGGAAATTAATTATAGGATAAAGGATTTCATTATCCATTTCCAATTGGGATTTCCCGCAAGAAAAGGGCCTTGTCCCGCTTGATGTCATATTAGGTGGAGGAATATGGTTACAGTAATAACTGTTTGCTTTAATGAGAAAAAGGGAATCCGGCCTACCATGAATTCCGTACTGGCCCAGGATTATCGGGACTTTGAGTATATTATCAAGGACGGGGGTTCTGTGGATGGAACCAGGGAAATAATAGAGAGTTACCGGAAGAGATTTGCGAGGAAGGGCATCTCTTTGAGACTTGTCTCCGGACCGGACAGGGGTATCTATGATGCCATGAATCTGGCCGTCAGGGAGGCAAAAGGGGATTGGATTAATTTCATGAATGCCGGAGACCGGTTCTATGGTCCGAATGTGCTGTCACAGATCTTTACATGCAATAAGGAGGGAGGCTGCGCTCAGAAAGCCGGGAAGCATAAGGGGGAGGCGGATAGGCAGGCAGCTGACAGTGAGGAGGCCGTGGATCTTATCTATGGGGATACGGCGGAGGAGGAATTCGGCGAGCTCCATTATTTCAGGAAATGCCCTGAGATGATTGAGGAGAGAATGCCATTCTCCCATCAGAGCGTGTTTGTAAGGAGAGAGCATTTGATAGCCCATCCCTTCCGGCTCCGATATCCTATCGCTGCCGACTATGATTTTTTGCTCACTCTGCATAAGGAGGGCAAGGTATTTGCGGATACCGGGGTCCTGGTGGCTGTGGTGACAAAGACAGGCAAGTCCAGCCTTAGATTAAAGGATACCTATCTGGAAAGTATCCGGGTCAGAAGATCCCATGGAATCACTGTGCCGGGAGGAGGAGAGCTTAGGAAAAAGCTCTTATGGATGGATATAAAGCAGTTTGGAATGGATTATTTCCCGGCACCTCTGAAATATATGATTCGCAAGGTACAGAGAAGGCTGCGGGGGCAGAAAAGGGTGGAGTAGACAGCGTGAAATTGCTTTAAGAGAAAAGGAAAGTAGGATATGGAAAGACATCTGGAAGAATTTGCGGCTGAGGTCTATAGGACATTTATCTATCCATTTAAGAGGTTTGCTATGGAACGGAAGACCAATAGCATTCTGCAGCCCGGTTCCTATGTGAGGAATGCCATTCTCTGCGGCAGGAATTTCCTGGGGAAGAATACGGCTTTTCGGGACGGGGTCCTGGGCTTTGGCTCCTATATCAACCGATATGGGGACTTTACCCATGCCAGAATTGGGAAGTATAGCTGTATTGGGGCAAATGTTTCCACAGCTGTAGGCAGCCATCCCCTTAATGGCTCTGCGGCCCTGCATCCCGCCTTTACTAATCCCGAGAAAATATTGGGCTTTTCCTATACAGATAAGCTGGAGTTTGAGGATAGTACGCCCCATATCGAGATAGGAAATGATGTCTGGATCGGAAACCACGTTGTTCTCCTGGACGGTATCCGGATAGGGGACGGGGCAGTTGTAGGGGCCGGGGCCGTGGTGACCTGGGACCTGCCTCCCTACAGTGTTAATGTGGGTGTGCCTGCCAAGACCATCCGTTACCGTTTCCCGGAAGAAACCATTGACAAGCTTCTCCGATTGAAGTGGTGGAACCGGGATGAGGACTGGATTCGGCGGAATATAGCCAGGTTCCGGAATGCGGATGAACTGGTGGCCTTTATGGAAGAGGGCTTGAAGGTACCTGCGAAATAATATCAAATTGAAAAAGAAATAGGATAATTTCATTTTCTTTGGCTATTGAGGGGTATGGATTATATGGAATATCGTCAGCTTTTGGAAGGGGTGAAATCCGGCACTATTTCTGTGGAAGAGGCAGAGCGGAGCTTGAGCTCATTAGGCTATGAGGAGCTGGGCTTTGCCAAGCTGGATACGGACAGAAGGAAACGGTCCGGTTTTGCCGAGGTGGTTTTCTGCAGCGGGAAGGAAGATAAATTCCTGCTAAAGATTTTTGAGGAGCTTTATCAAAGAAATGGCGAGGTTCTGGGAACCAGGGCTTCTGCCGGTCAATATGGATTAATCCGTGAGAAATTTCCAAATTGCCAATATGATGAGATTTCTCACATATTAAAGATAGAAAAAGAAGGAAAAGAGCTTATAGGAGATGTGGCCGTCTGTACGGCCGGGACGGCGGATATTCCTGTAGCAGAGGAGGCCGCCCAGACCGCGGAATTCTTTGGAAGCCGGGTCACCCGGGTTTACGATGTGGGGGTCAGCGGAATACATAGGCTTTTAGCCCAGACGGGAGCCATCCGCAAAGCCAATTGCGTCATTGCCGTGGCCGGAATGGAGGGGGCGCTTGCCAGTGTCATAGGCGGCCTTATTTCCAATCCTGTCATTGCGGTTCCCACCTCGGTGGGCTATGGGGCAAATTTTGGGGGACTTTCCGCTCTTCTCACAATGATAAATTCCTGTTCAAACGGAGTCTCTGTTGTTAATATTGACAATGGCTATGGGGCCGGATATATTGCCACTCAAATTAATAGGCTTGCGGTAGGAAGGGATTAGATGCTAATGACTTCTTTTGAATCATTTTTGAATAATAATATTGTTCAGGCGGTTTTGGGCAGAGCAGTTGTTTTTGTGGTTTTAATTTTTCTGCTATTTCTAAACAAGCGCATCTTTAGGCACCTGCAAAAGAACCAACAGACCATTCATTTGAGGTTCTTTGAAAAGGTAATCCGGGTGCTTTTGATAATAGTCGCTGTTTTGCTTATGTTTTATGGTATTGAGGGAACCCAGAGACTTTGGACCATGGCCTTTGGCAGTACGGTTCTTATCGGCGGAGTTCTGGGTCTTGCGGGAAAGGATATATTAAAGGATATCCTGGCAGGGCTCATGATAAGTATTTATAAACCCTTTGAACTGGGGGACCGGGTATTGCTAAAGGACATTGAAAAGCCTTCTACTGTGGATGATATTACTATCCGGCATACCGTCCTAAAGACCATGGACAATGTGAAGTATATCGTGCCAAATAGTGTGATGAACGAAGAGATCGTTACCAATACCAGCTTTAGGCAGAAATTGAGAGCCACCTTCCTGCAATTCGGCATTAGCTACAAAGCGGATATCAGGCTGGCTATCCATATTATTCGGGAGACTATCAAGAATAGCCCTTATACCTGTCCCAATAATCCCGCTAACAAGGATCTGGACGGCTATGGGGATGTGTATATGATAAAGATCGATCCCAGTGCCCTGGTTCTGGAAACTACGATATGGACGGAGCCGGAAACGGATAACTTTCTGGCCTGCAGTGAGGTGAGAATTGCCGTCATAGGAAATCTCGCCAAGGCAGGAATTGAGATCCCATATCAGCATGTCGATTTGAAGATGGAAGACGGCGGTCAGCTGTATTTGGGTAAGATGGATGCCATCAAGCAGGATGGGGTTAAGAGTGAAGAGAAGAAGCCTGAGAGTCCATCGGACAGCATGATGGGCCGGCGAAACAGTACAATAAAAATGAGCCGTGTATACTTAAGGGAATCTCCCGCAAAGATTAAGGCGGAAGCAGAGAAGTTTTGCCGGTTTTTCCAGCTAAATCCCAAACAGACCAATACTCTCCTGCTTTTAACAGAAGAACTGACGGAAATGACCAAGAGTATTCTGCAGAATGACAGCAGTTACTTCTGGATAAAGGGCAACCGGTCCAAGGTCCGTCTAATGGTGCAGACAACTATGAGGCTGGATTCCGCCCAAAGAAAGAATCTAATGGATATGTCAACGGTAGAGAATACATCCAATCTCCCGGGTTTTTTCCGTGTAATTAAGGATGTCATTGACCATCATTTAAATA
Source organism: Lachnospiraceae bacterium (assembly GCA_024680595.1). GTDB lineage: Bacteria > Bacillota > Clostridia > Lachnospirales > Lachnospiraceae > NK4A144. Next base: position 32,781 of record JAILCB010000169.1, on the reverse strand, counting down.
GCAAGGAGAGGTATGTCTGGTCTATGAAAAAGGATAATACCAATAAGAAGTTACTGGAGGTAGATTTGAATAAAAAGATTATCACATCGCTTTCAGACGACATAGAGATCAGTATTCAGAATGATAAGGTTCGGATAATTGTATACAAAGACCTGAGAAATTTGGAAAAATGAAAGGAGTTAGTAGTATGAGCAGACAGAATTTTGGAGCAGAACCATTTATTTTTCCCCAGCCGGTCTGGATCATTGGGACCTATGATGAGGAGGGAAAGCCCAATGCCATGAATGCCGCCCGGGGAAGCGGAAAGAGCCTGATGTAAAGAGAAGGCGGATTCTGAAGGAAACAGTATTATAAATAGATGCAGGGACTTCTCCTTGCTGAAAGGGGGATTCTTTCAGTTAGAGGGATCCTGCATTTTTTTTACTTGCAGGCATGGCTTATGCATGAGACAAGGATTGGAGTGTAGGATATGAAGAATGGGAAGTGTAGATATTGCCTGATTGCTGTAATCTGTCTGCTATTATTTGCCGGCTGCAGTTCAGGGGGGACAGAGTCAGCTAAAGCTACCGGTCCTGCCTCCGCTTCGGGGGAGGCGCAGGAAAAGATGACGCCGGAATTATCACAGGAGACGGGGACGGTGGAGGCAGAGCTGCCGGAAGCCCAATCCCCGGCACCGGAGGACCCGGGGGCCAAGCCGGAAAGCGGGGAAGAGAAGCCGGAATCTCCGGAAAAGGATGAAATAGAGGGGGCTGAAATGGGGAGTAAGGACTTGCCGCTTTATAAAAAGCTTTGTGGAAAGTATAGCTGTAAAAGCTCAGATGAAGAGTGCTACATTCTGGACATTACGGAATTTGGCGGCAATCTCTATGGCTTTGGCGGTCTTGCCATGGCAGGGGAGGAGGCAGAATATCTGGAAGCCTATTCCTTTTGGGCCATAGAATTTCTGCCTGAAGAGGCTGATAATCTTTTGTATTCGGAGGATGACAGCTGCAGGGTGGGGGTTTTGAACTTCTCCATAATGTCCAATCTGGGCAAGTATTGGGGTAAGCCTGCCCCGGTTACCATACGGCACACTGGTAATGGGATAATGATAGAGGATCCGAAGGGCCGGCTTTTTTCCGATAATGAGGGCGGCCCCCTGGCCTTTCAAAGGGATGACCGGGTAGAGGATATCTTTCCCTATATGGAGGATATGACGGCTTTTGCCGAGGATGACCTAAACGGTCTATGGCGGCAAAAGGATGGGGAAACACCCCTTTATCTGGAGTTTACAGGAGGGACCAACCTCCGCATCTATAGAAAGGAGGCCGGGAGAGAGGTTTTCCTGGGAGGGGGATCCTATCAGAATATAGATGGAGCCAGGATAGAGTCCACCTACAGCCTTTTAGGAAGCGGGTCCATGCCTATGCTATTTCATGTGGATTATCGAATTGAAGGCTCTTCCCTGATAATCGATCCCGGGTCTGACTACCTGGATATGGAAGGGATTTTTGACTCGGAAGAAGCCCTGGAGCTGGAGAGGATAAAGGAAGGGGATGTGCCGGTCATTTCCCTTAAGGACGCGGAAGAGGCAGGGCTTGGTGAAGATAAGAATTATGATGCGCAAATCACGGATAATTATGGCCCATTCTATGGAGTATGGGTCGCCGCTATTACAGATAGGGATGAAGCAGAATCCCTTAGGGAGGAATTGAAGGAGCAATGGGCGGATGCGTCCGTTCTCTATGCCCCTGACTGGGACGGATTGGGTCAGAAACCCTACTACTGTGTGACGGCGGGGAGGTGCCGGGACGAGGAGGAGGCAGAGACCCTTGTGGAGGACGTGAAGAAAGCGGGCTACGGGGATGCCTATGTCAAGTATTCAGGGCAGAGGGCCACTAAGACAGTTCTCTATACGGTACATGGCGACGCCGGCTATGAGTATGATAAGGCCGGGGACAGAGTGCTCTTGAGGGATGTATTGGTGGACGACCTGAATGATGGGGAAACGACAACAATGACCCTCTTCATAGACGGGAATACCCTATTTGATGAGTCCTGCAATATGGAAAGCTTTGGGAATTACCAGAAAGGCCATAGCCCCCTGCAGTGGGTCCTTTATAATATGGACCTGGCCCAAAAGGATCCAGACAGGTATATGAAAGAGGGGCCGGCCCTGGTGGGGGTTTTCCAGGCCACTCTGGGTGAAAATAATCATATCGATGGCTTATTCGGCTCATATTGGTGGGATTAAAAGGAATAGGCAGTGGGGCGGTCCCCGGGAAAAGGGACATGGTTTGAGTTAGGCGGGAATTTAGTGATAATTTGTTTAAAGATCAAAATTCCACTTGCTTGAATGGGTTTTTCGTGTTAAGATAACTCTTCGTGATATATCCTTGCTCATGTGGGCGCATGAGCCGGAAGACCAAAAGGAGGAAAAAGTATGAATCATTATGAGCTGACCGTAGTCGTCAGCGGAAAACTGGAAGAAGACGCAAAGAATGCGGTCCTTGACAAGGTGAAGGACTTGGTAGCCCGTTTCGGCGGAGAGGTCAAGAATGTGAATGATCTGGGCAAGAAGCGTTTTGCCTATGAGATCCAGAAGATGAGGGATGGCTATTATACCTTCATTAAGTTTGACGCCGAGAGCGATGCCCCCAAGGAAATTGAGAGCCGCATGCGTATTATGGAAAATGTCGTGCGTTATCTGATTGTTACGGATGAATTGCCCGATCAGGTTATCGAAGAGAGAAAGACTGAGCAGGCCGCCAAGGAAAACGAGGCTGAGGAAGAAGCTTCTGAGGAAGAGGTTTCTGAGGAAGAGCCTGAAGAAGAGCCTGAAGAGGAAGAATAAGAAGTTTGGATTTGAAGCCGTGGACAATCAGGGATAATGTTCAGAAAGAAAGTGAGGCATAGATGAATAAAGTTATTTTAATGGGGCGCCTTGCAAGAGATCCTGATATTCGTCATACACAGGGCGAAGATTCATTTACAGTAGCCAGATTTACCCTGGCTGTGGACAGACGGTTTAAGCGGAACGGAGCTGAACAGCAGGCTGATTTCATCAGCTGTATTGCATTTCGTCAGCGTGCCGAGTTTATGGAGAAGTACATCCATAAGGGCACCAAGATTGTCCTGACCGGCAGTATTCAGACCGGCAGCTATATCAATAAGGATGGCGTGAAGGTCTATACCACGGATGTAGTCGCAGAGGACATTGAGTTTGCGGAGAGTAAGCGGGCCGCTGCCGAGAATGGCGGTGGACAGACTTATGGCTATGATACCGGCGGGGCCGGGGGATTTGATGACAATCCGTCCGGCGGCTATAGCAGTGGCGGCGCTCAGAGCGCACCCAGTCCGGCCGATGATGGTTTTATGAATGTGCCGGATGCAATTGATGAAGAGTTGCCTTTTAGCTAAGGCAAAGGATAATAATTGACTTTGATGTTAGGAGATGAGTATTATGCCATTTAATAGAAGCAGTGAAAGGGGCGACGGGCCCAGGAGAAGAGGCGGAATCCGCAGGAGGAGAAAGGTATGTGTTTTCTGCGGTAAGGATAATGTAATTGATTATAAGGATGCCATGAAGCTGAAGAAGTATATTTCTGAGCGGGGCAAGATTTTACCCAGACGTGTGACCGGTACCTGCGCAAAGCATCAGAGAGCCCTGACTGTGGCTATCAAGCGCGCCCGTCATATCGCACTTCTGCCCTATGTGGTAGAATAATACTACCGGATAGAGTAGGCCAAAAGCCGAACGAGTATATAGAAGTGTTGCATTGGAAGAGAGGATCAGGAAACTGGTCCTCTCTTTTCAGTTAGGTTAAAAGCCAAAGTCTCGTCACCGTGCCTGCACGGGTGCGAGACGAAAGGCACAGCCCATCATCGAAAGCCCCATGGGACAGTAAAAATATAAAAAAATTATAAATTGCTCTTGATTATACATAAGGATAAGTGCTATTATAATAGTTAGCAAAGCCTAACATCCCCATAGCTTACTTTTAACTCCGCTAAATGCGGAGTTATATAAGAGCCGGAAGTTAGCATTACCTAACAGATTCCGTGATTAATGTGATAAAGGCTTATTATGCAAGGATAGGCGGCGCTCCTGATGCCGTCTAAAACCCCGGTAAGCCTGGGACTGGGATAAGGGAATTGCAGAAAAGCATGTCTATACATTACAACCTCGCCTTCTAAAGAGAATGTGAGGAAAGAAGCACTTTGGTCCGGAGGGAATTATGTCAGAGGAATTAATAATAGAGCACTGCTCCCCGACATTGGCGGGGATAAAAACAGGCAGTCTGTTTTCATTAAAAATCACAGAGCAGACGGATTTGATGAGAGAAGTGCGTGAATTAAATGACGCTCTCAGAAAAAGGGGGCTAAGAGTCATACCTTTAAGGAAAACAGCGGACCATGCTTTAATCTATATTTACCGCCCCGCCTATCTGAAGAGGGATCTGATGGATCCTCAGGCCCTGCAGATCCTTAGAGACAGGGGATATGACTGCCTGAGTCCGGAATGCTGTATTGCCCAGCTGGCAAAGCATTTGAAGTTTGACGAGAGTTTTCCCCACGAGATAGGTCTTTTCCTGGGATATCCCCCCTCAGATGTGGAAGGCTTTATAAAGCATCCCTGTGAGGGAGTCAAGTGCTGCGGATATTGGAAAGCTTATTCGGAACCGGAAAAGGCCCAGAAGACCTTTAGCAAATTCAGGAAATGTACGGAAAAATATCGGGAGATGATAAGGAAAGGTAAGTCCTTAGAACAGTTAACCGTAATGACGGCCTAGAGGGTGAGATGAAGGCCGCCCATGCTTACTATTGAATAAGCCTGGTGTATAGGGCTTCATTTCTGCTTAATAAGACTTTGTGATAACAGGATATGGTTCCCCAATACCGGAAAAGAATGCTATTCTCAATAGGGAATGGCATTTTTTCTTATTGCAGAGCCGCCGAGCTGAAATTTGCCGGCTAAAGCCGACCGGCGGCCCGCGGACGAGAGGGTGCGATTTGCATCTTCCCTACTCGAATGTAGGCCAGAAACCAAAGTCCCGAATGAGAAAAAAACAATTGAATTACTTCTATCATATTGTTATGATATAGATAGTTTCTTTTGGCTGCGGGATAGTTGGAGTATGGTGGGGGAAGGGCTTCCTTATATTACGCTGAATATCCGGGGAATAAACAGGCAGACTGATTTGGAGGGATTATAATGGACAAAAATTCAAACGATGCGAGAGGCTCAGGAAATTCACGGGGAGGAGGAAAACCGTCATTTACAGACAAGGTTAAGTATTGGTTTGACAATATCATGACCAAGGGCATGGTGGCTAAGATAGGACTCCTAATCGGATTTACGGTAATATGTGTATTTCTTGCGGGTTTCATCATTTCTTTGGTCTTCCGGCAAAAGGATGTGGGCGGTTCAGTATGGGACAGCTTCCTGCATGTGCTGGATGCCGGTACCATTGCGGGAGATCAGGGGGGAATAAGCTTTCTCCTTGTCATGCTGATTCTGACCGTTTTTGGCCTTCTCTTTATGGGTACCCTGATAGGCCTTTTGAATAATGGTATTGAAGCAAAAATGGAAAGACTTGCCCAGGGAAAGTCCCGGGTTCTGGAGCAGGGCCACACTGTCGTGCTGGGATACAATGACGTGACGGTTTCCCTTCTAAGTGAATTGATGGAGGCAAACAGCAATCAGAGACTTGTTCCGGTTGTAGTAATGGACAGCATGGAGACGGTGGAGATGGAGTCTGAAGTGCGGAATCGCCTGGTTGTAGACAAACATACCAAGCTAATCTTCCGGACCGGTGAAATATATAATTTTGACGATTTGGATATATGCAATTTGAGGGAATGCAAATCCATCATCATTAATGCGGAGAATGATTTTGATACCATAAAGGCTATTCTGGCCTGTAAAGGAAAATTGGATCAAATAGCAGAAGAGGAGGAGAATCCAAGGAAGGTATATATCACCGCCGTGATAAGAGACGAAAAGAACGAGATAGAAGCCAAGCTGGCAGGCGGGGACAGGCTGAAGTTAATCGTTTACTCGCGTATCATGGCCAAGATTATGGCCGGGGCGGGAAGGCAGCCGGGACTTTCCTATGTATATTCAGAGCTGTTCAGTTATGAGGATAATGAGATTTATTGTGAACATATAAAACCGGAGAATTCCCTGACGGATTCGGTCAAAATGTATGACATTAATCATTATGTAGAAAATGCAGTCATTCTGGGGGGTATTCCCAAGGTTCCCCTATCTGAAATAAGCGGTTCCGCAGCAAATAGTATAGATGAGGATATTAAATGCTATTCCTTTCCTGTCTTTCCGGAGACAATGGAGTTTAAGGATTTTGACAAGTTCTTCATTTTGGAAGAGGATGACGGCTCCATGAAACTATTGCCCTCTTCCAAAAGCGGCCATGTGATCAAAGAGGAACAGATCAATATGGATAGCGTATTGGAAATTGAGCCGGTGAAAATCATGATCATTGGCGTGAGCCCTATGCTGAAGCAGGTTCTCTATGAGCTGGACGGCTATTATAATGATTTGAATGTAAGGGCGGAGGTCATTCTTTCCCATGATGAATGTATCGACATCAATAATTATTATTTGAAGGGCCAGGAGAAATTTAATGCCCTTGATATCACTATTATTGATAATGTTGATATTTACCGTCTCGAAGTGCTTGAACGGGTTTTGGATGACACAGTGACAAATATTATGCTCTTAACGGAGGATAAGGGTATGTCAAGTAAGGAGGACGAACGTATCCTTATGCAGCTCATTTATCTCCGGGACATTCGGGAGCGGAACGGCTATGAATTCAATATATGCTGTGAAATGAATTTGGAGAGCAATACCCAATTGGCAAAGCTTACCGGTCAGAGTGATTTCGTCGTTGGCAGTAATCTAACCGCTATGATCATGACCCAGATATCCGAATGTACTGAATTATATGAGTTCTTTGATGAGCTGCTCCGGACTGAGGGATCGGAAATCTATATGCGTAAGGCCAAGACATATCTGAACTTTACGGATCAAACCATAAAGACGGATTTCTATACCATGGCGGAGGCCGCGGCCAGAAGACATGAGATACTTATCGGTATCCAGAAGCTAAAGAACCGGGATCCGGAATGCAGACGGTGTGAATATGAGGTGCCGGTTCTGAATCCGGTCCGGTGGGAGACAGGCAATGGAACGGAAATGCAATTGGTAGAGTTTGAGCTGCTGCCGGATGATCTGCTGGTTGTTTTAGCGGAGAATTGAATATCCCGGCTTTTCCGGATGATAATTTTGTGCAGGCGACGGGCTGGAAGCCCTGGTGCAAGCTTGCTTGCAGACCACGGCTCACGCCTTATGATTCAATAGTTTTTTTCAAATAATAGGAGGGGGAATCGGCAATGAGTGATATTTGGAAAGATTATGTTCTTCAGGTTATATCTGTAATTGATGAATATAGGGATAGTCAGCATGCTAATATAGCTGTCGTCGGAATATACGGCAGCAAATTGAGAAAGAGAGCCTATAGATTAAGGGTATATGTGAACGGCGGCAAGGCCATGGAGATACCCCTGAATCCCAGAGGGGATTTCTCCTTTGCCATAAGCTATCTGGATCAGAAGGATGAGAACGGGGAATGGAAATACTTTTCGGCTGAGGATCATGATAAGATAGAGGAATTCATAGATGAGGCGAAAACAGACAATTATAGGTGGAAAAGGGATAATTTTGAATCACTAAGGACCTATCTGAGCCTGATCGAAAAGGCGACAAGCCTGAAATTTGGCAAATTGGCGGGCTCTTTGGGGGATGAGGAAAAGGAGAGGTGCCGGCAGGTCGCCCTCTATAATGATTTGAGAAAGAGTAAGGGCCTGGGAGACCTCCTTCTATTCGATATGGAATTTCAGAGTATCCTCGAAATGAATTATACTCAGACCGAAAGAGATGAGATGAGAAAGAAGGGGGGTATCAGAAAGGCCCATTGCGGCAAGCCGGACTATCTGGCAGTGTCGTCTAAGGGCTTTTCCCTGGTGGAATTGAAGACCAATGAAGCGGCTTTGACCGGCCTGGCCGGGCTGGAAAACCACCATAGGGATTTGGACAGGATGATTCGCATTAATAAGAGGAATCACGTCCTTGTGAGGGAATTGGTGGAGCGCCTGAGCTATGCCAGGGAATATGGTCTGGTTGAGGGCAGTCAGGTAGACAAGATACTTGCTGTGCCCGAAAAGGATGTGAAAAGGATTGAAATAGGGAAAACCTTTATTTTTCAGACAAATGCCAACCTCAGCCGGGAAAGATGCGAGGACTATATATCGAAAATGCATATAGAAGGAATATCAATTATATTGTAGGATTGCGAATCCCTGACGCATCCGTACACGACCCGGCTCTTGCGAAGCAAGAGGCGTGTCCCGCGCAGGGCGCGGGATTTCCGGATGCGAATCCCTGACGCATCCGGAAAGTCACAGCATTGCGAATTTCATCAGAAATTCGCAATCCGTACTTCTCTGATAGCATCAATACATTGATAAAAATCAATAGAAAGATTAAACAAAGGTGCCATAATAGAAAGGGCCATACCGGAGGGAGCATCCTCCTGTACGGCCCTTTGCTGCCTATATTAGATTCATTCAGATTACTGGGTGGCAACTCCTGTTGCTGTGGCAGAAGCGCTGTTGGCCCACTCATCAAACTTGGTCTTTACGGCATCATAGGTGTCCTGGCTAATGGAAGGAAGATCTTTCCCCCAAGACTTGGTGGCCTGCTTGAAGCCCTCTTCAAAGGCGCTGAAAAGCTCCTCTGCCTTGGAAGGGTCATCCCCTGCCAAAGCCTTGGCAAAATCCAGAATCCTGTCAGAGGTCTCCCCCACGCTCCAATATCCGCCCTCAGCGATATCGGCCTGAGCCTGGGCCTTGGTGGCGGCATCTACCGTGAAATTGCCCTCGGCCAGGAATTTCCACATAGAATCCGGATCTTCACTGTTGGCGACAGCGAAGGCCTTGCCCTGTCCTGACATGAGCTGCTCAACGATAGAGCGGAGCTGGGACGTACGCTCATCCGCGTCGGCCTTGAGCTTTGCGATGAGGTCGGTATTACCGGCCTTTGCCGCGCTATCGACAGTGTTTTTTCCGTTGCTAAGCTCTAAAGTAACGCCGTTTTCATTGGTTTCAGCCGCTTTTTCCGAAATTACCTTCTTGTCCTCTTTTTTGGTATCCGTACTTTGCGTGTAGATTGCAGGAGTATTTCCTACGGAACCGATTGCAGATAAATTACTCATTTTTCCCTCCTTGGTAAATCCGGAACTGAGATATGACAGAATTAATGTTTGCAGATCTCTTTCCTGTTCCGCTTTGTTCTGGCTTTCCTAGTTCCTAATCCGGTGACTTCCCTTTCTCCATCTGCAGAATATAACTGCTATAAAAGAGTATGAGAATCCTCTTCTTATAGTATATCGGACAAAGGTGAAATTAGTATAGGGTTTGGAATGTATAAAATTTTGTACAATCCCGGCCTTCCATATTTCTATCTCTTCAAATTCCCCTGCAAATGGGTCTCTGGGATCCGGACCGGCTGTGGCAAAGGATTTTTGAAGGATTCTTATTGCTTCACTAGGGCTTCAAGGGGGGCAAGATCCAGTCCCTCTGCCTTTCTGAGTAGGTCCAGAAGTCCCTTGGCCATGACCTGGACACCGCCCTCAGCCTCGCTTTCCAGGTTCAGGGGCATAATAGGCTCATGCAGGGATTTGCGCATGAGGAACCAGCCATTTCCGGCGTCAGACCCGCAATTAATCCGGACCCCCTCGTAATTTTCCTGCTCCAATGTCCAGCCCTTATGCTTAGGCCCTTCTTCGGTAATGAGGGAGAGGACTGCGTCTGCAGTTTCCGCCACATTATCCCGGGTGACAGGGAAACGGACTTCCGCGCTTTCGGCGGGTTCCTTCAAGTCGGCGATCATTTCGGATAGCTGATGGCCCTTGCCCATTTCAATTAGGAGCTTGACCATGAGATAGGCGCCGTCATCCAGGAAATAATTCTCCTTCCAGGCTCCGTGGCCGCTGGTTTCAATGGCGAGCTGGCTGTCGGTGCCCTCTTCGTTGAGGCGGATACTCTCATTTATGACATTGCGGTAGCCCCTCTTGAAACGGCGGTGCTTTCCGCCGTGGGCCAGGATGAAATCCTTCAGGCCGTCGGAGGTGATGGAGTCTGTCACAATAGTGGTTCCCGGATGTTCCGCGAGGGCAATGCGGGAGAGAAGGGCAATGAGCACATTTCTTGTCAGGGTCCGGCCGTCAGGCAGAACTGCTCCGGCCCGGTCCACATCGGTATCAAAAATGATGCCCAGGTCTGCTTTCTCCCTTAGGGTTGCCTCCCGGATGGCCGCCGCGGCAGTTTTGTCCTCGGGATTAGGCACATGGTTAGGGAATCTGCCGTCCGGCTCCAGGAACTGGCTGCCGGAGGTGTCCGCCCCCAGAGCCTTCAGAACCTTACTCTCGAAGAAGCCGCCGGCCCCGTTTCCTGCGTCCACAATAATATGAAGGCCGGAAAGGGGGTGGTCCCTGTCGTCAGCTGCAGCCCCCTCCCGGATTTTCTGGCAGAGGTAGTCCGCGTAGATATCCATGAAATCCAGTTTCTCCGCGAAAGAGTCATAGGGGCCGGTAAAGGAGAGCTCTGAGGCAATCATGGTGATCTTTTTGATGTCTTCTTTCTCCAGACCTCCCTTAGGCGTGAAAAACTTCATTCCATTTCTGTGATAGGGCAGGTGGCTTGCCGTAATCATGATACTGCCGTCAAATTCATAGGGCGGGAGTATGGTGGACATGAACATGGCGGGGGTGCTGGCAATTCCGAAGTCAAAGGGTGTGCCGTCCTCCTTGCTAATGCCCTCTGCAGCATTTTGTAAAAGCTTTTCCCCTGTAATTCTGGAATCCCGGCCCAGGGCAATTCGAAGCTCCTCTTTTTCTGTTTTTTCCCTTAACCAGACCACAAAAGCGGCGGCTAAATGCCGTACAGCCTCATCGGTGAGATTAACGGGATCCTTCCATTCATTATCCATGGCAATCCCGCGGATATCGCTGCCGTTCTGCAGTTTTGCATAATTAATATCACCCATATATGTGCCTCCTTGTCTTGCTGCAGTCTGGTATGGACTACAGCCACCTTGCAGTGCATTAAACAAACGATTATAAACAAATTGTATCGAATATGGGTCTAGAAATCAACCTTCCATTTTTGAGGAAGTTTTTCAGTGGAGTTTCCCCTTTTATATGATATAATAATTCAAACTATGTGATTTCACAGGAGGAAAAAGCATATGCTTCTCATAAAGAATGCTTATCTCATAGAACCTAGTGTTTCTCCTATTAATAAGTCCGGAACCGGTCCTGTTTCTGTCAGGGCTCCTTTAGAGTCAGAGGAAGCATGCGACGGCCCTGCGGATCTATTGGTGGATGAAAAGGGTATCCTTTCATCCGGAAAGAAAGTGAAAGCAGAAGACTATCCGGAGGCCGAGGTTATTGATGCAGAGGGACTCTGCCTGGCCCCCGGACTCATAGATATCCATGTCCATTTCAGGGATCCCGGTTTTCCTGACAAGGAGACTGCAGAGACCGGGGCAGGGGCGGCTGCGGCAGGCGGGGTTACCTCTGTGGTATGTATGGCTAATACCATTCCCCCTTTTGACAGACCGGACAGACTCATGGAATTCCTGCATAGGACAGAGAGGCTTCCCATTCACCTCTATCAGGCTTCAACCGTGACAGAGGGCAGGGCAGGGAAAAGGCTTGTGGATATGGCGGCCATGAAGGAGGCCGGGGCCCTTCTATTTACGGATGACGGATCTCCTCTAATGGATAGGGATTTAGTGAGGGAGGCCATGCGGGAGGCAGCCGCCCTGGGTGTGCCCATTAGCTTTCATGAGGAGGATCCGGCCTTTGTGGGTGTGGCAGGCATCAATGAGGGAAGGGTCTCTAAGGCCATGGGACTGAAAGGAGCAGATAGAAGAGCGGAAATATCCATGGTGGACAGGGATATTGAACTGGCATTCCAGACCGGCTGTCAAATTGATATACAGCATATTAGCGCCAGGGAGACGGTGGAGCTCATCCGACAGGCCAGGCGGGATGACAGCGGGGGTCTCATTCATGCGGAGGCTACTCCCAATCACTTCTCCCTTACAGAGGAGGCGGTGGAGGCCTATGGCAGTCTGGTGAAGATTAATCCCCCCTTAAGGACAGAGGATGACAGGCAGGCTATAATTGAGGGCATAGCTGACGGCACCATTGATTTAATCGTTACGGATCACGCCCCCCATACCTCTGAGGAGAAGAAGAGGGAATTCCCTAAGGCCCCCAGCGGCATTATAGGTCTGGAGACGGCTTTGTCTTTGGGACTTTTAAATCTGGTGGAGCCGGGCTATCTGACTCTGCAGGAACTCATGGAGCGTATGAGCCTGGGACCTGCTGAATTTCTGGGACTGAAAGGAGGAAGCCTGAAAGCAGGCAGACCGGGAGATCTGGTCATATTTGATCCTAAGGCTTTCACGGACTACAGCAGGTTTGAAAGCAGATCCGAGAATTCTCCTTTCAGGGGAAAGACCCTGCCCGGCAGAGTGCTTTATACGATTGCTGACGGAGAAATCATTTATAGAAAGGAAAGCAGGAATTAGGCATGATACGGTTTGTTTTCATTATTATCTTTGTAGTTCTATATCTTATCGTTTTGATTCCGGTTTCACTTATTCTGTGGATTGTAGGATTAATGAGCCCCCATGCAAAGGACGTGGCATCCCTAGGGATTATCAAGTTTGGCTTTAAGACGGTACTCTTTTTTGCGGGTACCAGGCTCAAGGTAATTGGAGAAGAAAAGATTCCCAGAGACTGCGGGGTTCTTTACATAGGAAACCACAGGAGTTATTTCGACGTTATCTCCACCTATAGCCGGGCTTTCAGGCCTACGGGCTTTGTGGCCAAGGTGGAGTTCAGGAAGGTGCCCCTTTTCTCCCTGTGGATGAGAAATATTCGCTGCCAGTTCCTGGATCGGTCCAATATGCGCCAGGGTCTGCAGATGATCCTCAACTGTATCGAGGAAGTGAAGAATGGAACCTCCATCTTTATTTTCCCGGAGGGTACAAGGAATAAGGGGGAAGAGGGAACCCTGCTCCCCTTCCATGAGGGCAGCTTCAAGATTGCGGATAAGAGCGGCTGCCCCCTGATTCCGGTTGCCATTTCCAATAGTTATTCCATCATGGAGAAGCAGTTTCCCCGTATCTGCCGTGCAACAATGGTTATTGAGTACTGTGATCCGGTGGACGTAAAGGCTATGTCCCGGGAGGATAGAAAGGGACTGTCCAAATTGGTGGGTAATATTATTGTGGAAAAGTTAAAGGAGCATAAAGGAATGTACTAGGAGCCTCCTTTCAAAACAGAAAGGAGACTATATTGAAACATAAAGCAGAATTATTATGGGAGATAGGAAATTATTATGAAGGATATGACGCTTCAGAATATTGCTTCCGCAGTGGGAGGGAATCTTTTCTGCAGGGAAGGGCAGGAGAATATTCGGATTAACAAGGCTGAGGTGGACAGCAGAAGAATTCAGCCGGGAGATATATTTATAGCAACGGTGGGGGAGAGAACCGACGGCCACCGATTCATCCCGGATGTTTTTCAGAAAGGAGCGGCGGCTGTCATCTGTGAAAAGCTGCCGGAAGAGCCGGAGGGTCCCTGCATTCAGGTCAAGTCCTCCCTAAAGGCCCTGGAGGATATGGCATCCTACTATAGGAGCGGTCTTTCCGTCAGAGTTGTGGGGATTACGGGAAGTGTGGGAAAAACAAGCACCAAGGAGGTTGTTGCCGCTGTCCTTTCCAGGCATTACAGGGTATTAAAGACCGAGGGAAACCTAAATAGTAATATAGGTCTGCCCCTGATGGTGCTCCGCATAAAGGAGGATCATGAGGTGGCCGTGCTGGAAATGGGAGTAAACCATTTCGATGAGATGGAGCGCATGGCTAGGATTGCCAGGCCGGAAATGGCTGTTATCACCAATATTGGTACTGCCCATATTGAGAATCTGGGTTCTCAGCAGGGTATTTTCCGGGAGAAAAGCCATATTTTTGACTACCTGCCAAGTGGCGGGAAGGCCATATTAAATGGCGGGGATCCCTTCCTAAAGGAGGAATTAGGGAGGGCCGGACAAGAGGGGACGGATCTGGGACAAAGCCCATGCAAATCCTTCATCATGACAGCCGATACCTTTGGCAGGGATCCTGACAATACGGTTTATCTAAGGGATGAGAAGTCTCTTGGCCTCTCCGGCAGTGAATTCACGGTCTGCTCAAAAGACGATATATTTGGTCCGCCTTTCGCGGCCTCTATTCCTATCCCCGGCCCCCATATGGTGGAGAACGCCCTCTGTGGCGCCCTGGTAGGTTTTCGGATGGGTCTGTCCAGTGAGGAGATTAGGCAGGGGCTTAGGGAGATTGAAAAGCTGCCGGGCCGATCCCACGTTGTAAAGGGGGAGCGCTTTACCCTAATTGATGACTGCTATAATGCCAGTCCGGACTCCATGGGGGCGGCCTTTGAACTTCTCCGCTTAGCGGAGGGCAGGAGGGTCTGCATTCTGGGCGACATGTTTGAATTGGGAAAGGATGAGGACAGGCTCCACTATGAGGTGGGAGAGAGAGCAGAGTTGGCGTCGCCCTCCCTGGTGGTCTGTATTGGAAAGCTCTCTAAGTCTATGGCGGAGGGGGCCGGGAAGAGATTAGGCAGGGACAGGGTCCGCTATTATGAGACCAAGGAGGATTTTCTGAAAGAAGCCTCTGAGCTCTTGCAGGAGGGGGACACCTGTCTCGTAAAGGCTTCCCATTCCATGGGATTTGAAAAGATTATAGAAGCACTTTGCTGAGGTGAATGGGATGAGAACAGAGAATGCTAGGATTATAGATATTCGGAAATTAGCCGAGAATGTTTTCGGTATTCTATTTGAAGCGGCCATGGCAGGGGAGGCCGGCCCCGGTCAGTTTGTAATGGTGCGTCCCCATTCGGATTCCAGACTTCTCATGCGGCCTATTAGCATCTGCGACCTGGACTCGGAAAGGAGACTGCTGAGGCTGGTGTTCCGGGTCGCAGGCAAGGGTACGGAGGAATTTTCCAGGGCAAGGGTCGGGGACCACTATAGCATAATGGGACCTCTGGGCAATGGATTTCCTCTGGAGGCGGCTGCCGGGAAGAGCCATATAGCCCTTATGGGTGGGGGAATCGGGGCTCCGCCCCTCTTGAATCTCCTGCGAATGCTCCGCCGCCGGGCAGACCGGGGGGATATTTCCGCCCGGATAAGTGTCTATTTAGGTTACCGGAGCATGGAAGACGGACTCTTTCTAAAGGATGAATTTGAGCCCCTGGCCAATGTGGTGGTATCCACGGATGATGGAAGTGCCGGGGTGAAGGGAACAGCTCTGGATGGGCTGAGTCAGGCAGGGACGGCTCCGGACCTTATCTATGCCTGCGGTCCCCTGCCCATGCTTTCTGCCATTCGCAAATATGCCTCGAAAGAGGGAATTGATGCCTATATTTCCCTGGAGGAGAGGATGGCCTGTGGAGTGGGGGCCTGTCTGGGCTGTATGGTAAAGACCACAAAGGAGGACCATCATTCCCATGTGAAGCTATCTAGAATATGTACGGAGGGCCCGGTTTTCCTAAGCCGGGACGTGGAAATCTGAGAGGTGGGTAAATCCCTTCCTCAGCAGGGGGATATCCTTGAACCCCGGGAGGTCCCGCCGGATCCCCGATCGGAAAGGATGAAAGGAGAAGGATATCCTTGAGCCCCCGGAGTTCCCTTTTTGCAGGGATAGCATGACTCTATGGGAGGAATGGGCTGCAGGGAAAAGGAAATTTCCCCTTTTGCGGGGGCATCCGGCTAAGCAAGTCGGAGTATCTATTGGGAGATTTGCCTTCGGGATAGGGAAAAGAGGCTGTCAGCCCCTGACAGCTATATAGAATATGGAGATTGTCTATGAATACAGCGGTGGAGATATGCGGAGTAAGCTTTAAAAACCCGGTCATGGATGCGTCAGGCACCTTTGGCAGCGGGCAGGAGTACGGGGCTTTTGTGGATTTGAACCGTTTGGGGGCGGTGGTGACTAAGGGGGTCGCCAATGTGCCCTGGCAGGGGAATCCCACTCCCCGGGTTTGTGAGACTCCCTCCGGAATGATGAATGCCATCGGGCTTCAGAATCCCGGGGTGGAGGTTTTTCTGGAAAGGGATCTGCCCTATTTGCGGCAGTTTGATACCAATGTTATTGTCAATGTCTGCGGTCACTCTCTAGAGGAATATTTGGATGTTGTGGACCGCCTGGCGGGTGAAAAGGATATTTCCTTTCTGGAAATCAATGTTTCCTGCCCTAATGTAAAAGAGGGCGGCATTGCCTTTGGCACCGATCCCGGGAAGCTGGAGGATATTACAAGGAATATCAAGGCCCATGCCGGTCAGCCCATTATCGTGAAGCTTTCCCCTAATGTGACTAGCATTTCGGATATGGCCCGGGCGGCGGAGGCCGGAGGGGCGGATGCGATTTCCCTAATTAATACCCTGACCGCCATGAAAATTGATATATACAAGAGACGCTTTGCCCTGGCAAACCGCACAGGGGGCCTGTCGGGACCTGCAATCCGGCCTGTGGCCGTGCGGATGGTCTATGAGGCAAGCCATGCCGTGAATATTCCGGTAATCGGTATGGGCGGTATTGCAAACGGGGAAGATGCCGTGGAATTCCTCATGGCAGGAGCCAGTGCCGTTGCCGTGGGAATGTACAATTTTCACGAGCCCACAGCCATGCTGCAGGTCATAGAGGGAATTGAGGAGTTTATGAGAAAAACCGGGACAGAGGACGTGAAAGAACTGATTGGGGCGGTCTGACCCTATTTGGGCCCGGATATTTAGGCATAGAGAGAGCCCTTGACAGAAGTCCGTCTTCACTCTTCCATCCGGAAACGGAAGGAAGAGGCCTCCTGACAGGGGCTCTACTATGTTTCCCAAACCCGGTCAGTGCGGGAGCATATCAATAATTCTTGGGCTGACTTAGAAATTCCTGCACTCTTTGCATTTCCAACTGGTGCTTTTTCACCCGTTCCGCCTCTTCCCTCTTCAAGGCATCCTCATATTTCTCATACTCGATTCCGGACTCATTTAAAAGGGTGAGGCCCAGGCCTGTGGGATATTCGCCTTTGAAGATGACCTTTTTGATGCCGGCCTGAATGATATGAATGCAGCAGAATACACAGGGCTGGGTGGTCACATAGAGGGTTGCGCCAAAACAGCTGGTGCCCCTCCTGGCACATTGGTCGATGGCATTGGCCTCGGCATGGCCCGCCCTACAGAGCTCCAGCCCCTGTCCGGACGGGAAACCCCTCTTTCTGCGCTCGCAATAGCCAATATCGCTGCAATGGATTGCCCCTGCCGGGGCCCCATTATAGCCGGTGGCTATAATCTGTTTATCCCTAATAATCACGGCCCCTACCTGGCGAGAGAGGCAGGTGCTTCGTTTCTTGCTTTCCTCTGCTATATCCATTGCCCATTCCGTAAAGAGCTTTCTCTCCATAGGGACTCCCTTCCAACTGTATATCGGACCGCCTTAAATGGCCGGTAAAAATAATATCCTCGAAAATTATACTGAATTTTGTAAAAAATAGAAAGAGAGGATTTGTCATAAGAATTACTTGATATAATAGCCCAGAAAGATTAAAATAACAATATTATGATTCGAGCTATAGTTAATGGAGACGACTTTGGAATTAATGAGAATGTAAACCGCGCCATTACTGAGTGCTTTGAGCGCCGCATTCTGACCGGGACTACATTGATGGTAAATATGCCCCGGGCTAGGGAGGCTGCAGAGCTGGCCCACAGATACGGATTTGCAGAGATGGTGGGACTCCATCTCAATCTGACCAGCGGGCGGCCTTTAACTACGCCTATTCGGTCCTGCAGACGCTTTTGCAGAAAGGGCGGCAGGTTCAATGCTTATTTTCAGCAGCATACATTGACCAGACTCTCTATCTCCAGGCGGGAGAGGGAGGCGGTTGCCATTGAAATTGAGGCGCAAATCCGGAGGTATTTATCCTTTGGACTGCCGGAGAGGCATCTGGATTCCCATCACCACGTACATACAGATCGGTCTATAATGCGGGAGCTCATGCCCTTACTAATGAAATATAATTTTCATTCCATCCGTTTGACTAGGAACTTATTTCAGCAGATGGGTTTTTTAAAACGGGTTTACAAAAAGAATTTTAATGGCAATTTAAAGAAAAGTGGACTAATCACTACGGATTATTTCGGTTCTTATCAGGATCTTTTGCAAATGGGCGATGAACTGCCGGATAATGCACTGGTTGAGATTATGTTACATCCTATGTACGGACCGAATGGGCGGCTGATGGACACGAAAACTCCGATTTCTGAGGTGTCCCTCCTCCTGGCATCCCTGAATGCCGAGCTTCAGGCCTATCCGGTAGTGAAGGATGATTGATATTTTTTAAGGAAGTTACATCATATGAAGCATAATAAAGCAAAGGGCGACCTACGTACCTATGGAAATTGGCCGCTGATCCTCTCTGTTTTACTGCTTGTGCCGGTCGTGGCAATTTATTTCATTTCCCCTATGGCCTGTCTGGTTATGGGTATTGTGTGGTTACTGTACCTGGCGGCATCATTATGGATTTTCTTTTATAGCAGGAAGGGAATCCGGAGGGATCTAGTTAGCTACGCCACACAGTTCGGCCAGGTTCAAAAGGGCCTTCTAAAGGGTCTTGCTATTCCCTATGCTCTTTTAGATGAAAACGGACGTTTTATCTGGAGTAATACCGGGTTTTCTTCGGTAATTCACAAGGGAAGAATCTATTCGAAATCCATTACCACCTATTTCCCGGAGATTGGGGCGGACTCCCTGCCGCCTGACGAAAAGACGGTCTCTGTGGATATTTCCTATAATAATAGGGACTATCGGGTGGATATGAGGCGGATTAGTCTGGATGAAGGAAAGGAAGGGGAACTGGAGGCTTTCAAAGGGGAGGTCATTGCCCTATTCCTTTTCGATGTGACGGATGTCAATATGTACATGCGTCTAAACCGGGAGCAGTCCCTGGTGTCCGGTCTCATGTATCTGGATAATTATGATGAGACTCTGGAGAGCGTGGAGGACGTGCGCCGTTCCCTTTTGGCCGCCCTTATCGACAGGAAGATAAATAAATATTTTCACGATATGGATGCGGTGGTAAAGAAGCTGGAAAAGGACAAGTATTTCATTGTTATGAAGCGGATTTCCTTTGACCGGATGAGGGACGGCAGGTTTGATATCCTGGAGGACGTCAAGAATGTCAATATAGGAAATCAGATGTCGGTAACTCTGTCTATCGGCTTTGGCATGGGAACGGACTCCTTCCTGCAGGACAGCGAATACGCTAGAAATGCCATTGATCTGGCCCTGGGACGGGGCGGGGATCAGGCTGTTGTCAAAACCCCTGACAAGATTATCTATTTCGGGGGCAAGAGCCAGCAGGTGGAGAAGAGCACCCGGGTTAAGGCCAGGGTCAAGGCCAATGCCCTTAGGGAGATTATCGAGTCCAAGGACCAGATCCTGGTCATGGGCCACAAGGTGACGGATATCGATTCTCTGGGTGCATCGGTAGGTGTCTACCGGGCCTCAGATGCCCTTCACAAGAAATGCCATATAGTCATGAATGAGGCTCCGGCCGCAATCCGTCCCTTTGTGGAGGCTTTTCGGAATAGTAAGGATTATGCCGCTGACTTTTTTGTGACTAGCAGCGAGGCGGTCCAGCTCTGCGACGAGAATACGGCAGTGGTGGTGGTGGATACCAATAGGCCCAATATGACGGAGTGCCCGGATCTATTGGAGATTGCCAAGACCATTGTGGTCTTGGATCACCACAGAATGGGCACGGACAGGATACCCAATGTGACCCTGTCCTATATTGAGTCCTATGCTTCCAGCGCCTGTGAAATGATATCGGAGATTCTGCAATATATTACGGATAATATCCGAATCAAGGGTATTGAAGCGGACAGCCTCTATGCCGGAATCATGATAGATACCAATAATTTCATGACCAAGGCGGGGGTACGTACCTTTGAGGCGGCGGCTTTCCTGCGGCGCTCAGGTGCCGATGTGACCCGGGTCCGCAAGCTTTTCCGGAATGACATAGCGGATTATAAGGCCCGGGCAGAGGCGGTGCGGAATGCGGAGCTCTACAAGGGTAAGTATGCCATTTCCGTCTGTCCCAATAATGTGGAAAGCCCCACTGTAGTGGGGGCCCAGGCGGCCAATGAGCTCCTGAATATTAATCTCGTGAAGGCCAGCTTTATTCTCACGGATTATCAGGATGTCATATATGTCAGCGCCCGTTCCATTGATGAGGTCAATGTTCAGGTTGTGATGGAGCGTATTGGCGGAGGCGGTCACTTAAATATTGCGGGGGCCCAGCTTTCGGGCAAGTCTCTGGAGGAAGCAAGGGAGATTTTGAAAACTACCCTGGATGAAATGGAAGCGGAGGGAGAATTGAAATGAAGGTAATTTTATTAAAGGATGTAAAGGCTCAGGGAAAGAAGGATGAGATTATCAATGTCAGCGACGGTTATGCCAGAAATTTTCTGCTTCCCAAGGGCTTAGCGGTAGAGGCGACTCCCAAAAACTTGAATGAGATAAAGCAGAAGCTGGCAAATCAGGCCCATATTGCGGCGGAGGAGCTCGCGGAGGCCAAGGCCTATGCGGAAAAGGTGAAGGAAGTTTCTGTGACGGTCAGACTAAAGGCAGGAGAGGGCGGCAGGACCTTTGGATCGGTTTCCGCCAAGGAAATAGCCGAGGCGGCCAAGGACCAGCACGGATTGCAGATTGACAAGAAGAAGGTGGTACTGCCGGAGCCCATTAAGGCCCTGGGAAATTATCAGGTTACGGTGAGGCTTCATCCGGAGGTAAGCGCAGAGCTCAAGGTGACAGTAGAGGCGGAGTAGGATAGGACCCTTGACAGGGGCTTTCTGTGTGTAGGCTAGGAGCCAAAGTCTCGTCGGCGTGCTTGCACGAGCGCGAGTCCTTGGCGAGGCCCGAATCGGGTAGGGGGCTTCATTAGGCAGGGAGCCGGAGACCTGTGGACCTAGCTGTACGCCGGAGCCCATCACCGAGGTCTAAGCGAATGGGGATGACCTTCCCTTACCCGCTTCATGAGATATAGATAGGTCGGGAATGGACGGAATTCGGGAAAGAGGATAGATGGAGGAGAATAGCGTTGTAAAACGGGTGCTTCCACACTCTATAGAGGCAGAGCGGTCGGTCATCGGTTCCATGATGATCGATTCTGATGCTGTGGCGGTAGCCTCCGAGCTCCTGACTGCGGACGACTTCTATGCCAGACAGTATGGCATATTCTTCGAGGCCATTACTGCCCTTTTCAATGAGGGAAAGGACATGGATTCCGTTACAATCCTGGACAAGCTGCAGGAAATGCAGGCCCCTCCGGAGATTCGAAATATCAATTTCATTGCAGAGCTCATCAATAGCGTGCCCACCAGCGTCAATATCCGGTCCTACGCCCACATTGTTCATGATAATGCGGTAAAGCGCAGACTTATCCGGGTGAATGAGGAGATTGCGGACGCCTGCTATCAGGGTAAAGACAGTACGGATGAGATATTAAATGAAACGGAGAAGAAAATATTCGATATTCTGCAGCGGCGGGGCAGTGATTCGGTGGTTCCCATTGACAGAATTGTCCTAAATGTCCTAAAGCGGATTCAGGAGGCCGCAAAGAATGGCGGCGTAGTGACAGGTCTGGAGACCGGCTTCAAGGCTCTTGACATAGATACGGCAGGATTTCAGAATTCGGATTTTATCTTAATCGCCGCCAGGCCCTCCATGGGAAAGACGGCTTTTGCATTGAATATCGCAGAGTATGCGGCCTTCCGGAATGGGAAAAAGGTTATGATTTTCTCCCTGGAAATGTCAAAGGAGCAGCTGGTGAACAGGCTTATAGCCATGGAATCCTATGTGGATGCCAGCAAAATCCGAATTGGAGACCTGGAGGATTCGGAGTGGGACAAGGTTATGGAAGGAGCCGGAATCATAGGCAGGTCCTCTCTTGCCATTGACGATACTCCGGGTATTACGGTGGGAGAGCTCCGGAGCAAGGCCAGACGCCAAAAGCTGGAGCATGGCCTGGATATGATTATTATAGACTATCTGCAGCTAATGACGGGGAGCAGTAAGGTAAGGGATGCCAGCAGGCAGCAGGAGATATCCGATATCTCCCGTGCCCTAAAGGCCCTGGCCAGGGAGCTGGATGTGCCGGTGGTGGCTCTTTCCCAGCTTTCCAGAGCGGTGGAGCAGAGATCCGATCACAGACCCATGCTTTCGGATTTGAGAGAGTCCGGAGCCATCGAGCAGGATGCGGATGTGGTTCTGTTTATTTATAGGGATGACTACTATCACCCTGAAACGGAGCGCAAGGACATAGCGGATATTATTATTGCAAAGCAGAGAAATGGAGCCATTGGAACGATTTCCCTGGGATGGCTTCCGAAATATACTAAGTTTGGTGACATAGAACCCCAGAGAGGCTGAGAATGGAAGAAGGCAGATTTAGAAAAGTAGCGGCGACGCGGCGCAATCCGCTTTATCCTGAGATGGTGCGCCGTCAGAGCAGCCTATATCAGCGCTCTGATGATATAAGGAGTGAGTTTGCAAGGGACTATACCCGGATCTTGCATAGTCTTGCCTATCGCAGACTAAAGCATAAGACCCAGGTTTTCTATAATGCGGCGGGAAATGATCATATCTGTACCAGAATAGAGCATGTGGCCCATGTGGAAAGCGTGGCGGGAACCATAGGGAGTTTTTTGGGACTCAATACGGATTTGATAAAGGCTATTGCCATGGCCCATGATCTGGGCCATGCCCCTTTCGGCCATCAGGGGGAGAGGTGTATTGACTCCATTTCCAAGGACTTCCTGGGCAAGCCCTTTTGGCATGAGAAGAATGGCTTGAGGCTTGTGGACCATGTGGAGCTCTTGGAGGATAATTACCGGCATTATAGGAATCTGGATTTGACCTATGCAGTGCGGGACGGCATTATTTCCCATTGCGGCGAGGTGGACGAGAATGCCATCAGGCCCAGGGAGGAGGCCATTGACCTGGAGCGGGATTTTGAATATGCCGGCCAATATGCGCCCTTTACCTGGGAGGGGGCGGTGGTAAAGATTGCCGACAAGATTGCCTATCTGGGCAGGGATATTGAGGATGCCATTACACTGGGACTGCTGGACAGGACCCAGATCGAGTCCCTGGAGGAGCTGGCCCAGACCAATGATGAGAAGGCCATTAATACTACGGTTATTACCCACAATCTGATTATTGATATTTGCAAGAACTCCGATCCGGAGTCGGGCATTGTCCTGAGCCCCAAGTACCTGCGGCAGTTAAACCGCATAAAGGAGTTTAATTACAAGTATATATATTCTAATCCCAAGCTGCAGCCCTTTGTCCGCTATTCGGAATTGGTGCTGAAGGAGATTTTCAAGGTGCTCTATGATGTCTATGACGGAGAGCGGACCTTTGAGGAAATTGCCGCCCTGAATAAGTTCTATCCCAATTTGATGAAGCCTTTTGGGGAATGGCTTTCCCGTTATGTGGCCATTACCACGGCAAAGCTGAGCGTGGACGGCTTCTATAGGCCGGAATGCGATAATGAGAAGATTTATGGGGATCTAAGGGATGAGGAGCTCTATACCCAGGCGGTTATCGACTATGTTGCGGGAATGACGGATAATTACGCGATAAGAGTTTATGAGGATTTATTGAAGTATTGAGTTTGAAACCAGTGTAAGCAATCCCCCGCTTCAAATGCGTTAGCATTAAGCGGGGGAGCGGCTTACCTGTTTCAGGATGGGTGGAAGACTCTGCTGAAACGGGGATTTCGAATGACCGTTTTACTTTCCGTTTGAACCGGACATGGCCTCCTGGGATAAAGGGGAGTGATATTGACGCAGGAAAAATTGGATGAAAAATATATGAGGGCCGCCCTGAAACAGGCAGAAAAGGCCTATGCCTTAGGTGAAGTGCCTATAGGCTGTGTCATAGTCTGTGGGGACAGGATTATAGGAAGAGGCTATAATCGCAGGAATACAGACAAGAGCACCCTGTCCCATGCAGAGATTACTGCCGTTAGAAAGGCAGTAAAGGTTATAGGGGACTGGAGGCTGGAGGGATGTACCATATATATAACCCTGGAGCCCTGTCCCATGTGTGCCGGGGCCATTGTCCAGTCCAGAATGGACCGTTGTGTAATAGGAGCTATGTCTCCCAAATCGGGGTGCGCTGGCTCCGTTTTGAATCTTTTGGAGGAAGAACGCTTTAATCATCAGGTGGAGATGGAGCGGGGGGTCCTGCAGGAGGAATGTGCGGCCATATTACAGAGATTTTTCCGGGAGCTGCGCATCCGGGAAAAGGCTTTGAAGATCATGGAAAGGGCTGACATAGAGGAAGGGTCCGGGCCGGGGCCTGTCGAAGGAGAGGCGATACCGGAATAGCGGTATGAAAGCAGGAGATAAAGGAAGCCGGGTTATGGGGCGGTTTGCCCCATAAGGCGCAAGGAGGGATTTTTGTGGACAATCTGCAGAATGAACCAATCTCAAAGCTATTAAAGATGGCGCATCAATTGGAAAAGAAACCGGATACCTATTCCGTGGCAAAGGACAGCGGTAAGCATGCCAGAATTGCGGTTTTGGGCAGCCATTCAATTCAGCATTTTGTAAGGGTGCTGAGGCTTTTTCTGGACAGGGCCCATATTAATGGGGAGCTCTATGAAGGGGAATATGGCGGAATCAGCATGGATGCCCTGGACAATAATTCGCCCCTATTCTCTTTCCGCCCGGAAATCGTGGTTCTGCTCTTGAGATATACGGACTTTCCTATGGAGACCAGGGCGGATTTGGAGAAGGCTAAGGCTTTTCTCAGAAATATTAGGGTCCATATCAGCCAGATCCCCGGGGTCATGATTCTGTGCTCTAATATAGCCCTTCCCCTAGAGCGTCCTTACGGCTCTCTGGAGGCCGCCTATGGTGATTCCCGCCTTTCCCTTTTCAAGGAATTAAATCTGGAAATGACCAGGAATCGTCCTTCCAATGTGAGGATAGTGGATATGGAGTACCTGTCCTCCTATTATGGAAAGCAAAACTGGTTTGATGACACTGCCTATTATCTGTCAAAACAGGGTTTTTCCATGGATTATCTGGGACCTGTGGCCCATGAAGTGACACAGATGATAAGGCCTCTTCTGGGAACTGTCAGAAAGTGCCTGGTCCTGGATTTGGATAATACTCTCTGGGGCGGGGTTGTGGCAGACGAGGGGGCTCTGGGAATTGAGCTGGATCCCCATAATCCCATTGGAGAGGCCTATAGGGCTTTCCAGCGCTATGTCCTCTCCCTAAAGAACAGAGGGGTTATCCTAGCCGTTAATTCCAAGAATGACGAGGAGATCGCCAAGGAGCCCTTTAGCCAGAATCCGGATATGATATTAAAGCTTTCCGATATAGCCTGCTTCGTGGCCAATTGGTCTGATAAGGCCTCAAATATGGCCTATATTGCCAAGCGCCTGAATATTGGTATTGACAGTTTGGTATTTTTTGACGACAATCCTGTGGAGCGGGAGATTATTGAGACCTTCTGCCCCCAGGTCCAGGTCATAGATGTACCGGAGGAGCCTGAGAATTATATAAGGGCCCTGGATCAGGCCTCGCCCTTTGAGTGGTCAGAGATCACCGAGGAGGACAGGAGCCGGGCATCCTCCTATGCGGAGAATGCCGCCAGGGAAGAGCTGGCTGTTTCCTTTGCTGACTACCGGGACTACCTAAAGGCCCTGCAAATGACAGGAAAGGCCGCTCCTGTAGCTGAGGCGGAGATTGGCCGCTTTACCCAGCTCACCAATAAGTCCAATCAATTCAACGTGAGGACCATGCGTTTCACAGAGGGCGAGATTCGGAATATGGCGGCAGATTCCGATTTCCGTCTGATTGCGGTATCCCTGACGGACAAATTCACCAGATACGGGGTTATATCCTGTATTATATTGAAGAGAGGGGATCTGGCCGGATTTGAGAAGACGGATTGCTTTATAGAGAATTGGTGTATGTCCTGCCGAGTCCTGAAGCGGTCTGTAGAGCAATTTGCTTTCCGGGAGATTGCGGGTGAGGCCCGGGACATGGGCTGTAAGAGACTTATCGGAGAATATGTCAGAACTCGGAAGAACGGTATGGTAGAGGGCCTCTTTGCCAAGCTGGGTTTTGTTCCCCTGTCCGGGTCCGAACGGGTATTATATGAATATGATCTGGCCAAAGTGCCGGAGGAAGAGATCTTCATCGGGGAAGAGAATTACTATCTGGTCAATAATCACGGCTGCTGACTATAGATTCCGAATTTCATGGGAAATCAGGAATACCTATTTGACCGGACTTCCGCCTTTCGGGGACGTGTTCCGGGCGAGGTGGGGCTTTGTGTAGGCTAGGAGCCAAAGCCTCATCGGCGTGCCTACATGCCGGGAAGGTCTTGGCGACAGCCCATCATC
This sequence comes from Lachnospiraceae bacterium, assembly GCA_024680595.1. GTDB lineage: Bacteria > Bacillota > Clostridia > Lachnospirales > Lachnospiraceae > NK4A144. The sequence continues at coordinate 6,160 of JAILCB010000169.1, read as the reverse complement.
GAAGGGCCTGAGATGAGGCCTTGCTTTGTCATATGGGGAAAGACTTAGAATGTAGAAATAGAGAATGAGGTGGATATGGAAAAGGTGAAGCCCACATTGGTGGTTATGGCAGCGGGAATGGGCTCCCGTTACGGGGGCCTAAAGCAAATTGACCCCGTAGATGAGGCGGGCCACAAGATCGTGGATTTTTCGGTATTTGACGCCTGCCGGGCAGGATTTGGCAAGGTTGTATTTATTATTAAAAAGGAAAACCTTTCAGATTTTCAGGAGGCGGTAGGAGACCGGATTCAGAAAAAGTTTCCGGTAGAGTATGCCTTTCAATCTCTGGAGGCGGTTCCGGAAGGAACTGTCATTCCGGAGGGCAGGGTTAAGCCCTGGGGAACGGCCCACGCCGTGCTTTCTGCAAAGGAGTGCCTGGACGGCCCTTTTGCCGTCATCAATGCCGATGACTTCTATGGACAGGAGGCATTCCGGCAGATAGGGGGCTTTCTTACGGCGGAGAAAGGACAGAATGGCCCTTATCGCTATGCCATGGCCGGTTTTCAGCTCCGAAATACCCTTACAGACAATGGTTCTGTGGCCCGGGGAATCTGTTCACTTGGCCCGGATGGGGAGCTGGTCGGTGTGGAAGAGCGCACCTGTATCGAGAGAGAGGGAAATGCCGCCCGGTATTCGGAGGATGGCGGGGAAAGCTGGACCCCCCTAACCGGAGATGAGACCGTTTCCATGAATTTCTGGGGATTTGAGCCCACGATTCTGGGAGAGCTGGAGACATCCCTAAAGGAATTCTTTGCAGGGCTTTCTGAGATAGAGAATCCTCTGAAGGCGGAATGCTATCTGCCAGGGGTGGTGGATAGGCTGATTCACATGGGAAAGGCCCGGGTAGATGTGCTGCCCAGCACAGACAGGTGGTTCGGTGTGACCTATAGGGAGGATAAGCCCTTTGTCATGGATTCCATCCGCAGGCTGAAGGATGAGGGAGTTTACCCGGACAGGCTTTGGGACTAGGGAATAGATGACGGCAATTGCAATTATCAGGCAGATTGTTTATCTGAGAGCCGCCGAGATGATATTTGTCGGCTAAAGCTGACCGGCGGCTTGCGGATGAGTAGGGAACTTGGGCTTTTAACTATAAAGGAAATTCACCATCTTTTCCGCCCGCAGGGGTGGGGGTGAATCCGGGATTAGTAAAAAAGCTCTTGTATCTAAGGAGGGAAAAGCAAGGAATTTTCCCTGCCTTGGCATAGAAAGGACAGAAAAATGGCAATTTTATTAACAGGTGGTGCAGGATTTATCGGTTCCCATACCTTGGTGGAGCTTCTGAATGACGGCTATGACGCAATTGTAATGGATAATTTCTCCAATGCGTCGCCGGAGGCTCTGTCTAGGGTAGAGGAGCTTACAGGAAAGAGCGTCAAGTGGTATAAGGCGGATATCCAGTCCAGGGAGGATTTGGAGAAGATATTTGGGGAGAATGATATCCATGAGGTTATCAATTTCGCTTCCTTAAAGGCAGTGGGAGAATCGGTAGAGAAGCCTTGGGAATATTATAATAATAATATAGGAGGCACCTTGACCCTGCTGGATGTCATGCGTAAGCACGGGGCCAAGAATTTCGTATTCTCCTCCTCTGCAACGGTTTACGGCGATCCCGCCGAGATTCCTATTACGGAGTCCTGTCCCAAGGGCACCTGCACCAATCCCTATGGCTGGACTAAGTGGATGCAGGAGCAGATTCTCCTGGATATGCAGAAAGCGGATCCCGAGTGGAATGTGGTAATTCTCCGCTATTTTAATCCCATCGGGGCCCATCCCTCGGGCCGGATTGGTGAAAATCCCAGCGGCAGACCCAATAATCTCATGCCTTTCATAACCCAGGTGGCGGTAGGAAAGCTGCCGGAACTGGGAGTATTTGGGGACGATTATGATACTCCTGACGGGACGGGTGTCAGGGACTACCTGCACGTAGTGGACCTGGCCAAGGCCCATGTCAAGGCCATTGACAAGCTGAGAGAAAAGCCCGGGGCCTTTATCTGTAATCTGGGAACCGGCCACGGATATTCTGTTTTGGATTTGGTGAAGACCTTTGAAAAGGTGAATGGGATTAAAATCCCCTACAGCATTAAGCCCAGGCGTCAGGGAGACATTGCCTCCTGCTACTGCAGTCCTGCCTTGGCAGAGAAAGAGCTCCATTGGGTAGCGGAGAAGGGGATTGAGGATATGTGCCGAGATTCCTGGAACTGGCAGAAGAATAATCCGGAAGGATATTGATACCGGCCGGAAAAAGGGTTCAATATAGGCGTTTGAACTAATTAATATGGGGCAGGGGGCTATTCTTCAATATGCTCCCTGCCCTGGGCTATAATAGTTCTCACATGGTCGTCGATTAGATAATAGAATACAGTTTTTCCTTCCCGTCTGCTGTCAACTAGCTTGGACTGCTTTAGAATCTTGAGCTGATGAGAGACGGCAGACTGGGTCATATTAAGCGCCTCCGCCAAATCGCGCACACAGATTTCCTTCTGAAAAAGCGCAAACAGGATTCGGAGGCGCGTATAATCTCCGAAAATCTTGAATAAATCCGCCATGTCCTTAATTGCAGAATCATTGGGCATCTGGAACTAAATCCTTTCTGAAATAATAAAGCGTGACTTCTAAACTGTTATACGATACAATACATTTTTAATTCTTGTCAATCATTTTACTTTTGAGGAAAGGCTTATTATAATGATTCGGTCTGGAATTAGTTGTTTTGGAAGGATTTGTCATCTGTCGGGCCTAAGAGTCCGGACAGGGCATGGTTTTTGTTTTTTTAGGAGGGATTTTTTCTTAATATGAATAATAACAATAACCAGAATAATAATGGAGGAGATGGGCCGAATAAGCAGAGGAACAGGCAGACCCTGGCCGCCATGCTTATAGCGACTGCCGTGACCCTATTCTGCATGAGCAGTATGAGCAATATGATTTCCAAGAATAATACCCAGGAAATCACTTATAACCACTTTCTGACCCTTGTGGAAGAGGACAAGGTGGAGAGTGTGGAGATTGAAGAGGATCGCATCACCATCTATCCCAAGGAAGCGGGAAGCAGTGTTACGGGGCCTAAGACTTATTATACAGGAATTGTGGAGGATCCCAATCTGACTGAGAAATTGACGGATGCCGGGGTGGACTTCCAGAGTAATGTGCCTGACAAGTCCGGGGCCCTGCTGTCGGGGATTCTGGGATACTTATTCCCCATTCTTCTGGTGGTAGGTCTGACATGGCTTCTCATGCGGCGTATGGGCGGCGGCGGCCTTATGGGTGTGGGCAGAAACAATGCCAAGGTCTATGTGCAAAAGGATACAGGGGTCACCTTCCGGGATGTGGCCGGACAGGATGAGGCAAAGGAGTCCCTGCAGGAGGTGGTGGATTTCCTTCATAATCCCGGGAAATATGTGAAGATTGGGGCCAGATTACCTAAGGGGGCCCTTCTGGTGGGGCCTCCCGGAACAGGCAAGACTCTTCTGGCCCGGGCAGTGGCAGGAGAGGCCCATGTGCCCTTCTTTTCCCTGGCCGGTTCGGATTTTGTCGAGATGTTTGTGGGTGTAGGCGCCTCCCGTGTCCGGGATTTGTTCCGGGAAGCGGAGAAGAACGCCCCCTGCATTATCTTCATAGATGAAATCGATGCCATTGGAAAGAGCAGGGATTCCAGATATGGTGGGAATGATGAAAGGGAGCAGACCTTAAACCAGCTCCTGTCAGAGATGGATGGCTTTGATCCCTCTAAGGGAATCCTCATTCTGGGTGCCACCAACCGGCCAGAGACCCTGGATAAGGCTCTTTTGCGTCCGGGCCGCTTTGACAGGCGGATTATTGTGGACAAGCCGGATCTGAAAGGCAGAATTGAGACCCTAAAGGTTCACGCCAAGGATGTGAAGATTGATGAAACCGTGAATTTCGAGGAGGTTGCCCTGGCTACCAGCGGCGCTGTGGGTTCTGACCTGGCCAATATGGTGAATGAGGCCGCCATCAATGCCGTGAAGGACAGAAGGGAGTTTGTGGGCCAAAAGGATCTTTTGGATGCCGTGGAGGTTGTCCTGGTAGGTAAGGAAAAGAAGGATAGGGTTTTAAGTAAGGAAGAGAGAAAAATTGTGTCCTATCATGAGATTGGACATGCCCTGGCCACGGCCCTGCAGAAGAATACGGAGCCCGTTCAGAAGATTACCATTGTCCCCAGAACCATGGGGGCCCTGGGCTATGTCATGAATGTGCCTGAGGAAGAGAAATATCTAAATAGTGAGGCGGAGCTCAGGGCCATGCTGGTGACCACGGTGGCCGGCAGGGCGGCGGAAGAGCTTGTATTCGATACCGTGACTACGGGAGCCGCTAATGATATTGAGAAGGCTACTAAAATCGCCAGATCTATGGTGACCCAGTACGGCATGAGTAAGCGCTTTGGCCTCATGAGTCTGGAATCGGTGGAAGACCGCTACCTAAGCGGCAGGACTATTCTGAACTGTTCAGACGAGACGGCGGCCGATATTGATACAGAGATCATGAATCTCCTGAAAGAGGCCTATGAGAAGGCCAAGAGCCTGTTAGAGGAGAATAGGCCCCTTTTGGACCGGCTGGCAAAATTCCTGATTCAAAAGGAAACCATTACCGGAAAGGAATTTATGAAGATTTTCCGGGAGGAGAAGGGTCTGCCGGAGCCTCCGGAAAAGAGTCCGGAGGATAAGGACGGGGAAATCGAGAAGCCGGATAGTGCGGAAGAGAAAGCAGAGAAGCCTTGGGATGAGAAGGAGACTCTTGTATCTCTAGAAAAGCTGCCCTTTACCGATGAGGAGACAGAGGATGATCATCAGGCGGATAGAAGGCAGGGGGATACCGGAGAGGAGAAGAGGACAGAGGATAAGGGCGTCTTTGATAAGAATAAGGATTTGTCAGGCACCGGTAAAGATGGCCGGATAGACTTAAAGGTCGATGACAGCCTGATTCCTTCTAGAGTGAGAAAGGAAGAGGATTAAGGCTTTTCTTTTGGATAGGTGATTCGTGCAGTATGACTATTTCATTATGACCGCTCTGTTAAAATTTCACAGAATTTCAGCATAATTATGTATTTACTTTTACTGATTTGTAAACTATAATTGAACGCGTAGTTAATTCGCGGACTGAGTTATCATTATTTTTGATATCTGCCTTTCTTTTATGTAGATATTACACAGTTCATGCGGATTCTAATAATTTTTTTTCCAAGGGAGGAAAGGAATATGATGAAAAAAGTACTTAGTATCTTTCTGACTGCAGCCTTGTCTGTATCTCTGCTGGCAGGTTGCGGCGGCGGTGGAGCTAACACTGCTGCCGAAAAGGCTACTGATGCTGCTGCAAAGGCTAGTGCCGCTGTTGATACAGCCGCTTCTGCCGCCGACACAGCCGCTTCTGCTGCCGACACAGCTGCTTCTGCTGCCGATGCAGCCGCTTCTGCTGTGGACACAGCTGCTTCAGCCGCTGTTGACGCTGTAACAGCAAACCCGGAACTGGCTAGCAAGAAGGTCGGTGTCTGCATCTATCAGTTCTCCGATAACTTCATGACCCTGTTCCGTACAGAGCTTGAGAACTACCTGGTATCATGCGGATTCGACAAGGCTAATATCTCCATCGTGGATGGTGCTAATGATCAGGCTACCCAGTCTGGACAGATTGACAACTTCATCGCTGACGGTGTTGATGTTCTCATCATCAACCTGGTTAACTCTTCTTCTGCAGCAACAGTTACTGACAAGGTTGTTGGCGCAAACATCCCTCTGGTTTACATCAACCGTGAGCCCGATGCCGATGAGGAGAAGAGATGGAAAGACAACAATTGGGATGTCTGCTATGTTGGATGTGACGCTCGTCAGTCCGGAACATACCAGGGCGAGATCATTGCTGATATCGGACTTGACAAGATCGATATGAACGGCAATGGCAAGATCGACTACATCATGATCGAGGGTGACCCTGAGAACGTTGATGCTAAGTATCGTACCGAGTTCTCCGTTAAGGCTCTGACCGATGCCGGCCTCGAGGTTAACTGCTTAGATGACCAGGTTGGTATGTGGGATCAGGTTAAGGGCCAGGAGCTGGTAGGAAATGCTCTTTCCCAGCACGGAAACGACATCGAGGTAGTATTCTG
>JAILCB010000150.1 GCA_024680595.1 Lachnospiraceae bacterium | reverse complement strand
CAGCCCGGGACAATTCCTCACCAGAGTGACGCAGCCCGGGACGGCTCCACGCGCAACAGTGACGCAGCCCGGGACAATTCCTCGCCAGAGTGATGCAGCCCGGGACAATTCCTCGCCAGAGTAATGCAGCCCAGGACAATTCCTCACCAGAGTGATGCAGCCCGGGACGGCTCTGCTCCTGAAGATACCGGTTCAGAAGACGCCTTTAAAAAAACCCGGCAGGATAAACCTGCCTGTAAGGCCAGGCGGTGGCCAGCAAAGCCAGGCGGCATGCAGGAAAGCCCAGCAACCTCTGACCCGCTCTGACTAGGGAAAGAGCTCCTACTCGACTCAGCTTCGGCCACATCTCAGGCCTGTCGGCCCTCGATGATAGGCTGCGCCATATATCTCATCGGATCGCAAATGCCCCAGGAAGCCCTGACTCCTAGCCTATACAAAACAAAGTGCCTAAGACAACCATTCATCGCTGTCCTAGGCACTTTTCCTTTTTTTATCAGATCATCCGCAGGGAGCTTCCTGTCAGGACAGGTACAAACACACCCTGTCCGTCCTCAGGTCACTTGCCTTTTTCCGCCCGTATCGTCTCCTGATACCTCTTCGTTTCCTTAACAATAACACCAGACAGAAGAATCAGAGAAATCAGATTGGGAATAGCCATCAAAGCGTTCATAATATCCGAGAAGCTCCATACCAGGGTCAGCTGGGTGGTGGCGCCTACAAAAATAATCGCCGTGAAGACCAAGCGATAGATCAGATTGTATTTGTGTCCCTTCATCAGGTACTCAAAGGACTTCTCCCCGTAATACTCCCAGCCCAGAATGGTCGAGAAAGCAAATAGCACAATTCCGATAGAAACCAGATATTTACCGATAGGCCCAATAAGCTCTGTGAATGCCGCCATGGTCAGGGCCGCGCCGTTCAGGACATTACCGCCGGCATCTGTAGTTCCCAGCATTCCTGAAGACGCAATGGTGAGACCCGTAATAGTACAGACCACGATGGTATCAAAGAAAGTTCCTGTCATACTAATATAACCCTGACGGGCCGGGTCATCGGTAACAGAAGCCGCGGCAGTAATGGCTGCAGAACCAAGACCGGCCTCATTAGAGAAGCATCCCCTGGCCACGCCATAACGCATGGAATTCATGACGGTCACTGTAATTGCACCCAGAATTCCGCCTCCCACAGCCTGAGGGTTAAAGGCCATGATAAAGATGAGATAGAGACCGTGGGGTACATTCTGGATATTAAAAATAATTGCTACAAGTCCGGCAATAACATAGAAAACGGCCATGACCGGAACGACAACGGTAGAAACCTTGGAAATACTCTTAATTCCGCCAACTACAATAACCAGGGTCAAGAGGGTGACAACTGCGCCCGAAACCGCCGTAGGTACGGAGAAAGCCTCCTGAACCGTGCTGGAAATAGAATTGGCCTGAGTCATATTGCCAATTCCAAAGGAAGCCAGAACTGCAAACAGGGCAAATAAGAATCCCAGAAATGCTCCTGCATTTTTATTCTTGAAAGCATGCTTCATGGTATACATGGGACCGCCTGCCATCTCCCCTTTGGCATTGGTCTCCCGGTATTTAGTTGCCAGCATACATTCCGCATATTTAGTGGTCAGGCCGAATAAAGCCGAAATCCACATCCACACCAGGGCTCCGGGACCTCCGGCCGCCATAGCTGTAGCCACACCCACGATATTTCCCGTTCCAATAGTGGCGGCCAGGGCCGTCATCAGAGCTGCGAAAGGAGACACATCTCCTTTACCCTTACTCGTGGTACGGGCCTCCTTACTGAGAACGCTCTTCAGCGCATATCCCAGGTTGCGCCAGGTAATAAATTTCAGACGAAATGTCAGGAACACTCCCGTGCCCACCAGCAGAACCAGCATAACCGGCCCCCAAACAAAATCGTCAACTGCATTAATTACACTCTCCAATTGCTGCATAGAATCCTCTCCTTTCACTGCGCTACCATGTAATTAGTCTGCCTGCTGCCCTCATCTCCCTTTTGAGCAGCTCCTCCAATCAGGTCTCACGACCCCGTTTATCTCAAAGCCCATGGGCCAAGAGCTCCTCCAGCTCAGCCACATGTCAAAAAATGCTGCCATCAGCCTTCTTCTGACCGGCCTTACGCCGCGAATCAGCCTTGAAATCCTGTCATCGACCTTCTTCTATCCGAACTTACACCACGAACCAGCCTTGAAATTCTGCCATCAGCCCTCTTTCCGCCTGGCCTGCCATGCGAACATACCTTGACAGCCGGTGCTTTTTCCTCCATCTCACATTTGCAGTGTCTTTGAGACCCTCTCTCCGATGCGGCTCCGCCAAAAGCCAAAGGACTTCAAAGATTCTTCCTATATCCTGAACCGGTACCCCACCCCCCAGATAGTCTCAATATACTGGGGATTCGAGGAATCCGTCTCAATCTTCTCCCGAATCTTCTTTATATGGACCGTAACCGTCGCAATATCCCCGACACTGTTCAAATCCCAAATATTCCGGAACAGCTCCTCCTTCGAGAAAACGTGATTGGGATTGGCCGCCAGAAATGTGAGTAAATCAAACTCCTTGGTAGTGAAAGGCTTCTCCTCCCCATTCACCCAGACCCGCCTGGCTGTCTTATCAATCTTCAGCCCACGAATTTCAATAACATCATTCTCCGGAGTCCCGCTCTTAATCAGCCTCTCATACCGGGACAAATGGGCCTTCACCCTGGCCACCAGTTCACTGGGCGAAAAAGGCTTGGTCATGTAATCATCCGCCCCCAGACCCAGTCCGCGAATCTTATCAATATCGTCCTTTTTCGCGGAAACAATAATAATCGGCGTATTCTTTGCCTCCCGCACCTGCCTGCAGATTTCAAAGCCATCCGCCCCGGGCAGCATCAAATCCAGAATAATCAGGTCAAATTCCTCATTCAGAGCCCGCCGGAGTCCCCGGTCCCCATTACTCTCAATATCCACCTCAAATCCGGACAACTCCAGATAATCTTTCTCCAGATCAGCAATGGATTCTTCGTCCTCAATAATCAGAATTCTATTGCTCATAATCCCTAAGCCTCCTCATATTTTCGGAATTCCATATAAATAGTCGCACCTTTTCCCAATTCACTTGTAGCCCAGACCCGTCCCCCGTGGTCCTCTACAATCTTTTTCACAATGGAAAGACCAATTCCGGATCCTCCCCTGGATGAATTCCGGGACGCATCCGCCCGATAAAAACGGTCAAAGATAAAGGGAACATCTTTTCCGTCGATACCTCTCCCATTATCCCCAATCGCAATCAGCACCTGATCATCTCTATCCGAAAGGTTGATAAACACCTTTCCGTCCTCTTTATCCATATACTTAATGGAATTTCCAATAATATTATTGATAACCTTTTTGAACTGCTCAGGATCCGCAATCATCCGGACATCCCTGTCCAATTCATTCTCATATTCCAGATTAATATGCTTGGATTCCAGATCCACCTGAATTTCATCCACACAGTCATCAAAATATTCACTAATATTAATCCTGGCAAAATTATAGGGAATGCGGTTATTATCAATACCCGCATAGAATGTCAGCTCATTAATGAGCCTATCCATTTCATTGGCCTTATTATAAATAATCCTGATATATTTTATCTGCTTTTCGGGTGTATCGGCAACTCCGTCCAGCAGGCCCTCGGAATAGCCCTTAATCGATGTGACCGGAGTTTTCAGGTCATGGGTAATATTACTGACCAGAGTCCTATTCTCCGATTCGCTCTCCAGCTCCCTGTCCATGGACTCCTTTAGCCGCACCCTCATCTCCTCAAAGCTGCGGCAGAGCACGGAAATTTCCCCATCCCCTTCGGGCACAGAAAACTGAAAATCCAGATTGCCGTCGGCAATCATCCGGGTAGCCTTATTCAGTTCTTTCAGAGGAGAAATCATAGTATTATAAACCCATGACACCACTGTGAGAGCCGTCAGTAAAAGCGAAAGCACTAGAATCCCATAGGCTTCCTCTGTAATATTCCCTCCGTCGACCCCACTTTTGCGGAAGGCAAAAAAGGCCACATGCATGAGGGTCAGAGGAATCAGTATGACTGCCAGAAATGCAATTACTAATTGAAATCTCATTTTCATAATGGACAGTATAGCATTTTCAAAGCAAATCCGGGAGATTTCAATGAAAAAAGTTTGGTATAAATTTTCAATTTATTTTGTGGTACACTTTGTTTAATGGATAATAATATTAGGAAAATTTCATTCTTTGACGAATTCACATGTCTTGGCGGGCAATGTGAGGAGACCTGCTGCTTCGGATGGCAGATCCTGGTGGATGATAAAGCCCTTATGAAATACCGCTCTGTAAAGGGCTTTTTGGGACTTCGTCTGAAAAGCGCCTTTGTCTTCAAGGACGAGCCTGTTCTGAATCTCCGGGAGAAAAAGTGCCCTTTTCATACAAGAAACGGTCTGTGTGAATTGCAGCAAAAGCTGGGAGAAGCCTATCAGCCCGAGGTCTGCCGCATATATCCCCGTTACTGGCGGAATTATGGGCCTTTCACCGAAATCTGGCTAGACCTATCCTGTATCCGGGCCGCAGAGCTCTTTCTCATTCACCAGGATTCCTTTTCCATGGCGGAACCCGGCCCAAAGGCCCTCCTTGCCACGGATAAAGGGCAGGCTGAGGCCCTGGCCAGAATGGTTAGGGAGGGGAATAATGATGACTTTTCTTTCCTAGACCAATTGGAGCAGTCCCGCCGGGAGATTCTCTCTCAAATGGATACATTAGCTCTAGCCGGTGATTGCAGAGAGGTGGACCACTATTATCACCGGCTCCTGGACTATGCCATAGAAGCCCAGAACGCCTGCATTCACGGACAAAAAGAACTGCCGGATCCGCCCCTTTTTGAAAAGCGGTCCAAAGTCACTTCCATATTGAACGAAGACAGATCCCGGCAGGAAGAGACCGCAGCAGACATGGACAGCAGGCAAAATGCCTCTGACGCTTCAGGCACGGGCGACAGGTATAAAGCCTATGACGCTTCAGGCATGGGCGACAGGTATAAAGCCTATGACGCTTCAGGCACGGGCGACAGGGAGACTGCGCCCCACATTCTCCCCACCTACCCCTGCTTCCCCTTCTCCGCCGCACTTTTCCACAAGCTAATCTCCTCTGACTTTTACAGCGAAAGATTAGAAAAGCGCTCACCCTTCCTCTACCGCCTGTGCCGCTTCTATTACGACACCCTGGGGCATTTGTCCGAAACGGAGAGGCAGAATGCCCTAAACCGCCTAATTCATGATTTCTTTTCGGAAGGACCCTGTCCCATTGCCAAATATCTTCATTATCATCAAATGGGCATTTATCGGGAATATCTCAATATATTCGAGGACTACAGTTTTCTGCCCTGGATTCTAAAGGGAATCACCGACGTCAACATGATTCTCCTCCTGGACCTTCTCTATTGGCAGGAGCACAAAACACTCTCCTGGAAAGACCAGGCCCATATCATAGCCTCCTACGAACGCAG
>JAILCB010000142.1 GCA_024680595.1 Lachnospiraceae bacterium | reverse complement strand
TAAGTTTGACTTATATATGTGCTATAATATATTCAGGGGAAACTACACCAATCCAACCGGCAAGAATCCTTATTTACAGAAATAAAGCGATAATGAAGGCATAGACAACAGGCTGAGAATTCCTTCAGACAATAGTTGCATCGAGGAAGACAAAAACGGAATTGATTTATAAATGAGGGAAAGAGAATGATCTCAAATATTGAGTACTACAGAACCTTTATGTATGTGGCAAAATTCCACAGTTTCACCCAGGCCGCCGACCATCTGTGCGTCAGCCAGTCTGCCGTTAGTCAGAGTGTCAAGAAATTAGAAGAAGAGCTTGGCCATAAGCTCCTTATCCGAAATGCCCGTGAGTTCAAGCTGACAGCCGAGGGTGAGCTGATGTTTTCATACGTTCAGCGGGCAATACAGGAATTCTATACCGGGGAAAATATGCTGAACCGTCTGTCCATGGCCCAGGCGGGAGAATTGAAGGTAGGCGCCACAGAGACAGTTATCCGGGTCTTTCTCCCCGAAAAGCTCCGGGAATTCAAGCAGAAATTTCCCAATATTAAGATAACATTCCTGGGAGCTACCATCGAAGACCTCAGGACTTATCTATATGACGGGGCAATTGAAATGGCCTTTCTGGTAACGCCCTTTGTCCATGAGAATATATATGAGATAACCCAGATTGCCCATATCCAGGATATACCTGTGGTATCCGCAGATTATCCCATCGACAGGGAGAAAGAATACACATTGGCTGAGCTTTCCCGTTTACCCCTCATATGCGTTTCCGGTGACAACCATGTGCGGCAGATGCTGGACGGCTATTTCGCCCATGAGAATGTATTCCTTTCCCCGGACTATACCGTAAGGAATATGGGAACAGTCCAGACCCTTGTGGAAAGAGGCCTGGGCATCGCTTTCCTTCCGGAGGACATTATCAGGGAACAATTAGAAAATGAAACGCTGATACGGCTAAAGACCAAGTCCCTGCCGCCCATGCGTTCCATCTATCTCGCTGTTGCCCCTTCCCGGCCCATCTCTCCCATAGCCAGGAAATTTATATCCATGTTTACCTAATGCTCACCCGCTGCCAATTCACAACTGCCGTGGCGAAGATGAAATTGGGGCAAAGCCGGGCAGAGAGCACCGGAATTCCTGCCCTCTATTCCAGGGGATTTTCCTGATTCCTGCCCTCTATTCCAGGGGGTTTTTCCGAATAATTTCCTCGGCCGTCGGGGCATCTATATAGAGGCTGTCAACCAGTCCGCCCTTTAGGGCCGCGGTGATAACCTCCTCCTTTTCCTTTCCGCAGACAACCAGCAATTTATTGGGTATCTTTTTGATGATATCCAGGGAAGCCCCTATCACACGCCTGTCCAGCTCCGGATCAAAGATCCCTCCGTTTTCATTCAGGAAATGCGAACAGCAGTCCCCGACGGCACCCCTTTTTCTAAATTCCAGATAATCCTTCTCGTTTATTACCCCCATCTCATACAGGACCGAGGGCCGCTCCAGGTTTCCTACAGAAAAGATAGCTGTCCTACAGCTTTCCGCCAGATTTAGGACATGGCGGATTTGGGAATCCTGCTTGAGGGCCTCTGCAATAAAAGGCTGATCTACCATTGCCGGCGCCGGTATCTGATAGCCGTCTCCTCCGACACAATCCGCAAACTTCTTCAGAATTTCCAGGGCGCTGGATTCATACATTGCCCGTGAGAATCCTCCCGAAAACTGTATAACGGAAACCCCGCTCCTCTTGATCCTTTGAAGCTGCTTAGCCAGCACAGACAATGTGCGTCCCCATGCAACGCCGACAACGCTATTATTCTTGATATATCTCGGCAGATCATCCACCAGAGCCGCACACACATCCTGTAACAGAATCTGCTGATTTCCGACAATATCCGGAATAAGGACCGCCCTAGTAATAGGAAATCTGGCCAGCAGCTCCTTTTCAAGACTGCTGTTTGAAAGAATGGCATCCTTAATCCTGACTTCAATAATTCCCTCGTCCATGGCGGACTTCAGGATTCTGCTCACAGAGGATTTGGATATTCCTTCCTTTTCGGCAATCTCCAGCTGGCTGTAGTGAAGCTCATAATGCATTTTTGCAATGCGGATGACCTGGGTCAGTTTATTGGCATCAACTGTCATATATGATTATTTCCCTTCTTATAATTTAAGATTTCAAGTCTCGCGGAGCATTTATCTCAGCTAGAGATTGAATCCCCACTGAGACAAATCTGTTAAACCCGCCACTTAAAAGGAGGGTTCTCACACTGAGCCAAATCTATTATTACTGGCACAATTATATGTTGCTTCATAGTTCAAGTCAAACGGCTTGTGGGAATTATCCATATTTAAAATAAATAATTCTTATTTTTTTGTAATTTTTCCCAAATAGCTGTTGACAATTTTCAAGAGTCTGCTATAATGGCGGCATCAGAGAAATTTTTCCACAAGCAGTTGGGAAATATTTCTCAAGTCAAATCGGACTTTCTAATAAGTAAAATATGACATACAAGGAGGAAGAGCTATGAGTAAAGTTGCATTGATTGGTGCAGGACAGATGGCTTCAGCCCTGACATTTCCACTTTTCGAGAACGGACATGAGGTGAATCTTGTCGGAAGCCCCTTAGACGATGAGGTCATCGACAGGCTCAGGGAGGACAATTATCACGTTAACCTGCTCCGGACATTACATGAGGGAGTGCACTATTTCAAATGTGCCCAGGTGAAGGAGGCTATCGAAGGAGCGGATTTGATTGTCTGCGGTGTTTCCAGCTTTGGTGTGGATTGGTTTGCAGATGAGATCTTCCCCATTCTGAATGAAGATGTGCCCTTGATTTCCGTTACAAAGGGCATGCTGGATTTCGAGGACGGAACCATGCTGACCTACCCGGAGTACTGGCAGACCAAGCTTCCCAAAGACAGCAAGCTGAAAATCTACGCTATCGGCGGCCCCTGCACAGCCCGGGATCTGGCCGACCACGACCCTTCCTTCGTAGGCTATTGCGGTGCTGACTTAGAGACCCTGGAATGGATCCGCAGCCTATTTTCCACCGACTACTATATCATCAGCCTGACCAAGGATGTTGTGGGCCTTGAATGCGCAGTCGCCCTGAAGAACGGATATGCCCTGGGCACCGCTCTTGCTATTGGCATCAAGGAGAAGCTGGGCGATGACGGAATTAATCATAATAATATGAAAGCGGCCCTCTTCCAGGAGAGCGTCAAGGAAATGCTGGATCTGCTCAGACTGGTGGGCGGCAGCGAGGACATGATCATGTTTGCCGCAGGCGATCTGGATGTCACCGTATCTGCAGGCCGGAGCAGAACCGTGGGTCTCCTTCTCGGAAAAGGATACACAATCGAAGAGACCCTTGCCCAGCTCAAAGGCCAGACTCTGGAGGCGGTGGTCATAGCCACCAGAACAGCACGGGCCGTGAAAGCCCTGGCAAAACGCGGAAAAGTAAAGATTGAGGATTTCCCGCTTCTCATGCATGTGGATTCCCTCTTAAATGAACACGCAACCTTAAACATTCCCTGGAAGAAATTCCAGAAGAATATGTAGCACGTCAAAATCAATTCAATCTATTATGTGTGGAGGACTAACATGAACTACTATTTAGGATTGGACCTGGGAACCGGAAGTATTAAGACTGTATTATTTGACGAAACCGGAAAAGAGATTGCCGTTCACTTCATCGAGTATCCGCTTTATCAGCCCCATAACGGCTGGTCCGAGCAGGAGCCGGAGGACTGGTATCAGGCTGCGGTGCAGACTGTCAAGCAGGTCATGGTAAGCTCCGGCGTGGCACCGGAGGATGTGAAGGGACTTGGAATCTCGGGACAGATGATGGGAGCCGTAATGCTTGATTCCAACGGCACCCCCCTGCGCCGTGCAATCCTCTGGAATGACGGCCGTACTTCAGAATCCTGCGAGCATGTACGCCAGATTGTCGGAGATGACCTCTTCATGAAATACTCCCTGACACCTGCCAGACCCGGCCTGACAGCGGCCAAGATCCAGTGGGTGAAGGACAATCAGCCGGAAATTTATGCCAAGGTCGCCCATATTCTTCTTCCCAAAGACTATCTGCGCTATCGTCTGACAGGTGAGTATGCCACCGAGGTATCCGATGCCTCCGCTACCCAGCTGCTGGATGTCCCCAACAGGTGCTGGGCCAAGGAAATTCTGGAGAAAATGGAGCTTACCGAGGATATGCTGGGCAAGGTCTATGAATCCCAGGAGATCACGGGCTATGTCCTTCCCAATGTCGCAGAGGCCATGGGCATCACCACGGGCTGCGCCGTTGTGGGCGGCGCCAGTGATAATGCGGCAGGCGGCGTAGGAACAGGCGTTGTTGCTCCGGGACGTGCCATGACCACCATCGGAACAAGCGGAACTGTATTTGCCTTCTCCGAGAAACCGGTATTGGACCGCAATAAGTCCGTCTATACCTTCTGTATGCCTGTGCCCGGCGCATGGCACTTTATGGGAAGCGTCAATTCCTGCGGAGCCTCTCTGAAATGGTGGAGGAATAATTACTATCCAAACGACACGGAGTATGAGCAGATTAATGAGGATGTAAAGGCCTCCAAGCCGGGCGCAAACCGCCTCATCTATCTCCCCTACCTGAACGGCGAGCAGTCTCCCCATTTCAACCTGAACTGCCGTGGCTCCTTCATCGGGCTTGCGGGCATCCATACAAAGCAGGATATGACCCGTGCCGTCATGGAAGGCGCCACCTATGCGCTCCGCGATATCCTTACCGGCATCCGTAATTGCGGTGTCGAGCCCGATAGCGTGCGCATGTGCGGCGGCGGATCCAAGAGTCCTTTCTGGAGACAGCTCATGTGTGATATCTATAATATGCCTGTCACCCTTCCGGATATGAATTCCGAGAACAGCGCCGCTCTGGGTGTCGCAATACTGGCCATGGTCGGAACCGGGGCTTATCCCAGTGTAGTGGAAGCCTGCGACAGTATCATTAAGATGCGGGATGAAGTCTATCAACCCAGCAAGGAAGCCGCAGCTATTTATGATAAGGTCTACAAAGAATTTGATGCTTTGTATCCTAAGCTGAAGGAGAACTGGAAGAGCATTCTGGACCTGGACATCTAATCAGGAGAATATGCAAAACCGGCTAAATATCCTGACACGGCCATAGTTATAATAATTCTATATAAAGCTAAAGGACAGGAGATCCGCTAGAATCCCCTGTCCTTTATGCTGTTTCACCTAATTCTCATAGATGCAATTCCCTTCTTGTTCACTAGGACCTTTCTGACCGACCCGGTCCAAAAAGCCTCGTTGACCTCGCTCACCGGCATTCTCCGGGGGCCGCTCCACTGCTTTTGGCAAAGAACCCCGGCGGGAAAATAATATTAAAAGCCAGAATCCCCATTATTTCTTTAAGTATCGTATAAGTCTATCCCGGAAATCGTGATATCGTCATTATTGATAGTTGCCATTCTGGCTTCGCAGTTTTCATAAATTAAGTCCGCAACAAGCCCGGTGATAGAAAGGAAGTCGTGAAGGATAATGCTGAAGATGAGACGCCGATCTTACCAAACGGAGATCTTTATCCTGCAGGTATTATAGAATAGTGGAAGACTATTATTGGATACATCTGTTGCTTTTTTATCCAGAGAAACCGATGATATTTCCCCTGATCTGATCATCCTTCAGAAAAAAGAGGCTCCTGCCTTATTTGAATTGATAAAGAAAACCAAAAACTCAGATGAGGCAACCTTATTGCGATTACTGAGCTATTATAATCAACTCAATAATATCGTAATACTCCTCCATATTCAGTGACAGATTGATACCGGTATCAGGTTTCCTCTTACTCATCCGCTCCAAGAGACTGGCGGTCTCCATGTGATCCTTCAAAGGCTTTTGGTCTATCGTCAGCTATAAATGGCATCCCCGGTTGCAGCGATGGCTCGTTTAGCCAAAAAGCAAAATCGCAGCCACAACTCCCAGACATCTAACTCGACGTCGTTTTCGTTAAGTAGCACCTTGCCACCAGCTTCAGCGTCATAATCAATACGCGAACTCTTAAACTGCAGCTATGTCATATTATACAGTTAAAGCAGCCACACCCAATACACAGGAAGGAAATAGATACCTTCTTTTTCATAATAGTCAGCAGTATGCAAAATATAAGGAACATCTAACTGCTCGGTAAACCTATTTATAAACTTACCCAATGATGAATATGTATATCGTTTTCCGGATTTCACTTCAATCGGTGATACATTGTGTCTGTTCGTTGGATCCTTTTTAGAGATAAGAAAATCGATTTCCATTCTCTCATCTTTATCTTCGCGGGATGAATTGGAATAGAAATATAGTTTATGTCCTGAAGCCGTAAGCATCTGGGCAACTGCATTCTCAAAAACCATGCCTTCATTTACTTCCAGTTTTCCAAGTAACAGTTTTTTATATATCTCTTCTTTCACCAGTCCGTTTTCGTCAAATGCGTGGCTGATCAAAAGTCCGGTGTCTCCCATATAGAGTTTTAATGTATTTCGGTCCCTGTTTAATTTGATTCCGACATTTGGCGCCGTGGAATTATAGCAAATGTTACAGATCATAGAGTCTTCCAGCCAGAGAAAAGAGCTCTCATAACTTCTGTATTTCGTTCCTCTCCCCAGCGATGACAGCATAAACTTTTTTTCATGTTTTGACAGCTGCTCCGGGATTTCATCAAATACAGACTCCACCTTTCGCTCATATCCTTTTGCATGCTTCGCTATATCCTCTCTGTAAAGTGAGAGAATATCTCTTTTGATTTCATCTGTCTTTTCAAAACTCTTTGTTTCAATATAGGCACTCACCGCTTGTGGCATTCCTCCGACAATCACATATTGTCTGAACAAAGTCATTGCCTTTCTGTGAAGGGCCTGCCCCATTGCTTTCTTTTTTTCAAACGATAGGCGAATGACATCTATAAGCGGTTGCTCATTCATCGCCCAGAGGAATTCTTCGAAATCCATCGGATACATCCTGATATGGCGTTCCTCTGAAGGGATTACGATATCCTTCACATTTTCTCGAATCGACATCAACGATCCTGTTTCCATATAATGAAAGCGACCGTCTGCAAGCAAATATTTTATTGCTGCTCTTGCTCTTGGAAACAGTTGGACCTCATCAAAGATAATCAAAGACTCCTGCTCATAAAGGCTAATCCCGTAAATTGCTGAAAGATACATAAAAAAAGAATCCAGATCATTCAGGTTATTATCAAACAGATCCCTTATCTCATCACCGGCTCTATTAAAATCGATCATTATGTAAGATTTGTAATTTGCTTTTGCAAATTCTTCCGCGATATAACTCTTCCCAACTCGCCTGGCTCCGTCAATCAACAGTGCGGTTTTTCCGGCACTGTCTTCTTTCCATTTGAGCATTTTGTCCAGTATTTTTCTTTTCATCGTTTACACCTTTTCGGCAATAATTTATTTCTAATGAATCACCATTACGCGATTTGTCTATTTATTAATACACACTTTTTCTCGATTAAATTTACACTATCACCTTTTCTCGTTTTTATCAACATCAATTGAACACTTTTTCAAGATTACTCTTCCCTAGCCGTCAGACCGGTCGTGAAGCGCAGTAAGGGCCCCGTTCCCAAAGCAAAGGAAGCGGACATACAGGAGACTCTGATAGCTCTGGATGCCTTTCTGTTCGACATCAGAGGGGCGTGCTCGCCGAAACATCGGCGAACCGCCCCTCTGTATATGGGTTCACTTTACTATCTATTCTATTTCTACTTGTCGAAACCTCTACTTCCCCTTCAGTTTTATTACTGTTTTCATCAGTATTCTCACGTTCTTCTGTGTTCTCCGTGAAACCATCTGTATTACTCTCTATTTCGATATTCTGTTCCAACTGTTCAGTTATTTCAGTTGATGTAGTTTCAACCGGTGCAGCAAGCTCAGTTGATGCACCCGATGGTGACCCACATCCTGTCAAAGCAATAATCATCAATGAAAAACTCACACCAATTACAGTCTTTTTCATATGTCTCTCCTTGTGTTAAATCCCATTATCATCTATATAACCACCTATTACTATTCTGTCTGTTCTTCTTATCAATAAACAATCTCAGATTGTAAATCCATCCAAATTACAAGTCTCATTTCTTGATAATGCATACCTGTTGCTCCAATAAGCATCTCTCTCATGTTTACGGCATTGTCATTGCCAATCTTTCCATTATTTTGCGATATAATAGTGAATTTGCCTTTTTTAGCAAGCTACAGTATGAACTACCAGTTAATCTTGATTACAGTCATCACTTGTCTGTATTAGGTGAAATATTATCTTTAGCATAAGCTATCGCTGCCCTTTGAAAATCCTCGGTGCTTACATCGCCAAAATATCTCTGCCGCCACTTTGTGTAGTCAGAAATCAGGACTACCCATTCGCCGCTCCTGTTATTGCCTTTGCGTTCAATGACATTATTTTTGCTCAGATTCCGGACATGATATTTTACAGTATTTATATCTATGCCAAGCCGGGCAGCCAACTGGCTTTGGGTGATTTTGCTGTTTTCCTTCATGGCATCGACTATGCGAATCTCAACATCCGATATTTTTCTTCCATCGGGTAATTGGGTAGTTTGGGTAGTTGATTGGGTAGTTCCATTTACCCATTCACTACCCGATCTCCTGTAAATCGTCACCTTTATGCCATCGCCAAATTCTTCAAACTTCGGCTCCGGCAATCCTCTTTCCCTGCATTGGCGAAAAAGCCTCGGCAGACCGGTTCCCCAGCCCTCGATGATCTTCATATACTGAAAAGCCTCCGCTATTGCCTTATTCCGGCATTTAGATTTCCCGGAGAGTGCTTCCGTTATATTAAGACCATCATAAAGCATACCGGGAGAATCCACTTCCAGTCTGTCATCATAGATCGAGACCTGAATTGATGATGAATCCATGTAGCTTCGATGCAGACAGGCATTTGCGATTATCTCCCTGATTGATCTGGTCGGAAGCTCATATACATCGTGCCTGTATAATCCATCTATGACAGCTCCCATGTTGATATGGCGAAGCACAAATTGATATGCTTCCTCCACCTGATCCTGCACTGCGCCACGAAATTCCTTCTTATCAATAAATTCGTCACGCTCCATGCCCTTAAAAAGAGCACACTGTATTTTAATATTTCTGTCTTTCGGTTTTGTAAGAAGTGTATACGCATGAGTTGGTGCATAATCCTTCCCATCTTTACATAAGATGCCGAAATCCTCGAGCTTTGCCAGAGTCAGAGGATGCACTTCTTCACGCTCAGCTTCATTTCCGCACGCATCAAGGGCTTTCTGATACATACCGTCCATAAGCTGTTTTGCCGCAGTAGGATCATAGTTTTCTCCGATTTCCCTCATCGTATCATAGGAGAGCCGCTGACCCATAAGCTCCAGTTCTTTCAAAATCCTTGCATCTGCCGGTCTGCTGGTGCCATTGACCCTGACATACGCCGATTTCTCTTTGCCTACAGATGTGAGATAATACGGACAATATTTACCATGAAAGACCTCTACTTCAAGGACTGTCTTATCTCCAATCGTCTTAG
>JAILCB010000119.1 GCA_024680595.1 Lachnospiraceae bacterium | reverse complement strand
CTTCGGGCCTTCGATGATGGGCTGTCGCCAAGGCCTCATCGGGACGCAAGCGTCCCATGAGGCTTTGGCTCCTAGCCTACAATCGAGTAGGGGTGGAAAGACCCCCTACTCGATTCCGGCCTCGCCCACATCTCAGGCCCTTCGGGCCTTCGATGATGGGCTGTCGCCAAGGCCTCATCGGGACGCAAGCGTCCCATGAGGCTTTGGCTCCTAGCCTACACAAAAAGCCGGACCCATCCGAAGACAGGCCCGGCTAATTCTTTATTTCGGCCTATCAGAGCCGCCAAATATTTTCTATCACAAAGCTCCGGCAGGAGCCTTTAGGTCTTCATGGTAAAGCTAAATATTTCATCCAGCATCCGCAGCATCTTGAAGTCGCCCCGGACCTGCATATCCCCGGACATGAAAGCATGCTGGAAGGTATCCTTGCCCTGCATAATCTCCTTTAGCTTCTCCTTCTGCAGCTTGCAGAGCACATCCTGCTTCTCCACATTGCCAAAGTAGCAATTTACCTTCTGGTTTCTGGCATCCAATATCATAGGCTTCTGATAGCCCTTGATTAGGAACTTATATACGGCAGAATAGCTCTTTTGAGGGACATAATTATCCTGGAAGGATTGAACGGAAATCTCCTCCTCCGACAGACCGTCATGCTCCAAAAGGGTCTTGAAATGGTTGGTAAGCTCCCGTATATCCTCCTTTTGGGTCTGCATATACTTGTCGTCCGACGCATATCTGGACAGCTGCTCCGTCTCCTGGGGAGTGAGCTCTATCCTCTCCTGTACAGAAACCATCTGCTTGACCGCCTGATTACTGGCCGGCAGGGCAATGGTTTTCCTGGAAATAGAACGGTAAAGATTCTCCGCAGTCTTCTCAATTACATTGACATATTCCTGATTGAGCTCAAAAGCCACCGTATCCTTGACATAGGCAGACAGGCCGTTACAGGGCTTGCCTCCCAGCATATCCCAGGCGGACTGCAGTGTCAGCATGCCCTCCCTCTCCCCATAGGTGGTGGACATGACCACGGGACACATATAGATATCCGCAATCTTCTGCTTATTGCCGAAAAACCAGCAGGCGTCCAGAAACTCCATCATATATCCGCCCACTCCATACCATTCCACCGTGGAGGCTAGAATTATCCCGTCAGCATCATTCATGGTGCTGGGCAGGGCAGTAATATTGCGCTTTTCATCATAAAGGTTGATGCGATCCACCTTGACATTCAGTTCCTCAAAAACCGCCTGCATCTTGGAAAGCACATATAAAGCGGGATCTCCCACAATTCCCCTCCCACCATAATATATATTAATCTTCATCTATTTATTCCTTCCTCCGGACAGCCATGGATGCCAGCATATCAAGATATTGAAAATGCTCTCCCAAATCTCATTATCTACAAAAGTCAAAGTCTGCTCTATTGGGCCTCATCAGGCTTTCTTGTCTGATAGAGTGTCAGTCCCAGAAAGAGCCCCATGAGCAGACCGCCAATATGGGCCGCATTATCGATCCCATCTCCCATAAAGCCCACGAAAACACTATAGCCAACCAGAAAAGCGGCCCGGGAGGCCGTCAGATCCTGGAAGCGCCCCCGGTTTTTCATGACAATAGCGAAAAGGGCCCCAATGACTCCAAATATAGCCCCGCTGGCTCCCGCAGACACCACCGGTGTCTTGGTGAAGTAGGAAAAGGCCAAGGATGTGGTGCTGGCCATGAGTCCGCTGACTAAATATAGAAATAGATATTTCTTCCTGCCCAGGGCACACTCCACCCGCTCCCCGAAAACCCAGAGAGAGAGCATATTTGCCCCCAAATGCTCTATGCCGAAATGCAGGAACATACAGGAAATCAGCCGGTAATACTGTCCATAGCCCAGGACATAGGGCTCATACAGGGCTCCCCGTTCAATCATATAGGCCACATTGTCTGTAGAACCAAAGATTGAGACTACCACGAAAACCAGAATGTTTATGAGCATAAGGGTCAGGGTCATGGGTGCCGGATTCCGGAGAAAGAAATCCCCAAACCAGTTCCCCACTGTTCTCCTGTCCGCCGTGACCTGGCCCGGCTCCTGCAATACCTGCTCCAGGCCAAAACGAAGACCGTCATAGTCCGCCATCTGGTTTTCAAAGATGCAGAGTCTGCCGGTAGGCACCTCCACCACCCAGGAGAGGGCATCCGATACGGCCAGCTCTCTCGCACTCATCATGCTATTTGCGAGAAAGAAGGTGAAAACGCGGATTTGGGAATAGCCCTTGTCCTCGAAAAGTCTGCCCACCTGGTTCTTCAGCGCCCTATAATAGGACACGTCCATGGCGGCTTTCCTGCAGTCAACCATGAGGACCGACATGACCAAATCCCCATTAATCCGAAACAATATATTAATCTCTTCCACAGAAGAGGGCAGAACTGAATACCCCCTGCTATTCAAATAATCTATGATTCTTTGCTTCAAATCCTGTTATTTCTCCTTGTGCGGTAATATAATCAAAGCTGCTATATAATACCTTCTTCATAATTATTGGCTCTTCCCGCTGCAGGTCGTATGCTTCCTTTCCCATTCGGAAAGTCCGCCGCTCACACAGTCCGCTTTCCCAATACCGGTCTTCTCCTGCAGGTCGCATGCTTCCTTTCCATCTGGAAAATCCGCCGCTCACACAGTACTCTTTCCCAATATCGATCTTCCACTGCAGATCGCCTGCTTCCTTTCCCAAATGCCGGTCTTCCCGCTGCAGGTCGCATGCTTCCTTTCCCATTCGGAAAGTCCGCCGCTCACACAGTCCGCTTTCCCAATGCCGGTCTTCTCCTGCAGAATTGGCCGCTACTGCCTCAGATAATAATTCATACCCCCATTGGGATAGAAATATGTCCGCAAGTATCCGTCCCGGGAAACAATGACAAATTCATTGCTGTCTTCCACATAGAAGACATAGTCCCCGTCCTCTTCCTCCAGCTTAATCAGGGCATCGGGATTATGCACCACCGCATTGGCCGCCTCGGCGTAGGCTTCGGGAGAGTCAAATCCCATTTCGATTCCATGCTTCTTATAATGATCCATAAGCCGGTCCTTGTACCGGAAGGAAAGGGTACCAAAGTCGGGAACCGGCTCCCCCTCTTCCGTCACACGTCCGGTTAGGGCCGAATCCCCGGCACTGTCAGAAGCTCCGCCTACTTCCGTATCTGCGAGAGCCGCCTCTGAATTTACGCTATCTGCCTTGCCCTCTTCCGCTGCTCCGGGCTCCACGGAGCCGCTATTCTGACCCTCATCGGCACTATCCGCCTGGCCGGTGCTACTGCCCGTCTTGCCACCAGCTGTATCCCCGGATTGATTAGAACTGTCTGCTCCGCCGGCCTGACTTGACCCGCCTGCCGTCTGGCTTGAGCCGCCCGCCGTCTGGCCGATGCCGCCTGCTGACTGGCCGGAGCCGCCTGCCGTCTGGCTTGACCCGCCCGCCGTCTGGCTTGACCCGCCTGCCGTCTGGCCGGAGCCGCCTGCCGTCTGGCCGGATTCGTCCTCAGACTCCTGAGTTTCAACAGTTCCCGCATTCTCTGTACTTGTTATTGAGGAAGTATCGGCCTGACCTCCGTTTCCACCGCCCAGGAAATTCTTTCCAGAAAAGAATCCCACAACGATTACCACAAGAGCCAGTATTAACCCAGTCAGTTTTCCTTTATTATCCTGTCCCATATTCTCCCCTCATATACCGATATTAGCCATATCCCGTCAAATCCCAACGCGGACTATACAATCTATTTTCGCTTACAGCCCAGCGGCTGCGCCTGTCAAAGCCCAGCCGCTGCCGTTACAGTCAATTTACGCTTGCAGCCCAGCCGCTGCTACCATTAAATCCCAAAACTGCCGGTATCTGTCCCATTCACAACATAGTAAACAATCTTCTCGTTCGGCTTCATATAGAGATTAATGGTATTAATCTCCGAAGCATCCCTATTCTGCAGCTTAGACCAGACAAAGCGGGTCTTCTCCAACATATCGTCATAAGTCAGCCTCCTGTCAGGATACTGGACCTCCAGAGAAGCATTCACAAAATTACTCTCCTTGGCCTTCAGGGCATTCTTCTCAATAGACGTGAGCTCAGTATACTCCTGCTCTGCCTCGGTCCTAAACTCCATCTCCATCAATTCCTCTGCGGAAACCGGCTTAGAATAAAGCTGTCCCTGGAATCCATCTACTGAATAGGCCCGGAGAGAGTCCCTTACGTCCTCATCCTCCATACCCACGACACAGACCTCCGACCCAAACAGGGAAGCAATACCGGCCAAATGCTTCACGGCCTCCTGGTGCTCTGCCTTACCGCCCAGGGCCCTCATGAAATTCCAATGAATCTTGACCACATCCACGGGAATACTCTGAATGAAGTCCAGAGACCTGGGTTCCTCGCCAAAACGGTCCAGAGCCAGCTTAATTCCCTTGGACTTGAGCCGGAGCAGCATCTCCTTTAGCCTGTCCTCATTCAAAAGCTGAATCTTGCCATAGATTTCCAGGCAGAGATTCGTGGCGGGAAAACCGGTCTCCCTAAGTATCGCTTCCAAATCGTCCAGAAATGCCACATGTCCCAAATGGGTATAGGAAATATTCACATTCAGAATAAAACCGGAGTACCGCTCGACAAACTGCTTACCCTCCAGCATAGCCTGGCGCAGCACCCACTTGCCAAGGGTATAGAAGGAGGGATCCTGTTCCAGGACACCCACAAATTCCGACGGCATCACCACCCCCAGCGAAGCATCCTTATAACGAAGCAGCGCCTCTGCCCCTATAATGGTTTCAGTAGATGCATTGACTATGGCCTGATAGACAAGGAAGAAACCCTTGCACTGATCCGCAATACTCTCTCTCACTGCGCCGATCTTCTCGATTCTGGCGTGATTAGCATCCCCGGAATGGGCCCGAAAGACCACCAGATCGCCCTGCCGTACGTCCCTGGACTCATAATAAGCATACCAGAGACAGGAAAAGAGGGTCTTGGGCTCCACATCAAAATTGTCCCCTATGACCAGTCCGGCATTTAGAAACACACTGACCCCCATACCGTCCACAGAAATATCCTTGAGGGCCCGCTGCCTCAGATTCCGGAGAAGCTGTCGAATATCCTGCTCTGTCATCTTGTCCGTGACAAGAGCTAATCTGGCCCCCTCCATCCGGTAGAGGAAGCCCATATTAGATACCATTCTGGCAAAAAGCCGGGAAAGCTCCAGCATGACCCGGTTCCCCACCACATAGCCATAGCGGTCATTAATCTCAGAAAACCGGGCAATTCCCACCATGAGTATCATCTGCTCACGCCGGGCCATGCGGAAGCGCTCCAGATCGTCAAAAAAGGCATAAACATTCTTTAAGCCAGTAACCGAATCCGCCGTCTGCAAAATACTGTGGTTTTTCAGGGTACCCACAAAGTATCCCGCTTTCCCGTTTTCATCAAAAAGAACCCGGCCGTGACAGGTACAGATGACATAGCGGCCATCCGCGGCCCTGGCCCGGTATTGGATGAAATGCTCCCTAGACTCACCCTTGAATACAGCCCTAATATCCTTCTTGTAAAGCTCCCTGTCATCCGGGTGGATATACTCTTCCCAAACCTTGCCGGCATTTGTCATGTATTCTCCCGGCAGGCCAAAGAAATCCACGGCCTGTTTAGACCATCTGGAGTAATTCGACTCCATATCGCAGAGGAAAATATAGGCTCCCTCTGACACCATGGAAAATGCCTCAAATAATTGATCAATTTTCTTCTTGCTCATAATTTCTATCCTACTGCAAGTTCATCGAGAATCTCTTCGAACTCAGTATTCTCTCCTTCATAAATAACTACAATTGGTTTGTCAAGTTCCAGTCCCATCACGCCCAGAATGGATTTGGCATCAACCGTATGCTTATGCATATGCTCGTTGGCGATATCAATATCGAAATCACAGTCATTGGCCTTATTGACAAACTCCGACAGGCGCTCTGCGGGTAACATTATTATCCTTCTTTTCATTTATCCCCCCTAAAAGTGTCTTTACTTCAGTTCCATTTCGCACTCGGCCAGTTTTTCCGTCATTTCACTGTCCGACATCACATTATTAAGGCCGATAATGCGAACTCCCTTCTCCGCCGCTTCCGCAAATAATTCCGTGAAATCCTTGGGGCAGAATACAATATCATAATTAACGGCAATATTTTTTGCCTCATTGACAGAGCCATGCTTGATCTTCTCTATCTGGGTATAGCCCTGGGCCTTGATGGCCTTTTCCAGCGCCATGGACATGAGAAGTGATGTCCCGGAACCATTTGCGCAACAGCATAATACACTAATCATAACAATATTCCTCCATTTATTCTAATAGAAATTAGTATTATATCAGTTTATATAATAAAAAACATCGTCAGGGTTGCGCCATGTCCGGACGATTGTGCATGCAATGCATGCACATCATCCGGCCGCGCCGCAACGCCCGCCTGCTTCGCGAGAAAAACCGATTGCTACGTGCCTTCGGCACTCCCGCAATCGCCTTACATTATTCGCATTCCGGCCTCCCGGCCTACATGCTCATAACGTCAGGGTTGCGCCATGTCCGGCGCCTTGTGCAGGCCTTGCCTGCACATCCGCCGGCCGCGCCGCAACGCTTTTCTCGCTTTATTATACCCTAGATGTTGATAAATTTCTTCATTCTTGCTATTATTTTCTTTGCCTGCCGGAATTTTTTTTCCGGTTGCGCATTTCTCTGCACGTATCGACTAATTATAAGGAGGTACACGACACTATGAACACATCGGAACTGAAGAAGACAGCGAATGAAGTCCGAAAAGGAATTCTGACTGCTGTACATGCGGCCAAGTCCGGCCATCCCGGCGGATCCCTTTCTGCCGCAGACATTTACACCTATCTCTACTTTGAGGAGATGAATATCAATCCCGAGAAGCCCGACGACCCCGATCGGGACCGCTTCGTACTTTCCAAGGGTCACACTTGTCCCGGCCTATATTCTGTTATGGCTGAGAAAGGATTCTTCCCCAAAGAAGAGCTAAAGACTTTCCGGCATGTGGGTTCCAGGCTGCAGGGCCATCCCTCCATGCGCTATCTGCCCGGTCTGGATATGAGCTCAGGTTCCCTGGGACAGGGGATTTCTGTGGCTGCCGGTATGGCTCTTTCCGCAAAGATCCAGAAAAAAGATTACCGCACCTATACTCTGCTGGGCGACGGTGAAATTCAGGAAGGAGAGGTCTGGGAGGCCTCTATGTTTGCAGGAGCCAAGAAGCTGGATAACCTGGTGGTTATCGTGGATAATAATAATCTCCAGATTGACGGCACGGTGGAAGAGGTTAACTCCCCCTATCCCATCGACAAGAAGTTTGAAGCCTTTAATTTCCATGTGATCAATGTGGACGGCCATGATTTTGACGCTCTTCGCGCAGCCTTTGACGAGGCTAGACAGACCAAGGGAATGCCCACTGCCATTATTTGCAAGACCACTAAGGGCAAGGGCGTCTCCTTTATGGAGAACCAGGTTTCCTGGCACGGCACAGCCCCCAATGACGAGCAGTTTGAGACCGCAATGCAGGATCTGGAAAGGATTGGTGAGTCATTATGAGTGATGTGAAGAAGATTGCGACTAGAGAAAGCTACGGCAAGGCCCTTGCCGAATTGGCCGAGGAATATCCTTCCCTGGTGGTCCTGGACGCGGACCTGGCCGGAGCCACAAAGACCGGTATCTTCAAGAAAGCCTATCCCGACCGCCATTTTGACTGCGGTATTGCCGAGGGCAACATGATGGCTATTGCGGCAGGTATGGCCGCCACGGGCTTAATCCCCTTCGCCTCCACCTTTGCCATGTTTGC
>JAILCB010000077.1 GCA_024680595.1 Lachnospiraceae bacterium | reverse complement strand
AGATTTCCCGTGGTCTTATTCAAATAAACCTTGTCCCCGCTAGACAGATCCGCCTCATAATCATTCTCTATTACTTCCACAGAATCAATGGTCTGGGTATTTCCGTCCTTATCCGTATAGACAATCTGCTTGACAGTGACTGCCCCTATATCCGAATAGGTATAAGTGCCAGACTGATCCTCATCCAAGTTATCATAGGACAGGCGGAGACGGAAGGCCTGCTGGCTCTTCACTTTTGTCTCATCCATATCCGCGGTCTCAAAGTTTACAATATCATCATTGGTGACTCCGGTATCACTATAGTCATCCCGGGCCAGGTAGGAATAGGTCTCAATGTCATCTGCATCAAAGTACTCTGTTATTCCTTTGTAGCTATACTCCGGCTTAGTGGAATCCCCCACAGCCACAGCCCTTTCATCCAGATTCTCTTGGGTAAAGGTCAGGCTGTCCCCGGTCCGATAGCCTGTGAAGATATAGCGGCTCTCATTGGTGGTATTTCCCACCGCATAGAATTCCTTGGCAAGGGCCTTCATATTCTCCAAATAGGTTCTGCGATCCGAATTGGTATTGGTACCTGTAGTTGCAGAGGTATATTCCGCCTGCAGGGATCTCATAATCTCCGCCGCCGTATCAATGGA
Source organism: Lachnospiraceae bacterium (assembly GCA_024680595.1). GTDB lineage: Bacteria > Bacillota > Clostridia > Lachnospirales > Lachnospiraceae > NK4A144. Next base: position 14,636 of record JAILCB010000077.1, on the reverse strand, counting down.
GGACTGGGTATTATCTGCCCAGCTCTCCGCATCCGACGCATTCCTGTCCAGGTATTGGGTTATTTCTGCCAAAGATCCCCGAAAGCGCAGGGATCTGATGGCAGTAATAGGATCATCCGAAGGATTATAATACTTCTTCTGGGTGGCCATCTGCTTTTCCAGCTGATCCAGATACACCTTGTTATTATTAATATTGTAGAGGGAATTATCCGCCATCATTCGGTTTGTGATTCTCATATATCCTCCCATCCGCATATCAGCGGCTTCTATCAAAAGAACTCACCCAGATTTCTCATATGCATCCCGCTTCTTCCAAATCAACCGGGGAAAGAGCCCCTCAGTCAATTAGGCTTTGTCCCCATCTCAGGCCTAAAGGTCTTCCTTAATGGACTGTCAGGAAGGCCTCATGGGATCGCAGATGTACCAAAAGACTTTGGCTTCCTGCTGCACAAAAGACAATATCGGGAAGCATATTTATACGCCTGTCTGCAGAATCAGCCTGTCATATATCTCTGTCATAGTCTGAATAATCTTGGCATTGAGATTGTAGGCATTCTGGAACTTGACCAAATCCAAGGCCTCTTCATCATCGTCAACGCCTGATACGGACTGCCTCTGCTGATCGATAATATTCTGAATATTTGTACTATTACTAGTGAAATTAATCGCACTTTGAGAGTTCACGGCTATATCTGTAGATATGAGGGCCAGGAATTCTGTGGAATTGCAGCCCCGGAAGCTGAACTCTGTTTTATTGGTCTTGAGAGATATCAGTCTATCCACAATGTCTGTGGCGGACTCATTAATTTCCGCCATATCCGACGTGGTACTCATCAATGAGGGATCATAGATGATATCCGAATTCACACAGAAATTAGAAGCCTGCAACCTATAATAATAACTCTCAATTGTAGAAGATGTGCTGCCGGATGAAGCAACCCCGGCCGTATTGGTGACCCCTGTCGTGAGATCCAGTTCTGTCAGGCCCTGTTGTTTGCCTCCCGCATCTATCCACTCAAAGAAGGACCGATCCGCCATGGAATCTCCGTTCAAGTCCTCACCGGACTTTTCTATAGAGTTAAAGCGGTAGGCAAACTGCCTCACCCATTGATTCATCTGAGACTGATAATAGGGAATTCCCTGATAATCCACAGAATCTCCTACCTCAGTGGGCTTCCCTTCACTTACATCTTTCTGAATACCCCTTACCAGGTTGCCGTCCCCGTCCTTATATTTAATATCCGAAAACTTGAAGGTGGCACTGGTGGCCCCTTCCGTGAATTCTACGCTCCAGCCGTCATAACAATAATGAAAACCGGAAACATTAAGGGTACCCTTCTCCGGGATATTAAGACGGGCCATCAGATCCTCTAGAGTCTCCCCTTCCTTAACATCCACCTTCATGGTAGCCGAAGTGGCATCCACCATATTGCCATCCGCATCCTTCACCTGGCCGTCCGGACTGGTGAAAGCGGTGAATTTCCCTGATAGAGCCTCATTATTATTTCCATCCCTGAGCTCAAACAGGGCCTTGAGAGAGCCCGAAAGGTTATTGGCTAATACGGAAAATTCCTGCCCCGTATTGCTCCAATAAAGATCATAGAGTCCTTCCGCATCCGTCTGATGGTATTTCTCTTCCTTACTCCGGGAGCGAACCTCCAGAGTATTATAGCTATATCCGTCCACCAAAGAGCATCCATTACTAATAGATACCCGATAGCGGTTCATTCCGGTGGGATTATTATTATCAGATTCATTCACTATAGGACTCTCATCCACTGTGACATCTACCAGCTTAGAAAGATCATCTACCAGGAGAGCCCTTCTGTCCCGGAGCTCATTGGCTGTACAGCCTGTAATCTCCACGACATTTATCTGCTTATTCAGGGAGGCGATCTCCTCCGCTATGGTATTAATCTTCTCCGCCACCGACTTTATCTCTGAATTCAGGCCCTTCTGCACCTGGGTTAACTTAGCGGACATGGTATTAAAGTATTCCACCAGGGATTGGGCATTTCCAATGAAAGAAGCCCTTGTGGTAGTAGATCCCGGATCCTTGGTGAGCTCCTGTAAACCATCATAGAAGTCATCCGTATAAATAGAGGTAAAGCCATTTACCAGGGAATCCTCCTTGAAAAAGCTCTCAATCTGGGCCATGTGGGACTGCTGGGTTTCATACCGGCCCACATCCGCACTATTCTCCCAATACTTGAGATCATAGTAGAAGTTCCGGAGCTGGGCGACTCCCTGGGCGGAGACACCCGCACCCACCATACCATAGCCCGTATAGCTCCTAAGGGCATCCGCCGCCTCCCGCTTCACATACTGCTTGGAGTAGCCTTCTGTCTCCACATTAGCGGCATTATTGGCCACTGTATTGGACGCTGCCTGATAGGCAGTCAGTCCGGAATATCCGATCATGAGACCGAAAAATTGTGATTGCATTCTAAACCTCCCAATAAGGCTGCTGTATGGAAAATATCAACCAAACTTCAAAAACATCTTTCCTTAGGACACCATGGTAATCAAAGTATCCAGCATGGAATTAATGGTATTAATGTAACGGCTGCTGGAATTATAGGCATTCTGATAACGGACCATCTTGGTCAGTTCTTCATTATCAGAAACCCCGACCACCTGCTGCCTGGAGGATTCCGCTGAAAGCAGGGCCTGTTCCTGGGCTTCTGAGGCCACCTTATAGGCATTGCCGATATTAGCATATTGATCTACGATATCAATATAGTATTCCTCAAAATTGAGAGGCGTTGTAGTGCCGGGGTTCAATGTGCTGAAGTCATCCTGGAACATTGCCACCAAAGCATCCGCTGTCTCCTGATCCGTAGACAAATCCTCCAGGACAAAGCCATCATTCAAGAGGGTAGGCTGCCTCAAAAGATCCGGATTGATCCGGAGGTTTGCTGTAGTATAGCCCCCTCCATCCTCCATGGTAGTGATCAAAGAGAAAAGCTCCTCCTTCTGATATTGGGGATTTCCATCGCTATCCAGTATCAGTTCACCGTCGGTATCCCTCAGCGGATCCGCCAAAAGATTATTCATGCCGGTTACAATACCGTTAATCAAATGGTCGAACTCAGTCATAATCGCTGTGATAGGAGAGCCGGCCATGAGATCAAAGCTCTCGAAAGCCGATAATGTCACGGGATTTCCGTTTTTATCTGTCACCGTCTGCTCTTCCATATCCTTATAGGTGGCATTTTTCGTTCCTCTGGAAATGACCAAGGCCTTGAGTGATCCCACATCCGATCCTACATCTGCAGAAATCTCCTGCTTCATATTGAAGACGTTCTGATCCTCATATTTGCTCCAGACCGGAGTATAGAAACCGCTATCCTCATCTCCCGGCAGTACCTTTGCCTCCATGGGATTAGCATAATTTCCCTTGACCAAATCCACCCCCTCAAACTGCACATCCACCATGCCGTAACCGTTCTCGGAATAGGTAATCCTGCCCAAACTGGAGAGCTTGTCCAGGATGCTGTCCCTGGCATCCCTAAGGTCATTGGCCGATTCCACCTTTGCGGCCTCCACAGAAACAATCTTCTCATTTAGCTCCACAATCTGATTGGCATAGTCATTGATCTTACCCACCTGATCCTGGATTTGCTGATTCAGGTTGTTTTGATAACGGACTAGACCCTCATAAATTGACTGGGCACGGTTGAGAAACTGGAGGGAACGGCTTATCACCTCACTCTGAACCGTAGGATCCGTGGGGGCATTTCCCAAATCCATGACCACATCCCTCAAATCCTGATAGGCAGTCTGGAACTCCGCTCCTTCTGTCTCACCAAACATTGTATTAATTTCCTGAATAACCTCATAACTGGTGGAATAATAGGATGAACGTCCGGCATCCGTGCGGTACTGCCTGTCCATAAAGAAATCCCGAACCGCCCGGACTTCCGAGTATGAAACCCCAAGCCCCACCTGCAGCTTATTATTATAGGAAACCCCAACATCCATGAGATATTTGTTTTCCTGATAAACCTGCTGCCTGGTATAGCCTGTAGTGTCGATATTGGCAAGATTATGTGCTGTGGTATTCAGTGCATTCTGACTTGTCTGCAGACCCGAATTCCCGACATAAAAAGCACCCATTAATGGCATTGAATCACCTCGTCATTCCTGCGGAGACTTCGCTCCGCATCACTGTCTGGCGTCAAAACCACCCTGGGCACTTCCCAAATAATTACCCGCATTTGCTGCGTTTCTGGTATATTCCCCTGTCTCAGGAGCAGTCCTCATGGACTTCTGAAGAGAAAGGTTGAATTCGATCATGTCCAAGGATTGTCGAATTAGCTCGCGATTCTGGTTATTCACCAGAGAAAGCTCGCCAACCGTGGCTTTGAGCCTGTCATGGATACGCGATAAGGCCTCGCGCTCCTTTGGCCTCTTCTCAAGCATCTCAATCAGATACGAAAGCTTCAAAGTTTCAACATCCTTGTTCATCACATTGGCGATATCATTCATCACCTGCTGTCTCTTTCGATCGAGAATACTTAACTCGTCTAAAGCGACCTGCTCTTCTTCCGTGATCTTTTGAAGTTTCTCTATTTCTCCCGCAACTACCACGGGAGTCTTTGATTTCGATAGTTCAAGAAGCGCCGCGTACTTATCGACTTCCTCTCCAAGTGTCTGGATGAGCTCCTCCATTAAGCTGGCCACTTAAACTACCTCTCTTTTCTAAATTATAAATGTCCTTTAGTTACTAGGGGATGTAGCTTCAAACAATTTCTCCATATCCCAGGTAAAAGAGAAATTCATGTTTAATATTACATCCCCATTTTCTTCATCAGCTTATCCGCAAAGCTTTCTCCGGATACCTGATATGTACCTGCCTCAATGCTCTTTTTCAGTGGAGCTGTCAGCTCTTCCCTAATATCAGGTGCCTCCTTCACGGCCTTCTTCACCATCTGCAGGTTCTGCCCAAGACTGGATATCTCCACTGCGTCCCTGGCACTGCTAATGGATGCCGTACTTGCCACTCTGTTCGTCTTTCTCGGACCATAGAGCTGCTGCACCTGGGCATATGCCTCTATACGCATAACAGACTCCTCCTTTCCCCCTTATTGAATCCCATACCGATATTTTATTAACAAAAAACAGCTATTTATCCATTTCCTTAGTTAATAAAAAACCGATATTTTGATTTACATTATTGTTATCGACCAAATATCTTTTTTCTTTATACCTTTTTCAGAAAAAATTTAAGAAAAATGGGGAAAGAAATTCTTCCTCCCCCATATTAAAACAATTATTCACTTGATTATTCGTTTAAGGCCATTTCCCAATAAAAATCATCAAGTCAAAATAATCTGGAAATTAGGGTGCGGGCTCTTCTGCCCCGCCGCCGGGCTCGTCCGTTATACCAAATTCATCCGTTATGACTTCTTCAGTGGCTTCTTCCTCCACAGCCGCAGGGATGAATTCAGAGAGATAGGCCTGCTCCGGCAGCCCTTTCAGGAGGGCCGGAATATTCAGGATGATTCCATCCATATTATAGGGAAGTGTCATGCTGACAGCCTGCCGTACACTGTCCCCGCCTTTCTCCGCCGTAATCTCCAATTCCATATTGAAGTTCTGTCCCATCCAGCCGGCCATACCCCGCTCACCCTCATAGAGCTTGGCGACCCGCTCGCCCTTCACATAGACTTCGATTTTGTAAGGAGCCTCCACGGTAGTGCCTTCGTAGGTCACAGCCTTGCTGTCGAAATAAACAGTATGTCCTCTTCCTATAATAAACATTACGCCTGCTATGGCAATAAGGGCAAGTACTGTAAGGATCCGAAAAAGGATCATCCGCTTTTTTTTCTTATTCTCCACAGCTACCTCCTACTGCTCTTCCGAGAGCTCTTCCTCAGCCGCCTGATCCGCTGCGAGCTGCTCTCCGGCGCGGCTCTTTGCCTTGCGCTTCTTGGTCTCATACATGACAAGGGCCACCGTAATAACTGCATAGGACACGAACACACGGAAATATTCTCCTATCATGGAGTCCCCGGTGATCTTTGCGCCTGCGGTAGGGGCCACGATGAACATTAAGTGGAACAGAATAACTCCCAGGAACACATTTCCGATAGAGGCCTTGTCCACGGAGGCGCCTCCGACCAGAAGGGCCGCTATACAGAACATTCCTATCTGGGAATGGGCGCTATAAGTGGCCAGATTGCCCATATTCTGCAGATAAATTACCATTCCAAAGCCTGCCAGAACGGTGGAAATGATGATGGAGATAATTCTGGTCTTCTCCACATTGATGCCGGCGTCCTTGGCAACCTGCATATCCTGACCCACAGCCCTCATATCCTGACCCAGCTTTGTCTTGGAAAACCAGATAATGAAGACACAGAGCAGACCGATTACGATAAAGGTGGCCACGGGAATCTTCACACCGCCTATGGTCAGGGGAATCAGATTGTCTAATTTCTGACGCATTTCCAGAAGACTCACTGTATTTCGGATACCATAGCCTCTGGGCAGCTTGATGGAGTTATGTATGATAGGGATGATAGATCCCATGAGATAGAGCACCACCAGCTGATAGATACCGTTAATGAAGTAACTGATAATATAACTTGTCACCATTTCCCGGCCCTTGGCCATATTCAGAATGGTGCCGCAGACAAAGCCCAAAAACATGGAAATGGGAATTGATATGATCATAGCCAGTACCATGCCGGGTATTCCGACAATTTGCCAGTCTGAGGCCAGAATTAGGCCGATTTCCCCGGCCATAGCCCCCAGAGTCATACCGAAATTCAATCCCATACCTGCCATGATCGGAATCAAAAGGCTCAGAATCAAGAAAACATTTCTGCCCATACGGGTGATGATTTCGTCTAGCAGATAGGAAGGCGAAAACCCGGACAGAGGAATGCAGACCGCACAGATTAAAATAAACATCAGGGGAACAGAATTGTCCCTCAATAATTCTCCAATGCTGCGGGAGGGTTTTGTTGATACTTTATTCTTATTCATTTGGCTCCCTCCGTTCTTCTAGTCAAGGCATAGAGAATCATACCATTGGATACGATAATACGGATAACCTCACTCATATCCATGTGAATCATATTATTCATGACGGTAGGAGTCATGGTTACAATTCCCTGGAACAAAAAGGTTCCGATAATCACATTAGTAATAGAAGCCTTATTGACAGACGCACCGCCGATAAGGATTGCGGAAACCGCAGGAAGCGCCATATAGAATGGTGCCATATAGAGCTGGATGAAACCGAAGCCCTGCTCATAAACCAGGATTCCGCAGGCCCCAAGCCAGGTTGACATAATGACCGAAATCATCCTGACCTTGTCCACATTAATTCCCGCCGCCTTGGCAAAGGTGGGATTGGACCCCACTGCCGTCATGGCCGTACCGGTCTTGGTGTGGAGAAAGGCCCACATGAGAAAAGCCAAAAGCGCAAAAAATAGAAGGGCTCCCACAGGAATAGACAGATTTCCAATATTAATCTGAAGGAAACTGGCCAATACCTGAGAATAATATCCCTCCAAGGAAATGGTGGTACGAAGGCCCTTTCCTGCCATACCCCAAACCATATCCGGCTTATTATAGGGCAGCAGAAGCCACATCATACACATGAAGGATACGGAGGAGAAGCCCACATAGGTGGCAATCATCATTTCTCCGCCCTTAATCTTATTTAGAAGCCAGCCATAGAAACTGCCCAGAACCACGGCAAAGGGTGTGGAAATAATAATTGCCATGAGGAAGCTTAAAGGGCCTGTAAAGCCGAACTGCAGGGACAGGGTAGCTCCCAAAAGTCCGGAAATAATTCCCAAAGGCAGTCCAAAGTTTAGTCCGCAGCCTGAGTGGACCATGGGTACCATGGCCAGAACCATAACCGCGTTCCAACTGAAACGATTGATGGTATTGGTGATTTGCGTAGGCAAATCTGCCCCCACAAAGGGAGCCAGTATGAAGAGAAGCAGGAGAAAGCCCGTAATAATGAGTCTGGGGAGGCCAAAATCCTTTAGGGCCTCCTTTGCCCGCTCCTTAAAAGTTCTTTTTTCCAATGTGTTTTCGTTCATTCGGACCTCCTACCTGACCTGGCTCACCATGAGCAAGCCGAATTCCTCCGAGGGCTGGGCGGCCGGTAGAATTCCGGCAATCCTGCCTCCCGATACGATGGCAATTCTGTCACAGGTCTGCCGGAGCTCCTCTAATTCAGATGAAATCATGACCACAGTGACTCCGCTCTCCCGGTTAAACTTCTTTAGGGCATTCAGAACCAGGGCTTTGGCACCAACGTCGATACCTCGGGTGGGTTCTGAGACAAAGAGAAACTTGGGTTCCAGTGCAAAGGCCTTAGCCAGACAAACCTTCTGCTGATTACCTCCGGACAATTCCTTGGCGCTTTGCTTACTGCCCATACACTTAATCTGCAGTTCGTCAATATACTTCTCCGTCACCTGACGAATAGCCTGCTCATCCCGCCATTGGACCAGGCCCCCCAGATATTTCTTCAGAAACTTATTCTGGATCTGCATGGCAGGAAAGGCCACATTCCACTCCAGACTCTCATCCAGTAAGAGCCCCACCCCTCTTCTGTCCTCAGACACAAAGGCCAGGGAGGCATCCAGACATTTTCTGGGATTATTTAAGGGAATCTCCTTTCCGTCAAAAATCACCTTTCCTCCGGCTTCATAGAGACCCATGATACCATTGGGAATTCCCAGCTTCCCCTGGCCTGCCAGTCCGCCTATGCCCAGAATCTCGCCTTCTTCAACATCCAGACTGACATTCCGCACGGTTTCTCCCGGCATATCCACCCAAAGCTTTTGAATGGACATAATCACCTTGGCTTCGCCCTTCTTCTTTACCGGTTCTTCCTTGGCGGCCTCATTATCCACATTCCGTCCCACCATCCAACGGGTGATTTCCGGAACACTGGTATCCTTTGCAGGGATATCCTTAACCACCAGGCCATCTCTCATAACGACAACCTTATCACAGACAGAGAGAATCTCATGTAATCTATGGGTAATAAAGATAACCGCAATCCCCCGCCTAGACATACCGCGGATGGAATCCAGAAGCGCCTCTGCCTCCTTCTCTGTCAAAACCGCCGTAGGCTCATCCAGAATAAGAAGCTTCAACTCATCCTTACTTAATTCTCTTGCAATCTCAGTAAACTGCTTATGCCCAACGGGCATTTGATTTATAACCATATCAGCGGAGATTTCCACGCCCATCTTTTTAATGGCCGCATCCGCTTTTTCCTTCATTTCCTTATAATTAAGAGTAGTCAGTCTGTCGCCGAAAATCTCCGCCACAATATTTCCCTTACGGGGTTCCCGGTTTAGGAGAATATTCTCAGTGGCTGTAAAACCCGGAATTAATGAAAATTCCTGGTGCACCATCCCGATGCCCGCATGAATGGCATCAAAAGGGGTGGAGAAATTCATCTTTTCCCCATTAATCAGGATGTCTCCCTCATATCCTCCGGTTTCCCGGATAACGTCCATACCGAATAGGATTTTCATAAGGGTCGACTTTCCCGCCCCGTTTTCACCGCAAAATCCCAGCACTTCCCCCTCTTTCAGGGTGAAATTAATATCGGACAGAACCTGGTTTCCGAAGAAATCCTTTTTTATATTTCGTACCTCTAGCAGAGGAACCTGTTCATTGCCCATATTTTCGAAACCTTCCTACAAAATCCTGCTCATCCTAAATTCCTGCCTTTAACAGGTTACGTTGTAAAACAACGCCTTAATTAAGTAGGGGTGAACCCCCCTCTCGATTCCGGCTACGCCCACATCTCAGGCCCAAAGGGTTTTCGATGATGGGCCGCCTAATCGAGTAGGGGAAGAAAGCCCCCCTCTCGATTCCGGCCTCGCCCACATCTCAGGCCCTTCGGGCCTTCGATGATGGGCTGTCGCCAAGGCCTCATCGGGACGCAAGCGTCCCATGAGGCTTTGGCTCCTAGCCTACACAAAATAATAGCCGGGGGTATAATCCCACCCCCGGCCGCATACACAATTGAAAAAAGTGTCTGCCAAGTACCTCTTGACCGGCAGTTTTGCACACGAACATTCCGCACTTCGTGCTTCATGTTCTTACGACCGGTAAGCGAATACATGCAAGCATGCATTCGTTTGCGGTCTTGTGCTAATCGAGTAGGGGTGGGAAGACCCCCTACTCGATTCCGGCTTCGCCGCTATCATCTCGCAAGCAAGCTTGCTCGATGATGAGCGGTCGCCGTAAGCCGTGGTCTGCAAGCAAGCTTGCACCACGGCTTTCGGCTCGTCGCCTACACAAATACGCTGCAGTCCGGGAAGCAGCCCGGACTGCAACGCAAGTTAGATACAGCTTATTTCACTGTGAAGTACTTCTCGGGAACCTCGATCTCGGTTGAACCCATGTATTTTCCGGGATCGCCCATGATATAGGTATCCTGATAGACAAGGAATACATTGTCCAATTTCACGCCGGTATCAGCATTGGTATAATTGGAACCATTCCAGCTGGCCTTAGGCGAGAACTCCTTGAATGCCTTGGAGATGTCATCGATATCCGCCAGCTCACTCTCGCCATTGATAACATTGACAGCGTGCTGTGCAAGACCTGCAGAAACAGTATAACCATAGGAATAAGCCCAGGTACCGAATCTTCCGGCTCCGCCTTTCTCAACAACAGCCTGCTCAACCTTAGCAAGAATCTTCTCAAAGTCACCGGCCTCAGCAGTCAGGTCAATTCCAAGAGCTCCGGGATATCCCATAAGAGGAGACGGCAGGTCAGCCTCAATGAAGTATCCGCCATACTCTAAGAGCTGCTTAAGCAAAGGCTCGGTATGTGCGTCATTTGTGCAGAAGTATGCAGTCTCCTTGCCATACTTCTCAACCCACTCGGGAACATGCTCCAGAATATAGGCCTGGGCACCGGCAACACCCACATCAGATGTGGGATCGGGAGCGGTCTCAAGGACGAACTCCATGCCAAATTCCTTACAGGCTTCCTTCATAACGGCAACACGGCGGCTCATGGTCTCATATGCCATATGTCTCGGGAAAGAGATATGTACGAAGGACTTGCAGCCCAGCTCATGAGCAGTACGGATAATGAGATAGCCACGGGCTACGAAGTCATTATTGGTAACCAGGTCAGCTGCATCTCCAATAACCGGCAGATCCTCGTGGGACTCACCTGCAATACAGAGAATGTCAGGCCTCTTCTCCTTAATCTGACGGAAAGCCTCGGCAGTGCCGGGGATAGCCTGGTTTACGATGATGGCTGCCATCTTGGGATCATCGGAAAGGTTCACGATGGTCTGAATAGTGGTCTCCAGCTCTTCTGTGAAATTATCAGGATAAATTGCTAATGTAACTCTGTCCTCGCCAAGCAGCTTCTGGAAAGCCTCAGCTCCACGGCGATCATCCTCAGACTGGGAAACGGAACCGGTAACGATACCAATATGGTAATCGTCTCCTGCCGCTGAAGCCCCGCCGGCCTCTGTTCCCTCTGCAGCCTCGCTGGCTCCTGCATCTGCAGTAGTTGCAGCCGCATCCTTGGACTCGGCAGCTGTAGTCTCCTTGGACTCTACGGTACTCACCTGAGCGCCGCCGCCACCGCCGCCACAGGCAGTCAGAGAAACCGCCAGGATGGTGCTCAGCACAATGCTAATAAATCTTTTCATCTTTCATCCTCCCTTTCAAAAAGATTTTAAACTGGCACTAGTGTGCCTTTTCTAGAAATACTGCCATAGATTTAATGGCAGTCACTAATGGTTTATTATATCAAATAAGTATAATTAGTCAAACCTAAATATGTAATAAATATAGATAGGAAGAAAAAATTAGGCCATGCCGGACAGGGGATGTGTTCCTTACAAGGGGCAGGATTTGAGAACGTGTTTCCCCCTTGTATATGCAGGGCCATTATTATCAGATAAAGCAAACACAGATCCCCTCCCATCTCTTATTGCAGTTTCATGGTTTATTATGGTAAAATTAAACGACACTTCAGGCCTGTTTTCAAGAGAAGGAAGGGGCTTCAAAATATGAAGGTATATGGAAAATATAAGGTTAACGGCACAGAGAATGTTTCTTTCGATGATCTGGACACTGATGGCGGCGTCCCACGGGAGGATAAAGCCAAATATGTGAAGAAAACCGAAAAGAACCAAAAGAAAATCCAGCTTTTACAGGACAAGCTGTATGCAGACGGCAGAGAGGGCCTCATTATTATCCTGCAGGCCATGGATGCCGCCGGGAAAGACGGTACCATTAAGCACGTTCTTTCCGGGGTAAATCCCCAGGGCATTGACGTTTACTCCTTTAAGCAGCCCAATAGTACCGAGCTCTCCCACGATTTCCTGTGGAGAATCGGCTGCTGTATTCCGGCCAGAGGCAAAATCGGACTCTTTAACCGATCCTATTACGAGGATGTTCTGGTGGTCCAGGTTCATGAAATCAATAAAAAATACCACATGGCAGACAGAATTGTGGGCATGGACACAAAGGATTTCTTTGCAAAAAGATATAAGGACATTGTCCACTTCGAGAATTATCTCTACCACAACAGCTATCGGGTGGTGAAGATTTTCCTCCATCTATCAAAGGATGAGCAAAAACGGCGTTTTCTCTCTCGGATTGAACTGCCTGAGAAGAACTGGAAATTCTCCTCTTCCGACATCCGGGAAAGGGAGGATTGGGCCCATTACCAGACCATCTATGAGGATGTGATTAATTCCACTGCCTCCAAACACGCTCCCTGGTATGTACTGCCTGCGGATCAAAAGTGGTATACTAGATATCTGGTTTCTGAAATTATTCTGGATACCCTGAAAAAGATAGGTCCTGAATATCCCAAGCTTTCCATCCAGCAGATTAATGACCTGCAGAAATGCAAGATGGCCCTAATGACCGAGCAGGATATCCCCCTAAAGCCCCAGGACAAGAAGGAAAACGACAAAAAAGCAAATTCCGATTCCGGGAAGAAGAAGGATGGTCCTGACAAAAAGGCCAATCCCGACAAGAAAAAGGATACTGCCGACAAGAAAAAGGATACTGCCGACAAGAAAAAGGACCCTGTCGACAAGAAGGCCGATTCCGGCAAGAAAAAGGAGCCTGCCGACAAGAAGGCCAATTCTGACAAGAAAAAGGACCCTGCCGACAAGAAGGCCGATTCCGGCAAGAAAAAGGACCCTGCCGACGGGAAGGCCGATTCTGGCAAGAAAAAGGACCCTGCCGACGGGAAGGCCGATTCTGGCAAGAAAAAGGGCCCTGCCGACAAGAATGCCGACTCTTCCGGTGCAAAAACCACCGGGAAATCTGCTTTAGACAAGAAAAAAGCTTAATGCCGGGGATGTCATTTAAGTCTATGCTCCCTATCCGTGAACTCACGGAAACCCCTAATACTTTTAGAAAGGTAATAAATGTACACATTTACTTCTAAGATCCGCTTCAGCGAGGTGGGACAGGACGGGCTCCTGACTATGCCCTCCCTGGTAAACTATTATCAGGACTGTACCATCTTTCAGTCAGAGGGTAGCGCAGGCTCCCTGGAACGGCTCAAGGAGAAAGGCTACGCCTGGCTCCTCTCCTCCTGGCAGATTGTGGTAGCCCGCTACCCCAGGCTCTGCGAAGAGGTGGTAACAGGCACCATTCCCTACAAAATCAAACAGTTTTTTGGTGAGCGAAATTTCTTCATGGATTCACCGGATGGAGAAAGGCTTTCCTGGGGTAATTCCCTCTGGATTCTCATGGATATGGAGAAAAACAGTCCGGGCCGAATGACTCCGGAAATTGAAGCCTCCTATCCCATCGAGGAAAGGCTGGACATGGATTATGCTCCCCGAAAAATCCGCTTCCCCAAGGACGGAGATACCCAAATGTCTGAGGAAATAACGGTTCGCCTTCGGGATCTGGATACCAACCGGCACATGAATAATGAGCAGTACATCCGAATCGCTGTAGACTGTCTGCCCCCTGAGGCCGGCTGGATTCGGGAAATGCGGGCGGAATACCGTAAGCAGGCCTTTCTGGGAGATATCATTCGTCCTCTGGTAAACCTAAAGGAGACGGAGGGTCTTTCTATCTACACGGTAGCCTTAAATGGAGAGGATGGGACTCCTTTCTGCACGGTAGAATTCAAAGTGGCAAAAAAGTAATACTTTGCATAATCGAGCAGGGAAGATGCAAATCGCCCCCTACTCGTCCGCGAGCCGCCGGTCGACTTTAGCCGACAAATTTCATCTCACCGGCTCTGCGATAAAAAAATCAAGAAATAATATGACATTAAGGAGGAAAAAGAACATGAAGGTAGGAATCCTCGGATACGGCAATCTGGGAAGAGGCGTGGAGGCAGCCATTCAAAAGAATGACGATATGGAGTTATTTGCGGTATACACCCGCAGAGACCCCTCCTCCCTAAAGATTCATACAGAGGGAGTTCCCGTTAAGGGTAACGATGTCCTGGAAGAGGGAAAGGAGCCCTTGGATGTCCTTATCATCTGTGGCGGCAGTGCTACAGATTTGCCGGAAATGACCCCCAAATATGCAGCCCTATATAATGTGGTGGATTCCTTTGACACTCATGCCAATATCCCCACTCATTATGCCAATGTAGATAAGGCTTCCAAGGAGGCCGGAAAAATCGGA
>JAILCB010000012.1 GCA_024680595.1 Lachnospiraceae bacterium | reverse complement strand
CCCGGATTCTTGGGAAAATCTAGGTCGCAAAAAGAGCCCCGGGTCATTCTGCGCCTTGCTAATTAGGATTTATACGAACTGCACTCAGGCTTTTGCCTTGGCCTTGTCGAAAGCGATTAGCCTGCGCATAGCCCCAACTACTACGCGGATAGCCGTATCCATGTCGTGGACCATGGGATTGGATAAGCCTTTTGCCTCCCGCTCCAGATTACTGATAGCCATGACCAGGCCGCCAACTCTGACATCCAGGGATGCCCCAACGGTAAAGAGGGCCGAGCACTCCATCTCGCTGCCCAGCACATTTCCCTTGAGCCAGGCCTGCCACTTATTCTCCAGCTCATATCCCACAGGCATACGGGAGGGATCCATTTCCCCGTAGAAGGAATCCTTGGACTGGACTACTCCCGTGTGATAAGGCGCCCCCATTTCCTTTGCGGACTCCACCAGGGCGGAAACCACTTCAAAACTAGCCACGGCAGGGTATTCCAGGGGCATATACTCCTTTGATGTGCCGTCCATCCGGACTGCCCCAGTGGCAATCAGCAGATCCCCTCCCATGACATCCAGCTTCATGCCCCCGCAGGTTCCTACCCGGATAAAGGTACGGACTCCGGAACGGTAGAGCTCTTCCATAGCAATAGCCGCAGAGGGACCTCCAATTCCCGTGGAAGTCACACTGACCTTCTCCCCGTCCAGATAACCTGTATAGGTGGTATATTCCCGATTGGAAGCCACAAACTCGGCGTTATCCAGATAGGCCGCAATCTTCTCGACCCGGCCGGGATCTCCAGGCAAAATCACATATTTCCCTACATTCTCCTCATTGGTATGAGTGTGATATTGATAATTCTTGCCTTCCGTATAATCAACCATATCTTCCTCCTTTTGGCTCCTAGCCTTCACAAAACGGGGCGGTTTCCCGCCCCGCCCCTATATTACTTATTTCAAAGCTTACTCCGTCACTTCCGTCCAGTACTCCTTATTATAGAGATCCGTGAAGCGGTAGGAAATCTTAATGTGATCCGCAGTCAAAATCACATCGCTTACCTGAATATCCCCGTGAACCACCATCTGGTCGCCGACCTTGTAGCTATCCTGATATTGCCCGTCATAGGAGTAATAATCCGCCAGGAAGTCAAGAGTATCGCCGTCTTTTAGCTCCGTCATATTCTTGGCCACAGTCTCCGTCTCCCCTTCCCTGTAATCATACTGGGCGCCGGCCACAAAGCCCTTGGGATGGTCATTATCAAATACTATAATGAGGTTGACCCTCTCTCCGTTTAATAAAGCGGGAACCCGGCCTGTTATGGTGTACTTATCCCCTTCCTCCGTGGTATCCAGGTGATAATAGGGAACCTCCTGCCCATTCAGGGCTAGCCAGGTCTTTTCCGTATCAGCCACTAGATTTCCGTCGTCGTCATAGCTAAAAACATTATCGAGACCCATATCAATGAAGCCCTCTCCGTCATCCAGGAATGTATTCTTGTCGATGGCGTGAACGTATTCCCACTGGCTTTCCGGAAGGGACATGATATAGTTGCCGCTTCCGTCCTTGGTCCAGACCAGGAGCTCCGGATTCAGCATATTATCATTCAAATATTGGACAGTCTCATCGTCAGACATGGACCGGCCCGACAGGAAACCGATATTTCCGCTGGTAAGGCCGGAAATCATGCTGAAATCTCCGCCTAAAAAGCCGTTCAGAACCCCGCCCAGCATACCTCCGGACCCGGAAGAGGAAGAAGAGCCGCTGCCGGACATTAGCATTCCAAAGGGAGAGCCGGTACCGCCGGATGCGGCCTGACCGCTGGTTTCAAGTCCCGCAAACTCCCTAATGCACTGGGAATAGCTGTCATCCAGACCGATTTCCTTATAGGTATTCACGGCCTTATCCACATTGGACACCCTCTTATAGGGGAAATAAATGGATACGCCGTTGGAATTAGTCATCATAGAGGCCCTGGTATTATATTTAATCGCCTCCTTTAGGACAGCTACCAGCTCCTCTCCTTCCTGATTCCCCACATTCTGGGCTAAATGGACCAAATCCACCTGATCGATCTTGGAGCTAGTTGCAAATTCCCTGGTATTATAACGGGCTTCAGAAATCTCCTTATACTCTTTATTCACAATTTTGTTACTAATGGACTTGGAGAAAGCCGTCAGTTTACTGGGAACTGTCTTGGCAAATTCCGCTAAATCAATGACGGAAAGGGTGGTCTTCTGGCCCGGGCACCTCTGATTACAGACTGCCACGAAGTCGTCGCAGATTTTCTTTCCCAGCTCGATTGTAGGCATGGAGGTGTTCTGACCAAAGGCCGTAACCCAATTGGTATAATACCAGCCCACACCGGGCTCCGTCTCCTCTGAGCCAATGAGATAATCAGCGAAATCATTCAGCATGAGGGCGTTTTCCGCAGTGGCCATGAGGCAGGCGTCGAAGCCGATAAAGTCAAATTTCACGCCGCCGTCCGTTAGGGCTTTCTTTATGCCGCTAAGGCTCATGGAGCCGCTGGACTTATTCTTTTCATCATAACCATAGCCGCTGATGGAGCCGCCGCCGTGATCCCAGAAGATAAGCTCGTTCCGGTTTGCGGGGAAATTCTCCTTGCAATAGCGGATAAAGGAGGATAGGGTGGACGGATTGGTCATTGCCGCCGTGCCCATGTCCCTTTCCAGGCAGACGATTCCTCCGTTTTTGACCTCATATATCTGATTCACCTGGCTGGAAATGGCAGAATTACGCCAGGAGCTGCAGCCTCCGGTATAGACGATGATACGCAGGTTATCCCCATATCTGGCGGCCGCCATCTCTGACAGATCCGAGGTGGCCATGCCGTGCTTGGACTCCAGATCGGTACCGCACAGGTAGACCATCATGGTCACGGTATCCTGACCGTTGCCCATGATTTCCGTATATTTCTCACGGGCTCCCGAGGCAACCCGGGTATTTAATGAGCCTGTGGAAGAAGCCGTGGTAGTTCCGGAACCTGTATCCCCGGTGCCATATTCCTGCTGGACCGCAGTGGGTGTGGAACCGCCTCCGCCGAAGAGGCCGGAAATGCCGGCGCCGCCTCCCCCTATGAGGGCAATTATGGCGATAATGATCACCATGGGATTAAAGCCGCCCCCGGATCTCTGAGGTCCGTCAGAGCCTCCTCCCGACCCCCGTCCGGAGTAGCCGCTAGGGGAGCCCACAGGCCCTGTTCCCATGCCGGATCCTCTGCGAAATATACCCTTTCCCTGCCCTGTTACATTCTTTTCTCTTGCTCTCGGTCTGTTAGCCAAAATACACCTGCCTTTCTGTCATTTTTTGAAAGATGACCATTTCAGCCCTGCCTTAACTCTTTAGTTCCTTTTAGCCAATTATGTTTCCCCGGAATAAGGTTACTCGTTTTCCTTCTTTTTTTTCCCAGATTCCGGGAATTGAGCCCCGTTTTACCTAGACCCGAAGAATCAGGTTCTTCCTTTTCCCAGATTCCAGGAATTGAGCCCCATTTTTCTAGTCCCGAGGAATTAATCTCTTCCTCTTTCAGAGCCCGGGAATTGAACTCTTTTTCCAAGTCCCGAGGATTCATCCCCCGCCTTCACTCCCGCCGAATGACCTTAATTACCCTGTCCGCATCTTCTTTTGTCAGATCCGCATACATGGGAATAGTCATCACCTGGTGGGACAGCCTCTTAGCCACCGGGGTATCGTCAGAATTATAGCGATTCCGATAGCAGTCCAGCTCAGTAATCATGGGATAGAAGTATTTCCTGGCAGATATCCCCGCTTCCTGCAGCCGCAGATGAAGCTGATCCCGGCTCTCTCCATAGCTTTCCTCATCCACGAAAATCGGGAAATAGGCAAAGTTTGATTTGACATGGACCTGCACCGGATTCAGCCGGATACCGTCCACACGGCCCAGCCTCTCCCGATAATAATCTGCCACTCTTCCTCTCTTCTCGATTTCCCCGTCCACATGGCGGAGATTACAGAGACCCATGGCCGCGGCAAATTCATTCATCTTGGCATTGGGACCCACATCGCTAATAATCTCATCGTCCACAATACCAAAATCCCGTATAATCTTTAGCTTCTCATCCATTTCCGCAGAGTGACAGCAGATTGCGCCCCCCTCAATGGTGTGGAAGACCTTGGTGGCGTGGAAGCTAAAGATTGATATATCTCCGAAATCCCCTGCCCCCCGGGTCTTACCGTTCACTTCCACTGTCTCCCCAAAGGTATGGGCCGCGTCGTAGAGCACCTTTAATCCATGCTTTGCCGCAATCTCTTCAATCCCTTCTGTATCACAGATATTGCCATAGACATGAACAGGCAGGATGGCTGCCGTCCGCTCTGTAATTAGGCTCTCCAGTTTGGATACATCCATGGTGCAGTTCATGGGATCCACATCACAGAAAACGGGCTGAAAGCCGGATCTGACAATCGCATGGGTCGTAGATACAAAGGTAAAGGGTGTGGTAATAATTTCCGCCCCCTTTGGAAGGTTTAGGGCCTGCAGGGAGAGCTCCAGGGCCATATGGCCGTTCACCGTGAGACAGAGCTCATCCACTGCCAGATAATCCTTTAGTTCTTTTGTGAGAAGCTGGTGCTTGGCCCCCATATTGGTGAGCCACCTGCTCTCAAAAATCGGTTTAATCTCCTCTACATACTCTTCCAGTGAAGGCATAGAGGAACGGGTAACAAGTATTTTATCCAATGTGAAGGTTCTCCCTAAATTATGTAAACTATTTTTCTATACTAGATAATTATCGGAAAAGGCTCTATGTTGAATATCAGAAATTCAACATCCCCAATATACCGGCCCCTAAGTGCGGCATGTTCCACGCAAGGGCTGGGGTTTGCCGATACCTGACCTTATCCGCACTTGCAAAGCCATTGGGATAGTGGATCTCATTAGAAATTCAACATCCCTAATATACCGGTCCCCAAATGCGGCGTGTCCCGTCCAAGACAGAGGATTTGCCGATACCTGACCTTATCCGCACTTGCAAGGTCATTGAGATAGTGGATCTCATTAGAAATTCAACATCCCTAGTATACCGGTCCCTGAATGCGGACTGTTACACGCAAGGGCTGGGATTTAGACTTTCTTGTTAATATCGGTTAGCTGTCAATCCTTTTGGAAAACTCCCATGACCTTTAGGTAGTCCTCGGTTTTGTCCCTCATGAGCAGGAAGCCCCGCATCATGTCCTCCATGGACAGCCTGTGGGTAATTAATCCGGTAGGGTGAATTCTCTTTGCCTGGAGAAGCTTCAGTGCATAATGCCAATCATCATCCTCTTCACCGGTAAAGGAGGAGTTCCAGGTGCCCAGGACCTGTAATTGATGCCGGAGAATAAGCCAATATACGCTCCTATCCAGCTTCATATCCGACCTGGGATTTCCCACGAAAACCACCTTGGCAGCGGGCCCGGTGGCCTCAATAGCCTGTGAAACGGTCTCATTTCTGCCCACACATTCAAAAATTATGTCGCAGCCATCACCATCTGTCTTGTCCTTCAGCCATTCCACTGTATCCTCTTTCCGGATATCGCAAAAGTCCTCCTCGGGAATTCCCAGCTTCAGAGCCTCTTTCCGCTGAAAATCCTTATTTCCGACGGCAAATACCCTTCCTGCCCCGGTCTCCTTCAAAAGCATGGTGAGGAGAAGGCCAATAGTTCCAAGACCCAATACCGAAATACGCTTTTCCCTAGATCCGGCAATGCCACTTATATTACCTGGTTCTCCAGCCGTCTGTTTTCCAGATTCAAAATCTCTTCCGGTAGATTGAGGAGAATCATGCAATGGAAGTTCATCAACCGTATTCTTCCCGGTTTCAGGTTGCCCGCAGCTTACCTCCTGTCCCAGCCCCGCCATACGCATGGCGTGGACAGCTACTGCCGTAGGCTCCAGCATGGAGGCCTCCTCAAAGGAAACCTCATCCGGCAGCTCTAGCAGACATTTCTCAGGAACCGCCACGAATTCTGCAAATCCCCCGTCCCTTCTGGAGCCCAGATAGTCGTAATTACGGCACATTTCGAACTGTTTTCTCTGGCAGGGCAGACATTGTCCACAGGGAATTAAGGGAAAGATTCCTACCCGCTTTTGAAACCACTTTCTATCCGCGCCTTCTCCAAGCTCCACTACCTCTCCGGCAAATTCGTGTCCCGGAATCAGGGGATGGACATGGGCCCCGGTCTCATAAATCCTGGGAATGTCCGATCCGCAGATACCGGCCGCCCTCACGCGCACCAAAACCTCATTCTTTTTGGGAACCGGCATATCCCGCTCTGTCAGTCGGAAGTCCCCAACACCGTATAATGTATATGCTTTCATTCTTTACTCCTTAAAAACTATTTATCTAAAAAAAACTGTATCGTTCATTAATATCCCATTCTCACATGATAGAAAATATACTCCATAGCTTTTTTTGACGATTTCGTGTCCTGATTTATAATCAAGCCAAGAAGAACTATTTTTAACCGCCCTTAATTCCAGACCCTTATGCTTTCATAATATTGTGGAATCCGGCCAAATCCTCAAGAGTAGTAATTTCCATATTTCCCGGGGGGTTAGAATTGAATTCTCCCTAATCCTGCAGGGCCGTCAAAATCTTCACCAATAGCAATACCGATATGCCGCTGAAAGCTAGACTCTAATCCTCCATAATCCTACGGAATCTAATCAAATCCTCTGCCGTGGTAATTTTGAAATTCCGTTCGTCTCCGGGCAATATGGCAATATCCATTCCCGCCATAATGGCAGGCTCCGTGGAACCGCGGATTTCATAGATTTTCTCTGGCAGCAGGTCTTCACAGGCTTTAAGATAAGCCCCCAGACGAAAGACCTCCGGAGCCTGGCCTGCCACCACCCTATCCCTATTCAGGAGGGATGATATCCTGTTTCCTCCATCACTCAAATATACTGTATCCTTCATTGGAAGAACAGGAATAGCCCCGTCACACTTTTCAGCCGCTGCAAAACAGGCAGAAATCAGTTCCCCTGAAAGACAGGGTCTGGCAGAATCGTGAACCATGACCAGATCCTCTGCCGAGGCAAATTGGGAAATATCCCTTAAACCATTTAATATAGAAAGCTGCCGGTTCTCACCCGGGGCGGAAAAACCGCGGAATTTCTTAGACAGTTTCCCTACACACTTCTCCTCCTGCATATCAAGGTTCGAAAGACTATCTGTCCTCAGTTCTAACTTCGCTCCACGAACCTCAGTCTTTCCCTCCTGCATATCAGAGCCAGAAAGATTGTCTATTCTCTTTTCTAACTTCGCTCCATGAATCTCAGCCTTTCCCTCCTGCATATTAGGATCCGAAAGACCATCCGACCTCTGTGCAAGTCTAGATAAATCCCCGCTTTCCGGGTGCTTTTCCCTGTCTAGAGATGAGACAAGCCGGTCCAGTTCTTCTGAAAGCTCCTTTCTCCAATCAGGATGGGCCACAATCTGCACGGCGTCAACTTCCCTGTGTAAGAGAAAAGTCTCCATACAGTAGGAAATCACCATTCGGCCCCCCACTTGAATGTATTGTTTTGGAACCTCCCCTCCTATCCGGGTTCCGGTTCCCCCGGATAGAATCAATGCTATCTTCATTTCAGAATCCCTTCATTTATCAAAGCCATCAATTCTGCAGAATAAATTTCAGCAGAGACCCCCAAATGCTGCAATTACCCGTACTCTATTTCAGCAGAGACCCCCAAATGCTGCGATTACCCGTACTCTATTTCAGCAGAGATCTGCAAATGCTGCGATTACCCGTACTCTATTTCAGCAGAGACCTGCAAACATCCCTTCTTCAGATATTAAAAATTCTAAGACAAAAATCTGGAATAAAAAGCCGGAAATACTCTCTATATTTCCTCAAATACCGAGACCTTAAATGAATGGGCATTAATTCAGTCAAACTTTAACTTCCTGATATCCGTAAGCACATCCCCATAAGGCCGCCCTTTTCCAAAGAGCAGGGTAGTTCCCAGCACAAAGCCGTCCACTCCCATGGGGGCATAGGATATGATCTTATCTGCACCGCAGGCCCCGTCCCACCAAATCTCAAAATCCCTCTCCTGCTTTAGAGAAATCAGCTTGGGAATCTTCTTGCCCACATAGGGCAGATACATCTGTCCCGCATTTCCGGGATTCACAGACATTACTAAAACCTTTTCCACAATCACTAGCATCTCCATAACCGTCTCTACGCTGGTCCCGGGATTAATAGCAATTCCGGGAGTAATCCCCGCATTAATGATTTTCTGCAGTGTTGTGGAAGGATGGTATTCCGCCTCGGGATGAATATAAACCGTATCTCCTCTCCGGAGCTTTGACAGAAATATTTCAATATTATTATTGGGATGCTCCACCATGAGATGGACATCCAAAGGTTTTTTGGTGGCTGATGCAATATAGGCCATATCATTTAGGGACATGGCGAAATTAGGGACATATCGTCCGTCCATAATATCAATGTGGAAGGAATCAATTCCGCCTGCCTCTAAGTCCTGGACCTCCTTCTCCAAATTACCGTAATTAGCGCACATCATGGACGCCGTTAGCTGAAACTTCTTTATATCTTTCATCCTATCTCCAATAAATCCTTTCTAAAAAACTTGTTATTAAATCCGCCCCAAAATCCTCTTCCCGACATAGGACGGCTCTTGACCCTGTAATCCAATCATTCTCAATTCATCAAAAAGGCTCTTTACAATATAGGAATGCTCTTACCTCTGTAATCTGGTCATCCTTAATTCAACCAGAAGACTCTTTTCAGTATAGGACGGCTCTTGACCCTATAATCTGGTCATCCTTAATTCAACCAGAAGGCTCTTTTCAGTATAGGACGGCTCCTGACCCTGTAATCTGGTCATCCTTAATTCAACCAGGAGGCTCTTTTCAGTATAGGATTGCTCTTGCCTCTGTAATCCGGTTAACCAATTATCTGCCCAGAAGGCTCTTCCCGCCACAGAACAAACGGCTCTTTCAGAATAGTATAATTCTTAGAGGAACCTTATGCTTACCGACAAATATCAGTCTTAAATCCACAACCTCTACCCATGAAAGAACCCTAAAGGAAAGAGAATAAAATACACTATTTTCCCATTAAATCTAATTATCGTGCTGCAGCCTGTCCCCTTTACACACCCTATCCATTTCCTCCGGATTCATGCGCAGAAACTCCTCCGGCCTCAGGGTCTTGTCATCCACATAGAAGCCCTTGGGCCCCGCCCAGGGCTTGCCATAGACAATTTCATCATAGGGAATCTCCCACTTGTCCAGCCAGGCCAGTAAAACCTTTGCCGTATTGGCATTAATGAGACCAATATTATTCTGATAGGTCCTCATATTCCTACTGGTATGAATAATAATCCTGGCCCCTTCCGCCTTCAGCTCCCGAATCCTATCCGCCATTTCCGGAAAAGGCACCATATCCTCATATCTCTCATCCGGTCCCTTTATAGGACACAGAGTACCGTCTACATCAAAAACGAAGGTAAATCCATCAAATTTCATGCAAAATTCTCCTGCTACAGAACCTATTTAATTATCCCTTGAGAAAAATCATCCTAAAGGCTTATTATACATTCACCGGACCTTCTCTGCAAACAATTCCACCCTGCCCGCATCAGCCTTGGCCTCCAGACCCGGAAGCGATCCCGGTAACCAACCCGTCCTGCCCACATCAACCTTGGCCTCCAGACCCGGAAGCGATCCCGGTAACCAACCCGTCCTACCCACATCAGCCTTGGCCTCCAGAGCCGGAATCGTTCCCGGTAACCAATCTACCCTGTCTGCATCAGCCTTGGCCTCCAGACCCGGAATCGTTCCCGGTAACCAATCCACCCTGCCCGCATCAGCCGCTGCCGGCAAAAGTCAAATGGGATTTTCATTCATAAATAATTACCCTGAAAGCTTTTTCAGAATTTTATCTATATAATAATCAGGCACAAGGACGAGAACAAGGGATATTGCACAGACAAGGGGATACAAGAGAAAAATCTTTATATTAAAGCCCCGGGTCCAATCCCTATGTATTATAAGAATGAAAGACAGAACCGCCACATGCACCAGATATATGGAATAGGAATGCCTGCTGAGAAGTGTAATGACCTTTTTTATTATATTAGGATAATGAAGATTATTATTCTGCGGGGGAATTAGAAGCAGGGCCACCGCCAATGTGGAGAAAAGGGAAAAGTCCCGGTAATATTGCATTCCAATCAGAAATACAAGGATAAATCCCCATTTATATTTGCTCAAAAAGTCAAATGGCCGGAGATGGCATATGCGGTTGGCACAATAGCCATTTATGTAGGCAAATAGATTTGTTGCATTGAAAACGAATTGATTGACAGCAAATGACAGCCCCCACCGGGAAAGCAGAAATGAAAACAGGAAAAGAGATATACTTCCCCAATAGATTATCCGAACTTCCCTATCCGTCATGGCCTGAAACATCCGGCTAAGGGGAGGGGTGGCAAAATATAAGCCTATTATGGCATATACAAACCAATGGGTAGGATGGATTTCATTGCACAAAAGGCCTCTGACATATGCCACGGGAATCATCATGGGATTATGCTGTTCATATCCAACAAAATAAACCACATATCCTATAGCATATAATGCAAAGGGAATAATAATATGCAATATATGTTTTTTATACCATTTTAGGAAATCCCGAATCTGCTGATTCAGCAAAAAATAGCCGCTGAGGGCAAAGAATATGGGAACCCCCAGAGAGTTCAGGGAATCCAAAACCCCGGCTAGCCCCTTAGAAAAAGCATTCTCGGGTGCATAGGGGGCAATAGATCCCACCGCATGCACGCCGATAACAAGGAACATGGCAATTACTCTGACAATATCAAAGTAAAATATTCTTTTCGAAGACTTATCTTTTTCCATGGCTGTCCAGGGAGATAGCCACAGAAACCTTTACCAAAGTTCTGCAATATCTCCATATTGATTCAAAACGATTACTGTTGAATTCGTAGACTTTTCATTATAGGCAGGAATAACAAAATTTTTTCAAAAGTGTGACTTACCGAATGCAACAAGGAACAACATTCGGAAATTCCGCGCTCTGCACGGGACACGCCCTTCGCTTCGCGGGGGCTGGCCGACTCTGGATTCCGAATTTCTAAGGAACTGCATTCGGAAATTCCGTGCTCTGCACGGGACACGCACTTCGCTTCGCGGGGGCTGGCAGATACGAGGTTTAGTCCTTATCGTCTGCCCTGAAACCATCACGAAGAGATTCCCCTCTCATAATGAAATCATCCTTATCCGCCGAAGGAAAATGAGTATA
The DNA here is from genome assembly GCA_024680595.1 of Lachnospiraceae bacterium. Classification (GTDB taxonomy): domain Bacteria; phylum Bacillota; class Clostridia; order Lachnospirales; family Lachnospiraceae; genus NK4A144. Next base: position 9,579 of record JAILCB010000012.1, on the reverse strand, counting down.
CCCGGGCCACAATGTAATATAGAAATCCGTATTTCCAACTTTAACTGTAGAACCCTCCCCTTTGCCAAGAATTCTATAGCTCTCATCATAGTTTGTCTCGGTAACAAGATTCGCGGGTATTCCATCCATCACAAGCTTAGCACTCCTGTAGATATAAAAGAGACTGATTAATGAAAGGACTCCAAGCCCTGAAAGGACAGAGAACCGGAACATAAACCGAAGGAATCTATCTGGCTTATTCCTTAAATAATGTCCCAGATTCACCGGCACAAAGGAAAGGAAAAACAATAAATAGGGCCAGCCAAATCTCACATCCGGTGCGGTAATAAACCAAAAGGCAAGGCCTATAAACATTACGGCCTCAAAGAAAAGCCACCTGCCCCTTACTAGCTTTTCCTTTATTTTCAATACTAAGAGACCTAACTCCAAAAGCAAAAAAACCAGAACACAGACTATTATTATCTTCTTTAATAAAGACAGGGAGGGAATCCAGGCCTGTAACCAACTTACCTCATATTCAAGCCTTAAAGGATTTCTGCCATAATCCGTCACCAGAAACGTCTCAAATTCAAGGACTTCCTTTGAAAGCTTCCAATCAGGGGAAAAGAAATCCAGATACTGGAAGGGATAGAGAAGCCAGCCTGTCAAAACCACATTTCGTATCAAAAAAGGCAGGTAAATAAAAATACAGACTCCTGCCGAATAGAGTATTTGTCGGATTTTTCCGCTCTTTATCAATAAATAAATGGGATAAAGAGATAAAAGGAAAATGATGACGCTGGAGAACTTGATGGTCGAGGCATACAAAGCCAGCATACAGAGGAGAATATATGGATAAGGCCTGTTTTCATCTCTTTCTAAAAGCTGCATCCAGTACAGAATTACAAGAAAGACCATACTCATGCAGGGGATATCTGTAATAGGGGATGAAATCCAGGCAGTACCCAGAAATACATAGCTGAGGCAGGCAAAGGCAAAAAAACTGGAAAAAGATAGTTTCCTTCCCTCCGCCCCGAAAAAAACATGCCACAGCAGATCCAAGGAGGATAGGCAGAGCAATAAGAGATAATAGCCGGTAACCCCATGAATCGGTATCCCCGCCATAAACTCCAGGCCAAATAGGGCATTCAATAGATGAATAGAACTATTAAAGCCCAATCTAGAAATCACTTGTGCCTCCCCGGGGACCATGCCGTATTCTATATTCCACCGGATGGCCTGCATATGATATTCATAAGCATCCCCAAGGTTCGTCGTTCCGGCGGAAATCAGGGCGAGAATACAGATAGAGACACAGGCAAGAGCGAGCTCCGCAAAACCCACACGGCTGCGGAGCAGAGAAAATAAGTCCCTTAAATCTTTACGGAGAATAATTGCCAAAAGCAGAGTTTCCAATATAAGTATCAAATTGGCAAGCAAATTGACTCCTGCAAACAAGCTAAAAAATTCCGCATACAGGCTTACCCCTACCATACCAATTAATATTGGCTTAATTAGGATATGCGTGTTATTCCTAAAAGCAATATCCTTAAACAGCCTATCCAGAATCTTTTGAATCAGAAGGCCATTTAGGAGAAAGGAAACTGTAATATAAAACCATACCAGAAGAATCTCAAGCATCCTTGTCCTTATATCCTTTCATTTTTATATTGCGGTCATCCATATACCGCTTCACTCCTTGCTCATGAACTGCACTTCGTTCAAGTCACAGTTAATAGTCTATCAAATTAAATCTTTCATTTAAAGAGGGTTCCGGAAGTGTTTCAACTTTGATATAACGGCTAATTAAACCATGACGATAAAGAGCCTGGGCCACCCGGTCACCATAGAATTCAGGATGAGGCCAATTATTATCTCTTTTCAGTGAAACAGGTACTTTTAATACCATGGATTCATGGCCTGCTTTATCTGCTTCAATCAATTCATTCATCATATAGCTATCGATCTCATAATATTTGTCAGGGGATAAATTATCCCATCCAACTTCACGGAAAATCCGCATCTTTTCCCCATGAATCGCAAATGGGGAAGTCAGCAGGGCAAAGATAATCAGCGGAAAGAAGACTATAGTCCAATTAAGACTGCCAACAACATAAGCGCCTGCGGAGAACACTATCATCAACACATAGAAATAAAAGGAAATTAGCACTTCAGGCTTTGCTATAGTAACCGAATTCACCTTTGAACAAAGAAGAATCAAATAGATGAAAACGATACCTAAGCAAAGCATCCAGGTGAAAGACTGATGAAATATTTCCTCGCCTCATTACTGCCTGAATTCTTCTTTACGGAGCCTGCTGCCATAATAATCGCTGTGAAAAATAGGACAAAGCCTAAGAAAACCACTATCTTATTCCAGCCTAAATCAGCAGTGAAAAAAAATTGAAGGGTCAGAGGGATATCTATCGCCCCATCCGCATAGGATGCCCGCATACCCTGCCATTCATAGAATAAACAGACAGACCAAAGAATTAAGATAATAAATGGCAGACTGTTATCCAGTAAAAACCTCTTCATATTACCTTTCAGACTCCCGCTCTTCTTCCTGTCGAAGAAGGATATGACGATTCGTAAGAAAGCATATGAAGACAGTATAATAGAATGATAAAGATTGGAAAAAAGAGAGAGATAGATAAATAAAAAAAGGAGACCTATCCTAAATCCTTCTTCTTTCAATTCCAGCAGGTTCATACTGATTCCACTATCCAAATACAATACTACCGATGCATTGACTATAGCCGGAAGGGTATAATTGAACAGGCAGTTTAGATCTCCCGCATAAAATAAATAGTAATTATTTTCCAATTTCCCGCAAAAAATCAAAAAATGAAATAATAAGAAAAGAATAGATAAGGCAAGGGATAATGTGCCGCTTAATAATGCTTTCTTTTTACACCAACGACAGAAGGTCCAGACATAGACAGTAATTACTAAGCTAAAAAATATCCCATATGACACCATCAGGGAATTCAGATAATCATGAACAAAAGGTTTTATTACATATACCCCCAAGGATGATACAAGAGGAAAAACAGTTTCAGGCAGAACCTTTCCCGGATTCCACGCACCCAGAATGGGTGCGGCAAATCTACGATAGGAGACATAAGCCCAGTCATCCGCATCAAAGGGATATAAAGGATGAGCTGAGATATAAAAAAACAACAGACCTATAAAAACAAACAGAAAAAAACAAGTGGTCTTAATTTTACTCTTATTCAAGTGTATCATTTGAATAGTCTCCCCTTCTCAAAGGATCTCCATGTTCTCAATCATCACCGGCCTTTTGTCGTCAAGAAAGAAATCAATAATAGGGCTGCTGTCCCCGTAATAGGCGTCACTCAAGGCTATGGCGGCGGAATTCTCCCCTTCCCCGTCATAGATTCCCCAGCCCTCCTCCAAAAAGCCATGGTTTATGGCCTCAAACTCTTCCCAAATCTCCGGCTCCAATTTGGAAAGAAAGTTCTGAAACATGGGGCAATTCTTCCAGACTAGGACTACATCGTCCCGGTTTTCCTTAAAAGTAGCAAGCACGCTTTTCAGCTTATCTATAGCCTTTTTTCCATTCTGCAGAAAAGGGGAAAAGGTGGAATAATAAAGAATGACCTTCTTCTTAGTTCCGTCCTCCCTGAAAACAAGCCCTTTCCAGTCATCCGGAAGCTTTTCTGCAGCATCAGGGCCTGCATTAGCCAATTCCATCCCGGAGGAATTCTCCCCTTCATCCCCGGCAATGACCTTGGGCTCACAACCCTTTTTCCAGCTAATCTTCACATAATCATGAGGCATTCTATATTCCTTTGGCGGACGCATCATATAGTCCCCAAAATTGGCCCTTAGAATCTCATCGAATCCCACCGGTATCTGATAATACTTGCCTTCAAAAAGAGCCGGCATGGTCTCTAGATCCTCTTTTGGAAATGCCACTTTGCGGATTCCCGGCCCCCCATTAATGGGATTTCCGCAGAACTTGGCATCATCATAGGAAAAACGGGTGACAAAGGCTAAATGCTTCCTAAAAACCTTCTTGTATTGGAAAAGCATTCTGAACTGATAGCGAATTAAAGCCGGAAAATACTTAAAGGGATGATCCGTTTTGTCGGGAATATAGATGCTATTAAAGCATTCCTGAATGATCTCGTCATTTTCTTTATAATATAGTTCCCTATCCTCCGCCTTATCCGGCAGGCCGTCAAAGGGCCAGATATCTATGGAAAGGCCCAGATCCGCCCCCCTCTCCTTTGTCTGGATATAGGTATCCGTCCTGCCCAGCTTGGCAAAGAGAAAGGGATGCCTCTTACCAAAGGGGTGGTCCAAATCAAAAAGGCGGATATTGTCTGCCAGGGGACGCTCTTCAATATCCTTCCGAAAAGCATCATAATCAGGCCGGGGCATGCCAACATCTACGTCATCATCCCAGGGCATCATCTGCTGCTCTCTCACCGCCCCCAAAAGGGTTCCAAAGAAGAGATAATAGCGGTATCCCTTCTCCCGACAGCGCTCCACAAATAGATCCAATATATCCAATAAAATTCTTTTTTGTTCTTCTTTCTTTATCTCCATATTTCTCACTCTGATTGTGTCAAGTCAAAGGCTTCTCTCAAGACCTCTTCCTTATTGCGCTCATGAATCTCGCCATCCCTGACCTCATAGACAATGTCGCAGTTCCGGATGGTGGTGATTCGGTGGGCAATGATAATCATGGTCTTAGTGCCTGCCAGATTATCAATGGACTCCATAACCGCCGTCTCCGTCTCCGTATCCAGGGCCGAGGTCGCCTCATCCAAAATCAGGATCTCAGGCTCCAGATATAGGGCCCTGGCAATACCGATCCTCTGCCTCTGTCCTCCGGATAACTTGACTCCCATGGCTCCAATATTAGTATCCAGCCCCTTCTCCGAATTTCTGAAAATCTCCTCCAGCTGGGCCTCCCTTAGGGCCTTCCAGACCTGCTCGTCATTGGTGTCTTCCTTGGAATAGCCAAAAGCCACATTGGCCCTGACCGTATCATCCATGAGATAGATGTTTTGGGGAATATATCCCACCTTCTTGTGCCAGGCATGCAAATGCTCATATATATCAATGCCGTCCGCATAGACATGGCCGCCCTGGGGTTTCAAAACCCCCAGAATTACATCGGCCAGAGTGGTCTTGCCGGCCCCGGAAGGACCTATAAAGGCCACAGACACATTCTTTGGAATATCAAAGGTCACATCCTGCAGAATAATAGCGTCCGGCTTTGCAGGGTAATAAAAGCGGACCCTGTCCAGATGAATTCCATTATCAATAGTAATAACCGTCTGGTCCTGATTATCCCTTTCCACCTCCAGCCGCAGGCCTTCAATATCGTGCAGATCCTGATAAACGCTGTCAATGGAGGATTTACTGCCCATAATCATGGAAAAACAGCCGCTAATGCGGTTAAAGGAAGGCAGCATTCGGACGGCGGCCACAATAAAAACGGAAAGGATAGGGACAAAGGACTTGATATCCTCTCCCATTAGAATCCTAATAGCAATGTAGACCAGCATTCCGCATATTACCAGGGTTTCCATGGTGGGTCTGGGAATAATGGATATGAGCATGGATTTCTTGGAAAGCTTGACCGACTTCCTATAATTAGCGTCATAGTGGTCCAGGAAATACTGTTCCCGGTTCGCCACCTTGATTTCCTTTATTCCGCCAAAGGACTGGAGGAACCACTTATTCATCTCCGCCCCAATCACCCTCTTCTTGGCCCCGATGTCCACTAAAATACGCTTAAATACGACAAGGACAAGGAAAAGAAAGACAAGCATTATACCTAGAATGACCAGGGTAGTTCCCACATCCTGCATCAAAAGCAGTATAACCAGGAAGGTAACGGTCATAACCTCCGTCACTAGCTGAATTAAATTCAAAATAACACTAAAAAAGTTCCCCACGTCACTGGAACAGTTTCTCTGGAGCTCCGCCACATTATGGGAGACATGGAAAAGATAATCCTGACTCAGATAACACTGCATCAGCTTGTAGGAAATCCGGCGCTGGTTATTGGTCGTATAGCGGAATTGCAAATTATAGAGAAAGATTAAGTAGAAATTCTTAATCATATAGACGGCAATCATAAACATTGCCATGACGAAAATATAGGTCCTGGTGTCGGGAATATGGAAAAAATCCCGGATAAAGCGAAAATACTTATTGGTTTCAATGACGGTGGGATCCGTAACCACATTGACAAGGGGAAGTACCGCCGAAATACTGACAGTCTCCCAAAAAGCCCCGATCATAATGGCGATTCCCAAAAGAAAAAGCCTCTGTTTCTGGCCCCGATCCAAAATATAGTTGATTTTTTTTAGTATTCCTCCCAATGTTGCGTCCTCCTAACATTGTCATTAAGAACGATGTATCATAGCTTTCAATATATCCTTCACTTTTCTCTTGAAAGCTGCATATCCCTTGTCAAATTGATAAATGCGGTAAAGCCTGAAATACTTATTCTCTGATGCAAGGGTCAGATATTGCCTGTCCTTTTTGGATAAGGCCTTCTGTGTCTCTTCCGTGAAATGAGGCTTCCAATCCAGTTGCTTTTGATGGCCATAAATCTGTGCCAAATCCTCCCTTGAGGGCTTGTCCGTGATATGGTCCATCTCCAGACGCAGTCCCCAGGCCGTCAATAGGCAGACATAGGAATCGAGCTGGAACTGCATGCGGTAAGCGGATAAATCTACGGCACTTTTCAGATAAGAAAAGAGTTTATCCAGTTTTTTGTAGAATTGACAGTCATAACGGCGGGTAATGGATTCCGGATTTTCAATATAATGATAATGACTTGTATTAAGTATGACACAGGAATTAGCCTTCATCATATATGGAATAAAAACAGCCGCATCCTCGCCAATGGGAAAGCCTTCCTTAACGGCGTTTTGAAGAGGCAGAAAGAGGGTCTTTCGAAATATTTTATTAACTAGAATGGGATCTAATCCGAAATAATGTCTTTCTCTGTCGAACAGGAGTCTGGGCAGAACCTTGTCCTCCATCTCTTTTCTGTCATATTGCTTTTTTTCAATACAGTGGGACTGTAAAAACAGACCTCTTTCATTATCAATATAATAGTCCTCAATAATAATATCCGCACCGGTTCTTTCCTGGGCGGAAATCATAGCTTCAAACATATTGCCTTCGATCCAGTCGTCGCTGTCTACAAAGGCCAGAAATTCACCTTTAGAGAGTCTAACCCCTTCCTTCCTGGCACTGGTCTGTCCTCCGTTCTCCTTATGGATGACCTTTACCCTAGAATCCATTTCCCCATAGGCATCACAAATCTCAGGGGAAGCGTCACCGGAACCGTCATCCACCAGAATCAGCTCGAAATCCCTGTAGGTCTGTCCGAGAATACTGTCAATACATTTTTTCAAATATTGCTCCGTATTATATATGGGAACAATAACACTTAATTTGGGCACAGAATCAAAACCTCTCATTGATTAATTAATGATATCCTCTCCTAGAATATCCCCATAGGTCCTTAGATAATCATTTAGTCCCAGACTTCTCGAATAGGAATCCGCCGCATGGACCCTGGCCCTCTCTGTCATACGACAAAGCTCCTGATCCGGCATTTCGAAAATCTCTATTATTCTTTTCGCCATTTCAGCGGGTTTATTATAATTATAGAGAAATCCCTCTTTTTCATCCATCAGCATAGAGGGAATTCCCCCTACCCTGGACGCCACACAGGGAAGTCCTAATATCATAGCCTCTCCCAGGGAATTGGGGGAGTTCTCAATGGAGGATGCCATCAGAAAAACATTGGCGCTTAAATATTGCCGCACCATGTCCTGAGCCGCCTTTTCCCCCACAAAGATTACACTGTCCTGTAAATCCAGCCTTTCTATCAATTCCTCAATATAGAGAGAATAGGAGCCCTGCTTTAGCCGTCCCTTTAAGCTCCTGGGAATTATGTCTACACCGCTGACATAGAGAAGGGCGTCCGGATACTTCCTCTTAATAAGCCTGAGGCCGCGTAGGGCAAAGTGCATTCCTTTAATGGGATAATAGGATTGGGTGAGGAATATGGAATGCCTCTGACAGGCGTCTAATCTCCATACAAGTCCATCTTCTCCCTCTTTTGCGCCCGCAGATTCGCTATCGTAACCCTCGGATTGCAGGTCCTTCCTGGACTTTTGGGCCGTTCCGTCATTCAGGGATTCCCCTGTGCAATCGGCGGAAAGCAAGTGTTCCGGGGGTTTTTGGACCAGTCCGTCAATTGCAGATTTCCTGGCGCTATCGGCGGAAAGTAAGTGTTCCGGGGGCTTTTGGACCAGTCCGTCAATTGCAGATTTCCCGGCGCTATCGGCGGAAAGTAGGCCATCCTTTTCCGTATTCTCAGGGATCCAATAGAATTCCCTCCGCAAAATTTCCCTGCAATGGTGATACTTTAGGTTGGGATTCATCCTTAGGACTTCATTTCTATCCCAGTCCGTCCTGCCAATGACATGATGGACAAGCCTCAGGGCCACCCTTTCAAATCTACCCCTTATCCGAAACTTTCTCTGCTGCTCCAGGATACTGTCCTTACGTAGCCTATCCCGGAATGTATGACGGCTAATAACACTCTGGGGAAGCTCGGCCAAATAGGCCTTTGAGTAGGGATTCATCAGGCCCTGCAGAGAGATAACGGTCCGATCCGGATTATCAAAGGCCCTGACCATACAGAGGCTATGGACAAATTCCGTCCCCCATATATGGACAAGATCCGGCTGAATCCCCTCCAGCTCCTGACGAAAGACCTCTTCCATCCCATAATTATAGAGGAGCTCAGGGGCGGCCTCTTCATAGAAGCCCACATATTGAATATTGCCGGTCCTGCCCCGGATCAGGTCTCGGGTGCTTTGCTGAGGATAAAAAACCGTAAAAGAAATATCCTCTCTCTGTGACAGATAGTCAGCCAGCTGTACAGTCCAGCCGCCTATCACGCCTCCCTCATGCCCCTGTGCCGCGGCAATCTGCGGCAGAATACTATTTACAAGCCAGACCAGCTTCACATTAGCCTCCTATATCATTTACACCTGTCTATCCCTGAACTAATCTCCCGCTCGCTTCTCAGAAACTCTAGAAACGTAGAGAGGAAGAATTCTCTAATTAGCAATCCCGTAGATTTACGCGGAATTCGTCTCTTCCCCCGGTGCACAGCGGGCAGATACCGCAGGAAGCCGAAATCCGTAGATTTACGCGGAATTCGTCTCCTTCCCCGGCGCACAACGGGCAGGTATGGTCTCTTTCCCCGGCGCACTGCGGGCAGATACCGCAGGAAGCCGAAATCCGTAGATTTATGCGAAAATCGTCTCCTTCTCCGGTGCACTGCGGAAAGAAACTGCAGGAAGCCGAAATCCGTAGATTTACGCGGAATTCGTCTCCTTCCCCGGCAAAAATCCGGTCCGCAGGAATTCCGAATTAGCGGTGAAAGCTATATCCCTAGAAGAATTCTAATATAGGGCGTAATACTATGCCATAGGGCCTGGGATAAGCCAAAATTCTTCCGGAGATAATAAAACCACTGCCTAAAGGGTAGCCCCTTGGGAGCTTCCTTTCTGCGGATTC
>JAILCB010000003.1 GCA_024680595.1 Lachnospiraceae bacterium | reverse complement strand
GGGGAAAGAGACTGAGGAAAAAGAGGCTGAGGGAAAACCCATTATAGAGTATGGGGATTTTGATAAATGTGAGTTTAGGGTGGCGGAAATTGTGGAAGCCTCCTTTGTTGAGAAATCCAAGAAGCTGTTGAGATTCCAGGTGAAAATTGGAAATGAAAGCAGGCAGATTCTGTCCGGTATTCGCAAGTATTATCCCAATCCGGAGGAGCTCATCGGCCAGAAGGTTATGGCTATTGTCAATCTGGCTCCCAGGAAAATGGCAGGCATGGAGTCCTATGGTATGCTTCTCTGCGCGGAGGATAGTGAAGGGAAGCTGTCTCTGGTCGGTCCCCATAGGGATGTGCTGTCAGGGGCGGAGATTTGCTAATGTCCCCTATTATTAAGGCCCCTAAGCGCTTTGTGCGGCCCCTGCGGCCGCAGGAGTGGGGGGAGGCCATGCAGATGGTATGGCGGGTTTTTCTGCGGTTTGAGGCGGATGAATACAGTCTGGACGGCGTACAGAATTTCTATCACTTCATTACCGATGACCTTCTCTATATGATGTACAAGCAGGGCGTCTATAGGGTTTTTGCGGCTTTTGAGGGGAGAAAGCTTATAGGTATGATTTCCATCCGGGACGGGAACCATATTTCTCTATTATTTGTGGATGAGGATTATCACCATCAGGGAATCGGCCGGGCTTTGATGCGTTATCTCTGTGACCTGTTGGTGGCAGAGGGGCGGGAGACCTTTGTAACCGTCCACTCATCCCCCTATGCTGTGGATTTCTACCACAAAATGGGCTTTAGGGATACGGACGGGGAGAAAAAGCAGGCCGGCATTATTTTTACGCCTATGCAGTTTTTTCTCTAATATGAGATTTTAGTAATGCCCTATCTGAAAGGAGAGGTGGGAGAGAGAATGTTAAATATTCTGGTTTGTGACGATGACCGCGAGATAGTGGATGCCATTGATATTTATCTGACGCAGGAGGGTTTCAATGTTTTTCGGGCCTATGACGGGGTTCAGGCCCTGGAAATGATAAAGATACATGAAATCCATCTCCTGATTATTGATATTATGATGCCAAAAATGGATGGTATCCATGCTACGCTGAAGCTCCGGAAGGAGAGCAGTATCCCGGTTATCATTCTTTCCGCCAAATCTGAGGATGCGGACAAGATTCTGGGCCTTAATGTGGGGGCGGATGATTATATTTCTAAGCCCTTTAGCCCGCTGGAGCTGGTGGCCAGGGTTAAGTCCCAGCTCCGGCGCTATACTAAGCTGGGGGCTATTTCCGAGGGGAACGGGAATGTCTACTCTGTAGGGGGTCTTAATATTGACGATGATACCAAGACAGTTACAGTGGACGGGAAAACCGTTAAGCTGACCCCTATTGAGTATAATATTCTTTTGCTATTAGTGAAGAATCCCGGCAAGGTCTATTCTATTAATCAGATATATGAGAGTATATGGAATGAAGACGCCATTGGGGCGGATAATACGGTGGCCGTTCATATCCGCCATATTCGGGAGAAAATCGAGATTAATCCCAAGGAGCCCAGATACCTGAAGGTGGTTTGGGGTGTGGGATATAAGGTCGAGAAACAGTGAAGGAAAAACGGAATCTTTTTCGAAAAAACTTTCGGCTAATATTGCTTTTCATTGAGGAGCTTTGCACAGTATTATTGGCTTTTTCCCTTTTCTTTGCCCTGAAGGAGTATTCCGGGGCAAGGCAAAGGGGGGAGAGCTTTTTCCGGCAGAGCTCTGTTTTTGAACGCACGGATGCCTTTCAGAATCTGGTCAAGGAAAGGATGGACAGTATTGTCAAGGAGAGCCGGCTCAAGGGAAATTTTGAGAGGAATGGCAGGTATTACGGGCGGAAGATAGTGGATTTGGCGGAATATGTGGAGGAGGGCAAGATCTCCGGAACACAGAAATCCAGTGTGGGATATTATCTCTCCGACCTAATCCGCTGGAGCAAGAAGGGTCTTCAATATAAGTATGTGAGCTCCTCAAAAGCGGAGGGGGAGACGGATGAGGTTCTGCCGGATGATGGGGAGGATGAGATCGAACTGGAGGAAGAGTACTCCCCTGTCCGGGGCAGAAAGCTTTTTGACTATGCCAACCACTATTACGGCAGGGAGGATTTGCTATATCTCCTGGAGCAGGCCTTGCAGGATATTGGCGAGGACGAGCAGGATTACAGGGAGCTAAAAAAAGAGCTGGACATCAAGAAAACAAATGTCAGATTTTACCTGGTGGATTATGCCGGGAAGAATGTCTATACAAATTTTCCTGACAGCAGTTTCCGTGAGGACGATACCATCAAGACCTATGGCAGATATCTCATTCTGGATTCCAAGGGTTTGGAGTACGAGAGTAATATGCGGGTCACGGATGCCTATCTCTATGAGCTCATGAATAGCTATATGAGCCAATTCTCCGGCAACTACTATCTGGAATTTGCCGTAGATACAGATTATCCTGCCGTGGATGCCTTCTCTGTGGCCAGAGATAATTATGCCGATTATCGGTCATTGGTGATCAGGCTTATTATTATGGTGGGGGCCTCTTGCCTGCTTGTCTTGATTAGTCTTCTTATTCTCATGATACAGACCGGGGCGGAGGGCAAGGTCCGTCTATATCCTTTCGACAGGACCAAGACGGAGATAGCGGCGGTGCTCCTGTCAGGAGTCCTGGTTTTTGGTATATATGTAATGGTGCATCATGTGGTGCGTGCAGATTCTACGGCGACATCCTATGCTATTCTAGGCGGAGGAACAGCCGCCCTAAATATTATTTTTCTCACGGCTTATCTGAGCTTTGTCCGGAGGTTCAAGGCGGGAACCCTGTATTCGGACAGTCTATTCAATTGGTTTCTGAAAAAGTGGCACTATATCTCCTCTAAACGGATGGAGGGGAAAGGCTCTATTGCCCTAAGGGGGATTCTTTTCCTGCTTTTCATTCTCCTAAATGGAGTTCTGGTCTATGTGGGGACCAAAATCAGTTTTGCGGGATATATTGGCGCCCTTGTTCTGGATTTGGCTGTTTTGGTGCTATATCTCAATGGCGAGGCCCAGCTTGGCCGGATTCTCTTTGGTGTAGAGGAAATGTCCCGGGGCAATCTGGAGCATGGAATCGATACGGAGAATATGAATTCCGTAAATGCTTCCCTGGGGTCAGCCATTAATTCCATGAGTGAGGGCATGCGGGATGCCATGGAGGTATCGATCCGCAGCGAGAAGCTAAAGGCAGATCTTATCACAAATGTATCCCATGATATCAAGACTCCGCTGACATCTATTATTAATTATGTGGATCTCTTGAAGAGGCTGGATCTGGAGGATGAGAAAGCGCAGAGCTATATCCATGTTCTGGATCAGAAGTCGGCCAGACTTAAGGTTCTGACAGATGATTTGGTAGAGGCTTCCAAAATTACCTCCGGAAATATCAGTCTGGAGATGGCTTCCCTGGATTTCGGCCTATTCATTTCCCAAATGGAGGGGGAAGTGACGGAGAGATTCGAAGCCGCGGATCTTTCGCTTATTACCGCCCTTCCGGACAAGAGCCT
>JAILCB010000300.1 GCA_024680595.1 Lachnospiraceae bacterium | reverse complement strand
TGCCGCCAGATAATATCCCATATTTCTCAAATTCCTCTCACTAAATAAAGCGGTCATTCGTAATCCGCTTCGCTCCTTACTCATGAAACAGATAAGTCAGCCCCCGCTTAAGGCTAACGCATTTAAAAATGGGGGATTGCTTACACCGCCTTTCATTCCCTGTCCATATTAATCCGCCCCGAAAAAGGCCATAGACTGTAAACACCTGCCATCTCATCCACGCCCCTGGAGACTGTATGGTTTCCGGAGCGTCAACTGGAAAAGAGCCATAGACTGTAAACACCTGCCATCTATTTATCTAATTGGATTCAGGCCCGGTATCTGGACTCCGTCACAAAGGAAATGTCCATATCATCCCTGAGTGAGGCAATTACACCGCTGGTATAATCATTGAGCCGCACTGCATAGTCCTTTGCAAACTCATATTCCATGGCAGGATTCATATAATTCTGCCCGGCCTCGGCTACATAGCCGTCAAAGCCTGCCAGTGCCACTTCCTTCACCCCAATCCTATGCAATAGTCTCAATAGCATAGGTAGAGAATTATCCGGTATCTCGAAATCCATGTCAATAAGCCCGGCATAATCCACCTTGAAATCAAAGGAGCCCCTGGCCGGAGTCACATTGGATGTGGCAATTATCTTAGTAACCTCTCCATTTTGACCACCCTCAGAAAGCTTAGTGGACAACTGGATATACCTCTTTGAGTTACTCAGGAAGAGATAATCCATATCATAGCCCTCCGGCAAATAATTGATGGATAGGATAGCGGGTGATTTTTTATTAATATAATCTCTTACCTTTCCACCCTCTGTTCCCATAGAAGGACCGGGCCCCAAAACCAACACCGGTTTATCCGCTAATAACACCTGTAGTTTTTCAATATCTCCCCTATCATTAATCTCATGGCTTTGATAATCCAAATAGAGTTTTTCTATATGAGCCTGATTAAATGCCAGGCGTTCTTTTGGCTCGATTTTGGATAAAATTTCATTTATGGAACGAACCGACAAAGTTTTCTTCTGCAGGAGATATTGGGGATATTTAGGATGACAGTCATTGCTGGCACATAGGAAATATCGCATTTGATAGCCCCAGGGGTTCTCTTCATATATTTTCAAAACACCTGTATCTATCATCTCCAAAATCTGACTTGTATCATAGCACGCGTTTTTGTGCCCGTTTAGATAGGAGGTCAAAAGCTCCAGGGGACAGTTGCCGGCAGACTTTCCAATTCCGAAAGCTGAGCCGTCGATAACAAGTGTTCTATCTCCCTGTTTTTCCATCAGTGCCACAGAATTCGAGAAGGCCAACTGGAAATTATTATGGGCATGATAACCAATAGCGATTTCCGGATCTAGCAGGGAATCGATGAGTTCAAAAATATGCAAAACATGGGAACGGTCCAAAAGCCCATAGGTATCCACTATATACATAGCCATAGGCTTCAGCTCATTCATGAGCTTCACCAAGTCCCGCATCTCATCATCTGTATAACCCGTTACGGAAACCGGCTGAGCTCCGATAAGATAACCTTTGTTTTTTAACTCCTTACAAAAACCAATGGCCTCAATCATGGTCTTTTTCTTAATCATGACCCGAATCCCGTCTATGACAGAATCCTTTGCATCCGATACGTTCTCCAAAGGGCAGGTGCCATAATCAATCATGGCAAAGATCTTGGAATTGCCATGATCTAAGCCTGCAAAAAGCCGATCCATTCCCTGGGAATTGGGGGTTATGGTCCGATCCGGATCGAAGGGCTCTCTCTCATCCAGAAAACCCACTTCTATATAATTGATGCCCGCAGAGACTGACCGCTCAAAGAAATTCACCATTGTCCCCCGGCCAAAGTTCCAGGAATTCAGAAAGCCCCCGTCCCTCAGGGTGCAGTCCAGCAATTTAATATCCTGCATAATAATTCTTTTCGTCCTTCTTTAATACTTTTTCTTTTCTCAAAACGACTCACAACTCAAAACCTGCAGGTCATTTCTAGACCCCCGCTGCCCGCCGGATGACGTCCGCCATCCGCTCAAGCCTGGCCCGGTCCATTTCTAGACCCCGCCGCCCGCGGGATGCATCCGCCATCCGATTTAGCCTGGCCTGGTCCATTTCTAGGCCCCGCCGCCCGCCGGATGACGTCCGCCATCCGCTCAAGCCTGGCCCGGTCCATTTCTAGGCCCCCGCCGCCCGCCGGATGCATCCGCCATCTGCTTCAAGCCTGGCCTGGTCCATTTCTAGGCCCCGCCGCCCGCCGGGATGCATCCGCCATCCGCTCAAGCCTGGCCCGGTCCATTTCTAGGCCCCCGCTGCCCGCCGGATGACGTCCGCCATTCGATCAAGTCTGGCCCGGTCCATTCCGGGATAAAGTCCCACCCAGAAGCTATCCTGCATGATTCTCTCCGTACAGTCCAAATCACCCACAACCCGGAAAGCGTTTTCATTATCCCTATATTGGTCGAAACAGGGGTGTTTCAAAAGATTTCCAGAGAAAAGCATCCTGGTCTGAACGCCCTCTCCCTCAATCTGCTTGACCATTTCATTCCGGGATAGGCCCGAATCCGGCTGCACGGAAATGAGGAAGCCAAACCAAGAGGGTTCTGAATGGGCCGCCGGCTCCGGTAGTATCAGCCGATCCCCCAGGTCCTTTAATCTATCCTTTAGATAGGAGAAATTCTCCCGCCTCCTTTTCACGAATGAGGGAAACTTCTCTATCTGGGCGCAGCCAATAGCTGCCTGTAAATCCGTGGGCTTGAGATTGTATCCGAAGTGGGAATAGACATATTTGTGATCGTAGCCCTTGGGCAGCTGGCCAAAGCTTCCGTCATAGCGGTGGCCACAGGTATTATCCACTCCCGGAGGACAGACGCAATCCCTGCCCCAGTCCCGCATAGACCGGATAATCTTATTTAATAGAGGATTGTCGGTATAAACTGCCCCGCCCTCTCCCATGGTCATATGGTGGGGGGGATAAAAGCTGCTGGTGCCGATATCTCCCACGGTTCCCGTGAGTTTCCTCTCTCCATCCAGCTCATAGACAGAGCCTAAGGCATCACAGTTATCCTCTATGAGCCAGAGTCCATATTTATCGCAGAATGATTTCACGGCCTTCAAGTCAAAAGGGTTACCCAGGGTATGGGCTATCATAACTGCCTTTGTCCTATCCGATCTGGCCTCTTCCAGTCTAGAGACATCAATATTATATTGGGGAATTGTCACATCTACAAATACCGGCACTGCACCGTACTGCAGAATGGGAGCCACCGTCGTAGGAAAAGCGGCCGCCACGGTAATGACTTCATCCCCTCTCTTTAGCTGTCTGTCCCCCAGTAATGGACTGGTCAGCGTCATAAAAGCCAGAAGATTTGCGGAAGAGCCGGAATTGACGATAGAGACATAGCGGATTCCCAGATATTGAGCAAAGGCCCGCTCAAATTCTGTGGTAAAACGCCCTGCCGTCAGCCAGAATTCCAGGGAAGCATCCACCAGATTGATCATTTCTCTCTCATCATAAACCCTGCCTGCATAGGGAATCCTATCGCCCTCCTGATAGGGCACAGGTCCCTTCCGGAACCTCTTGGCAAAATCCGCCACAGCCTCCAGAATCTCAGCACGGGCCTCTTCCTCTGTTACATTATCCCCAAACCGCATATCATTCCCTCATCCATATTCGTCTCGGTATCGTCATGGAATAGCGAATTCATCATCAATTCGTCATCCCCAACCCCCATCTCATTTCCCTCAATAAAGCGGTCACTCGCAATCCGCCTCGCAACCTGCTCATGAACGCAGGACACATAGTTTCCCGTTTCCAGAGGAGCTTAAGCCCATCTCATCCCCTCAATAAAGCGGTCACTCGCAATCCACCTCGCAACCTGCTCATGAATGCAGGGGACATTGTTTCCCGTTATAGGAGGAGCTTAATCCCTCCGGATCAGAGTTTGTCCCCCACATAGCAAGACATTTCCGAACAAGCC
>JAILCB010000283.1 GCA_024680595.1 Lachnospiraceae bacterium | reverse complement strand
GTTTTCTTTGTCGCCGGTGGTATAGAGAAAGTCAATTTCCGGATTGCCGGTAATGCAGTCCTTGACAATATCCATGGTGGAGAAGAAAATCCGTTCGCTGTCAAAGAGGTCTCCTGCAATGAGGATGGCGCGAATATTGTGTTTGCGGGCATAGCGCACCATACGTACAAAGGTCAAAAGTACCTCATTTCTGCGGCCTTCTGCTTTTTTTGGGTCGGATATGCTGGTCATGGACGCATCTAAATGAATATCCGAACAGTGGATGAATTTCATAATAATCACCTTAGGGCAGACACTAGAGAAGATGGACTGCTGTGGAATAATTACAAGGCAGACATTGAGGCTGTGGCTTCAGGGCAGACCTGTTTTGGAGGAAGCTTCTTGTGGCCGCTTCAAAGCAGGTCTGGTTTGGAGGAAGCTTCTTGTGGCCGTTTCAAAGCAGGTCTGGTTTGTAGGAAGCTTCTTGTGGCCGCTTCAAAGCAGGCCTGTTTTGGAGGAAGCTTCTTGTGGCCGCTTCAGGGCAGACCCAGCAGGAAGTAGACTGCCGTTGAAGATAGACTGAACAGTACTGTAAGGATCAGGAGGGGAAGGCGAATGCCCTTTATTTCTCCATATAATAATCCCAGAAATAGGGATTCTGGCACAATGAGATAAGCAATGTACCGGAAGTCCTGGGAACTGAAGTAAGGGGCGGAAAAGACCAGACGGATATAAAAGGCCATGGCCGTAAAGTAGATAATTCCCCAAAAGGCCCGATGAAGTCCGCTCATATTTGACTTTTTCAGAAAGACAAAGCGAACTGTGGCCCAAAGCGCCACTATTGCCAAAAGAATTCCCGTTCCCAATAGAATCCAGGCAAAGGGATTTATATAAGAGTTTATCGCCCCATAATCATATTCCCCGGTAAGGGACGTTTTCATAAGTGCCAGGGGAATGTTGAATTCATCATATGGATTCCCGTTTGAAATCAGATTAGTATAGGGTGTTGAAGTTCTGATGTCAAAAATTCTCTGTAGAATTCCATATTGACCCACCGGCTCTCCCACCTTTGGCACATACATTAGGGGTACACCGAAAAGGACAAGGTTCCGGATGGGGAAGAAGAGCCCCAAGGGCAGGGACACACCGCCAAAGCAGAGAAATTGTCCAATTAAGGAGCGGGGGGAGGGGAGAGTAGGGATCTGATCTCCATTCGCCTGATGTTCCTTTGTCAGATTTCCCTTTGTCTGACGTCCTTTTGCCAGATTTCCCTTTGTCAGATTTCCCTTTGCCAGATTTTCCTTTGCCAGATTTCCCTTTGTCAGATTTTCCTTTGCCAGATTTCCCTTTGTCAGATTTCCCTTTGTCTGATGCCCCTTTGCCAGATCTCCCTTTGCTTCAATACTTCCAACGTTTTCCTGTATGGCTGGATTCTCTGTTTCTATAATTGCACTATCTTTTGAAGTGGGATCCTGTCTAGAGCCCGGCCCGGCCTCATTCTGTCTTTTTGTCTCCCGGCAGGACAGGTAGAGCTTGTGCAGGAAGAGAAAGGCTATGGCAGGGGCAATCAAGACACCCATGAGCTTGGCCATCATGGAGCAGCCTATACAGACAGCAACCTTCAGAATATTTCCCAAAGTGCTTTTCCGATACCACACAAGGCTGTAATAAATCGCCATCATCAGAAACATGAGGCAGAGCATGTCATTATTCACGCTGCCGGACATTAGGATGAAGGAGGGATGCAGGGCCGTCAGGGCAAAGGCCAATTTCATTGGCGTCCCGGAAAGCCCCATTTCCTTGAGGGTGCGATAAGCATACCAAAGGAAAATTAAGCTGTATATTAGGGTCAGAATCTGTATATTCTCGCAGGCGGCCTCATAAGCGATTCCCAGTGCCGTATTAATCTTTAGCCAGACGGCTGAGAGAATATGGTGAAGCAGGGGCTGAAAAAAGCCCCACCGCTTCCTGGGATCGAAATCAGGCAGCCGCCCATTATGGTAGATCCATTCAATGAGGGCGGCCTGTCCGATCCCCTTGCTGTTTCCAAAACCGATGACATCGTGCTGCCGCATCCAGGTCGGTGTATAAAGGATATAGAAAAACCGCAGATATAGGGAGGTCAGAGCCGTAAAAATCAGGACTCCGTCCTTTCGCCTTTTCCTTTGCAGGAGAAAGGCTGCGGCAGCCGCTATGGCTAGTAGGAGCAGGACAAGCCCGCCATATTCCCGTCTCGTCATTTCAAACATCAGGTAAAGTAAACTACCTCTTCCTCAGCGGGCTCCGCTTTCTCCACCGTCTTGGCAATGAGATAGGGGGCCGGCTGATTATTATTTGGATTCTTGGAAGCCTGTATCACGGCAGTAACCATGACATAGGCCTTGTCCTTTAATTTCGAGCTTCTGTCAAAGCGGCAGGGGAAGCCCACAAACTGAATGTCAGCGGCGCAGCAGGTCATGGCGAATCTGCCGGGCACGAAATATTCGGCCTTTCCCCGTCTGGGCTTATAGACCTGACCCTTGAAACGGACGGTCTTTCCCATATAATTCTGGAGATTGTCGTAGACATCCAGATACCAGAGGCCGAAGTCATCATCATCAATGGTAATGATGGGGGCGTTGATGTCGTAGGGCAGCTCCTCTTTGATGTCATTACGCATGGTGCCGTCTTCCATTTCAAAGATGACCTGGGCCCTGCGGTTTTTGGCATGGGCCGTGCGCTTGTACATGGCCAGATCCTGGCCCTCCTTGCAGCGGTTGAAGAGGATGAGGTCCGAATATGCGAATTGATTAAGGATCATCATCTTCATATTATTCAAATAGGTTTCATAGGTGCCGGCGTCAACGGTGGCTATGGCCTCGGCCAAGAGCCACTGCTCCGGCAGGGCTTCCAGGAGAGTGTCCTGGTCCCACATTCCGTTGTATTCGATCATAACCCTGTCCGGGTGATCCTTTCTCTCAACGGAAAGGAAGAATTCCTTTGTAATGTCGGTTTCCGACTCTACAGGATAGATCTTGAAGCGGTTCTTTTCAAGGAGCTCAGTGTCGATTTCCTCTATGCCTTCTTCACATAGAAAATATGCGGTGGAGTTGCCGTCCGCAAACTGCCCCTCCCGCATAGTTTCGATGACAAAGCTGGTTTTCCCGCTTTCCAGAAATCCGGTAATAATGTAGGTCGGAACCTCTCGTTTCTTAAACATGGTTGATACCTTCTTTTTATAATCCGAAAAGTTCCTTTAATTTGTCCTCTTTCACCTGGGATCCAATGACGCAGAGTCTGCCGGTATAATCGGCGGAGCCGTGGCGGATCTCATATTCGCCGGGGGTCAGGTCGAAGTGGAGCCAGTCTTCTCCGTCGCTGGAGGGGACATAGCCCTTTGCCCTGAGGATAATACCGTACTCCTCGCCTTCCTTGAGCTTTTCCATAATGCCCTTGAGCTGATCCTCGCTGAATTTATGGGAGGTTTCCTGTCCCCAGCTGGTGAAGACCTCATCGGCATCATGTCCGTGATGGTGATGGTGGTGATGATGTTCGCCCTCCTCGTGGTGATGGTGGTGCTCACCCTCCTCATGGTGGTGATGGTGGTGTTCGCCTTCTTCCCCGTCATGCTCGTGGCGGTGGGGGCAGTGATGTTCGCCCTCTTCACCCTCACCCTCCTCATGGTGGTGATGGTGGTGCTCGCCCTCCTCCCCGTCATGCTCGTGGCGGTGGGGGCAGTGATGTTCGCCTTCTTCACCCTCGCCTTCTTCATGGTGGTGATGGTGGTGTTCGCCCTCCTCCTCATCATGCTCGTGGCGGTGGGGGCAGTGGTGCTCACCCTCTTCACCCTCGCCTTCTTCATGGTGGTGATGGTGGTGTTCGCCCTCCTCCTCGTCATGGTGATGGTGGTGATGGTGCTCTTCATAGGGGGTATTTCTGAGCTCTTCCATCATGGCATCCACCAGGGTATGGCCGTTCTCCATAGCTCCCAGGATCTGATCGCCCTTCAGCTCATCCCAGGAGGTAGTAATGATAACAGCCTTCTCGTTATGCTGCCTGATAAGGGCTGTGAGTTCATCCAGCTTATCCTGCTTCATATTCTGGGAACGGCTAATAATAACGGTTCCGGCGCTTTCCACCTGATTATTAAAGAACTCGCCGAAATTCTTCATATACATCTTGGCTCTGATACCGTCTACAACGGTCACAAGGCTATTCACTACTAAGCCCACAGAAGCCTCAACACGCTCCACAGCCCTGGCGACGTCGGAAAGCTTTCCAACACCAGAGGGCTCTATGATAATTCTGTCAGGGTGATATTGCTCCACCACTTCCTTCAGGGCCTTGCCAAAATCCCCTACCAGAGTGCAGCAGATGCATCCTGAATTCATTTCTGTAATCTGAATTCCTGCATCCTTCAGGAAGCCGCCGTCAATACCGATTTCGCCAAACTCGTTCTCAATGAGGACAACCTTGCCTCCCTGAAAAGACTCAGCAATCAGCTTTTTGATAAGTGTGGTCTTGCCGGCACCCAGAAAACCAGAAATAATATCAACCTTCGTCATAAAAAATCGCCTCCTCGTCTGCGGAGAAAAGAACCTCCGCCCATATCCAATGCAGGACCTTTCTAAAGCGGAAATCCTGACTTGGAATGAATGGATTCCTAAAAGAATGGTCTGCAATCAAAATATAATAGCATAAGTATATGTATAAATTCAATATGGCTATTTTCGTATTTTGTAGTAGATTTGTGACAGAAAAATCATATTAGCGGTGTTGGACCTTCCCACCACCTGCCGAGAGGAGCCGGGAAAGTGAAACTGTGCCTAAATCAACTGAATTGAAGAGAATTAGGCACGCGCAAGTTGTTCCGGTAACCGGTTCCTGGCCTGCCGAGAGGGGCCGGGAAAGTGAAACTGTGCCTAAATCAATTGGTTAGAAGAGATTTAGGCACAAATCCATGGTTCTGGCCGTCCGTCGGTCCGCGGAAGGGGACACGGAGGGTATGAAACTTGCAAAAAATAAGCGACGGGCCGGGTGTTTTTCAGTAGCATCCGCAAAGCCACATACTGTGAATTATGTTGCATTCATTATTGAATTAAAGCCCTCGATTTGGTATTATTTATAGTAATTATAATTTGATTCTAACTAGAGAAAGAATATGTTCTGCTGCCATTAATTTGGAGGCATTGAAAGGAGGAGAGCAATGGGAGATAGAAACGGTTATTTCCAACTGACTAGTGACGGGAAGGGGACGACCCTAACAATATATCCGGCGGAGGGTGAAGGAAAACCCCTTTCCATGAGCGAGTTAGGAGACTATTTGGATCAAAAGAGGATTAACTATAGCCAGAATATTATTCGTTCAGCGCTTTCCTCGAATCAGCAAAAGGTGATAAATCTTTCGGATAAACCTTTGACTTTCAAGGTCAATGAGGAGAGCCGGGTTCGGGTTGCCGAGGACAAAATGAGCGTAATTGCCCGCTTCTACCCACCTGTTGAGGGTGGAAGCCTGATTACGGAAAAGGAAATCCAGGGGGATTTGACCGCCCTGAAGGTGAAGGTGGATTTGGACCAGGAAGTTTTCAAGGCTTTCCGGGCCGAACCCCATTATTGTACGGATTATGTCATTGTAAAGGGTCAGTTCCCCGTTCAGGGTGTTGATGGCAGCGTGGATTATCTCTTTAATACGGATCTTTCTGTCAAGCCTACCATTAAAGAGGACGGATCCGTGGACTTCTTCCATCTGAATACGGTATGTGAATGCAAGAAAGGCCAGGAGTTAGCCAAACTTAATAAGGAAGTGCTAGGTAAGCCCGGCATGAATGTGTTTGGGGAGAAACTGGCGGCCCGGGATGTCAAGAAGGCCAGGTTTGATTTCGGCCGGGGAATGCATATTTCCGATGATGGACTGACCCTGATTTGTGATGTGGATGGTCATGTACAGCTCACGGGCGAATCGGTTTTCGTGTCGGATGTGCTGGAGATGAATGATATCGATACATCCACCGGAAATATTGAGAAGTATGAGGGAAGCCTTTTAATTAAGGGTAATATTCGGGCCGGATTCACAGTGCGGGCCAGTGGGGACATTGAGGTCCGGGGCGTTGTGGAAGGCGCCATTGTGGAAGCGGGCGGCCAGATCAGTGTGGCCCGGGGTATTAATGGTATGGGCAAGGGTAAGATCAAGGCCGGCACCAATGTGATTGCCAAGTATATTGAGAATGCCAGTATAGAGGCCGGCAACTACGTCCATGCCGAGTGTATCATGGGCAGCGATGTCATTGCAAAGGATAGCATTACGGTGGAGGGCCGGAAGGGCTTTATTACTGGTGGTGCGGTTCATGCGGGAAAGAAGATCGAGGCTAAGTCTATTGGCTCAGATATGGGGGCATCTACCGAGGTTGAGGTGGGCGTGGATCCCGTGAAGAAGGCCCGTTATGCGGATCTCAAGCATGAGAATCAGGATCTGGAGGCTACCGTGAAGAGGGTTCAGCCTGTTCTCCTTGGCTTCAAGCAAAAGCTGGTGCAGGGTGAGAAGTTTACGCCTGAGAAGGTGGCTCAGATCAAGAGCCTGTCCAGTACTATGGCTGTGGCTCAGAAGAAGTTGGAGGAGAATACAGAGGAAATCAAGGCTTTGGAGGAGGAATTCGAGGAGACCAGTGATGCTATGGTGGTTCTGCACGAGTCCATGCACCCCGGAACCAAGCTCACCATTGGCGGAGTCACGGTCATAATTAAGAAGCCTTATAAGTATTGCCGGCTTGTGAAGAAGGGCGCGGATATCAAGATGATGCCCATGAGGTAAGGCGGTGCCGGGGAGAAGGGTCAAAATATCCCAGGGATGCCCATGAGGTAAATCAGTGCCGGGGAGAATATCCATGAGATAAGGCGGCACCGGGGAGAATATCCATGAGGTAAGGCGGCACCGGTGAGGATGCCCGTGAGGTAAGGCGGTGCCGGGCAAGGGTGAGCCGTACTAATATGGGTCTGTCTGTGAGACAATGGTTTTTCTTGTAAACCTTGTATAAATGGAGTAAAATATAATTCATATAAGTTTTTTCTGTCGGCAGATTTATCTGGTAATCTGAGAGAGAACAGAGTAGGAAATTTTTATAACACGTTTAATTATTAGGAGGTAAGTATGGGACTTATCAAAGCATTGGCAAATGCGGTGGGCAGCACCTTAGCTGACCAGTGGAAGGAATACTTCTATTGTGACTCCTTGGAGAAAGATATTCTGATGGTTAAGGGTCAGAAGCGCCTGTCTACAAAGAGGAAGTCCTCCAATACTAAAGGCGAGGATAATATTATTACCAAGGGCTCTGTCATTGCGGTTAATGAGGGCCAGTGTATGATTATTGTGGATCAGGGTAAGGTTGCAGAGCTCTGCGCGGAGCCCGGCGAGTTTGTCTATGACTCTTCCACGGAGCCCTCGATCTTCAGCGGAAAGCTGGGACAGTCTATTAAGGATACATTCAAGACCATTGGAAAGCGTTTCACCTTTGGCGGCGACGCCCCCAAGGATCAGCGCGTTTATTTCGTGAATACCAAGGAAATCATTGGTAATAAGTATGGTACGGCCAATGCAGTTCCTTTCCGTGTTGTGGATATGAATATCGGTCTGGATGTGGATATTGCCATTAAGTGTTTTGGTGAGTATTCCTACAAGATTACGGATCCCATTCTTTTCTATACTAATGTGGCCAGTAATGTAACCGTTGATTATCCCCGTTCTGAGATTGATTCTCAGATGAAGTCAGAGCTTCTGACAGCTCTGCAGCCTGCCTTTGCCAGGATTTCCGAGATGGGAATCCGCTATAGCGCTCTTCCCGGCCATACCAAGGAAATCGCGGATGCCCTGAATGAGGAGCTTTCCAGGGATTGGAAGGAGTTTAGGGGTATTGAGATTGCCAGATTTGGTGTTTCTTCTGTTAAGGCCTCCGAAGAGGATGAAAAGCTCATCAAGGAAGCTCAGAGGAATGCTATCAACAGGAATCCCAATATGGCTGCGGCTACCATGGTCGGCGCAACTGCCCAGGCTATGCAGGATGCCGCCAAGAATCAGGGCGCAGGCGGTGCTATGTTTGGTTTTGCGGGAATGAATATGGCCCAGAATGCAGGCGGCGTCAATGCGGCCCAGCTCTTCCAGATGGGTCAGAATCCCCAGATGCAGGGTCAGTATGGCAATCCTCAGATGCAGGGTCAGTATCAGAATCCTCAGATGCAGGGCCAGTACCAGAATCCGCAGATGCAGGGCGGCATGGCTCCTCAGGGCGGAATGGCACCCCAGGGTGGCATGGCTCCTCAGGGTGGTCAGGCGGCTCCTTCGGCGGGAGCTTGGGTCTGCTCCAATTGCGGTTCGGAGAATACGGGCAAGTTCTGCACTAACTGTGGACAGAAGGCCCCTGCTCCGGCGCCTGCAGCCGATGCCAAGGATTGGTTCTGCAGTGAGTGCGGCACCAAGAATAGCGGCAAGTTCTGCATGAACTGCGGCCAGCCCAGACCCCAGTAAAGAGACCGGAGGCTTCTGAAAGGAAAACTCCCATAGATGCCGGGCTTGCTATTGGCGGGGAAGGCCTCATAGATGCCGGGTTTGCTATTGGCAGGGTAAGGCTTGTAAGATGCTGGGCTTGCTAATGGCGGGGAAAGGCTTATGGGATGTCGGGCTTGCTATTGGCAGGGGAAGACTTATAGGATGCTGGGGTTGATTCTGGCAGGAAAAGCCAAATAGGATGCCAGGTTTGATTTTAGCAGGAAAAGCCAAATAGTACGTCGGGCTTGATTCTATCGGGAAGCCTCAATAGATAGCGAGTTTGCTTTTAGATTAGGATTGGAAGGATTTTCGAGTGGAGGCTTGAAAAGCTTCTATAAATGTAAGGGTCGATAGGGAGAGGTTTTCGCAAAAAGTTTACGGGAAGCCGGGGCTGGTGCGCGGGGTTTCGCGGACTGTCCCGGCTTTTGAACGCAGTACAAGTAATCCCCCTGCTTCAAATGTGTTCAGATTAAGCAGGGGTGCGGCTTACTTGTTTCGGGAGGTGTCAAAACGCCTTTTGAGCCGGAACACCAGGTGTCCGGCGTTCGTGTTTCGGGAGTTGTTAAAGCGCCTTCTGAGACGGAACACCAGCTGTCCGGCTTTCATGAGCGGGAAACGGATTGCGAATGATTGCTTTATGTGAATTAAAGAGGGTTAGAATATGGCAGATGTATTAAATTTTAAGTGCCCGTCCTGTGGTGCGCCTCTGATATTTAAGGGCGGGACGCAGAAGATGACATGTGAATACTGCATGACGGAATTCACTATGGAGCAGGCTCAGGCCGCCCAGGCGGCAGAGGAGGCGGATGCGGCTTCCTCCGATATGGTGTGGACCCAGCCTGAGCAGGAGCTGATACAGGATGAAAATGGTCAAGTGACAGGCTTTCACTGTCCCTCCTGTGGAGCAGAAATCGTGGCAGATGAGACTACGGCCGCAACAGAGTGTCCCTATTGCGGCAACCAGGCCATTGTGCCCCAGGCCTTTGAGGGAACCTACAAACCGGATTGCATGATTCCCTTCAAGCTGGATAAGGAAAAGGCCTCGGGGGCTCTGGAGAAATTCTATGAAGGAAAGAAGCTGTTGCCCGATGCTTTCAAAGAGAATAACCGCATTAAGAATGTTCAGGGCGTATATGTGCCTTTCTGGCTCATGAGCTGCAAGGCGGAGGGCGCCATGACCTTTAATGGTGTAAGGGCCAAGACCTGGAGCGATGCCAACAATACTTATATTAAAAAGGATCATTATCTGATAAACCGGGTAGGGGTGATGGATTTCAGCCGGATTCCGGTGGATGCTTCAAAGCAGATGGACGATGCTTTGATGGACGGTCTGGAACCCTATAATTATGGGGACTTCGTTCCCTATGACAAGGCCTACTTTTCAGGTTATCTGGCGGACCGCTATGATGTATCTGCTGAGGAGGCCCAGCCCAGGGCCAATACCCGGATTGAGAATACTGTCGTCAATAAGATTCGTTCTTCGGTCACCGGCTTCACGGAGGTGAGTGAGCGGTCCAAGAGAATCAATACTTCCGATGACAAAACGGAATATGCCATGCTGCCCGTCTGGATGCTGTCCACCAAGTATGAAGACAAGGTTTATACCTTTGCCATGAACGGTCAGACAGGCAAAATGGTGGGAACTCTTCCTGTGGACAGTGGAAAGTATTGGAAATATTTTGCATTAGGAACTCTGATTCCACTGATAATTTGTCTGGTTGTCCTATATTTATTACAGAAAATGACCACAATGCCTATTGTCATTGCGGCAGTGGTCTGCTTACTAATCGGATTTATCTATGTATCGGCCCTGAAGAGCGCCATGAATACGGCGGTCATACAGACTCAGGCGGATAAATATCTAGAAGATCTGGATTTCAAGGTCAGGAATGATGTTTTCATGTATTCCCATACGGATGTCAGGCCTAAGCCCAAGAGGGAATAGAGGGATGAAGGATTGCCTGGCTGGAATTGATGGTTCCGGGACTTGATATATTGCGGTAGAGTTGATGAGTGGGGGGTATCTCGGTTTGAGAAGACCCCCACTTCTTC
Organism: Lachnospiraceae bacterium; assembly: GCA_024680595.1. Taxonomy (GTDB): domain Bacteria; phylum Bacillota; class Clostridia; order Lachnospirales; family Lachnospiraceae; genus NK4A144. Next base: position 10,652 of record JAILCB010000283.1, on the reverse strand, counting down.
AGTGAAGGGTTATGGCAGATGGGTTCCGGTGGTGAATGAAATAAATTTGTTTTTGAAAGAGAGAGAATATATTGCTATCAATTATACTGCATGAGCCGGAGATTCCGGCTAATACGGGCAATATTGGAAGGACCTGCTTAAATGCGGGTTCTTCTCTACATTTAATAGAGCCCCTGGGATTTATCCTGAGCGATAAGCATTTGAAACGGGCCGGAATGGACTACTGGAATAGGTTGGATGTGAGTAGATACAAGAACTTCGAGGATTTCCAGGGACAGCATCCTGGAGCTAGGATTTGGTATGCTACTACAAAGGGCGGCCGGTGCTATACGGATGTGGGCTTTGGCATGGATGACTTCATTATGTTCGGCAGGGAAGGCGGCGGAATTCCGGAGGACATTCTCAGGGCAAATCCCGACCGCTGCATTCGGATTCCTATGCGGGAGGACTGCAGGTCCCTGAATCTCTGTAATTCCGTAGCTATTGTCCTCTATGAGGCCCTGCGTCAGAACGGTTTTCCCGGTCTGCAGCAGAGCAGCCATGTGCTGGAGTCTTGAAAAAGGTGCCTTTATCTGATTTAGCGAAAAAGCCCCCTGGCTTCTCCGATGAGATAGAGGGAACCGAAGACGCAGACAATACCATCCCTCCCTGCCTCGGCAAGGGCGGCCTTGACTGCGGCAGGTACGCTCTCACAGGCAATGGCTTCCACCCCCTGTTCCTGTAGATGACGGGCCAGGGCCTCAGAGGCCAGGGCACGGGGAGAGTTAGGCGATACAGTGAAGAATTTCCGGGCGACGGGGATAAGTGTTCCCGTCATTTTTTTGTAGGCCTTATCCGCCAGTACGCCAGTTACGAAAATAATCTCCCGGTTTGGAAAATAGAGCCGGAGACTATTTAATAAGGCCTTTGCGCCCTCTTCATTGTGGCCGCCGTCCAGAATTACGGTGGGATTATTCCGGACTAGCTCAAAGCGGCCGGGCCAGGTGGCGGTCAGAAGTCCTCTTCTAATGGAGTCTTCTGTGACAGGCCACCCCTTTTCCATGAGATGAAGGGCGGCATTTACGGCCAGGGCCGCATTTCTCGTCTGATATTCCCCCAAAAGGCGAATAGTAAGCTCCGGAAATTCGAAGGAGTTTTCACAAGGATCTGAGCCGTTGCCGCTGGAAATAGAGCTGTTTCCTGAGGCAGAGGCCATGTCCTTGGCGGAGTTGGACTCATTAGCGGAAAGGGAGAGGTCGGAGTCATTTGCAGAGGCGGAAGAGCCTCTCTCATTGGAACCGGTTCCTTTCCGGACGGGCAGAGTGAGATGAAAGCTCTGTCCCTCTAGATTTTGAGAAAGAAGCCGATCCGGCATGACCGCCTCATAGAGGGTGGCAGCTCTTTCCTTACAGACTCTCTGGAATACGGCCGTCACTTCCGGATCCTGGGGGTAGAGGATGACCTGGCAGCCCTCCTTGATAATACCGGCCTTTTCAAAGGCAATTTCCGGCAGGCTATTTCCTAGAATTTCCGTGTGATCCAGGGAAATTGTGGCTATAAGGGCCAGCTCCGGACAGGAGATTACATTAGTGGCATCCAGTCTGCCGCCTAAACCCACCTCCAGTACCACGATGTCGCAATTCTCTTCCGCAAAGTAGAGAAAAGCAATGGCACAGACGATTTCAAACTCGGAAGGGTAGGGAAGTCCGTCGGAATCCATGCTATCTGCGGCATTCTTTACGGTTTCGGTAAGCCGGGCCAAAGCCTCTTCTGAGATTTCATCGGAGGAACTTTTTTGGGAGACCCGGATCCTCTCTGTGAAACGCTCCAGGAAGGGAGATGTGTAGAGTCCTGTTTTCAGTCCGCTTTCTACTAGGATCTGAAAGAGAAAGGCCGATGTGGAGCCTTTCCCGTTAGTGCCTGCAATATGGACGAATTTCAGGGAATTCTGGGGGTTTCCCAGTCTCCGCAGTAACTCTCTTACCGCCACCAAATCATAGGTGGCGGTGCCATTTACAATGGAAGTGGGCGAGAAACGGGGAATACTATTAATAAAGGACATTGCCTCTTGGTAGTTCATTATATAAAAGCCTCGTAAATTTTTATTAAATGGGATGCTGCTGCTTGTCGTTTTCACTAAAAAACCGCTTATAGCTGCCTACCACCGGTTTTGAGACGAGACAGAGCAGGATGGTATTTATGGGCAGCATAATTAATTCCTTAATAACCCTGCCGCCTGCAACAAGCAGGAAGGCATTTCCGTAGAGGATGGAAAGCCAGAGGCTGTTTAGCAGCAGGCCTATGATTATGGTATGAAGGAGTTCTGCAATGAATACCCTCAAGTAAAAGGGAATCCGCTGTAGCCTTGAGCTGCCGCCGCGGTATAGGAGCAGGCCAAATATTACACCCGAGAGGGCGCTGCTTATGGTGAAGCCCGGGAAAAAGGGTCCGGTGGGCTTAACGATATAGCCCCCTATATCAGACAGAGCCCCCACGATGCCGCCTATGCCGGGACCGAAGAGTATTCCCGATGCCGCAATGGGCAGGGAGGAAAAGCGGATCTCACTAAAAATGGTGAGAGGGATTTTGAAAAAGCCGGCAATGATGGAGATGGCAATAAGCATCGCCACTGTTGTCAGAACCTTAATATTACGGAGTTTCGACAAGGCAGTCACCTCCTATTTCATAGAAAAACAAATAGATAATATAGTTGTCCCAAGGCTGGTGAAGAATTCATTCTCGGTCTGGGGGAGGGACGCGAGTTCCCTGCTTTTCCGGGAGACCACGGCAGGACGCGACAGAGGGACTTTAGTTCTTTTCCTTGCTCCAGAGATAGCAATAGGCCTGGGTTCTTGCGGCAAAAGGATTGTTTTTCAAGAGCTCCCGGACCTCCTCCCTGGAGTACCAGGCGGGGGTGATTTCCTCAAAAACTGAGCTGCTCTCGTGGAAGCTGCCGCCTGCCGTCCCGACTACACAGACATTCTTTTCATTAGCAAAGCCGATGGCACTGTAGCTTTCTCCGATTTTGTCATCGATGGTGAGGAGATCCAGTCCGGTCTCCTCCTTTAATTCCCGCCTGGCGGCTTCCTCCGGGGTCTCGCCGGGATCGATGAGGCCTGCGGGGAAATTATAGACCCAGCAGCCGGCAGCGGGCCGGAATTCCTTATCGATAAGAATGTGCTCGTGGCTTTCGTCCTCGATAATTAGGACAACAGCGTCCGGAGAGGGGTTCTGTACGTCCTCCAGGGTATGTAGGTCGTGATTCCGGCTAATCATTTCATAGATTTTGTCCTGTCCGTCCACGGTCTTATAATAAAGGTCATAGCGGGAAATGAATTTCCCCTCGTGAATTTTCTTTAAGGATTCAAATTTCATGGGTATAGATTCCTTTCTATGGTGATTTGGGATTCTGTCAATTAATTCAAACTGCGTTCTCAAGTATAGCACATCTTGACAAAGAATGGAAAAACAGTTATCGTGCTTGAAATTAAGGAGGAATTGGTGAATGAAGGGAAAATCGAATAAGAAGCTTCTGTATTTTATTGCTTTTTTGTTGCCTATCCTCCTATATACACTTGTATTTGCGGTGCATCACATCTATCCCTTTGGCGACAGCACAGTGATGACGGGGGATATGCGCTATCAGTTCGTGGACTATCTTTCCTATCTGAAAACTATCCTTTTCGGTAATAATGATCTGAATTATTCCTTTAGCAAGAATTTGGGCGGCAGTATGGCGGGATTTTCGGCCTATTATTTTGCCAGTCCCATGAATCTCATAACCCTGCTATTTCCTTCGTCGTGGCTTCCGGTAGCGGAGTCTCTGATTATTCTGCTGACATTGGGCCTCAGCGCCTGTGCAGGCTTTCATCTATTAGCGGAGGTTTATGGGGCGGATAAAAGGCTGTTGCCCTTTTCAACGGCCTATGCCCTATCGGGCTTTCCTGTCACCTATTTCCAGCTCACTATGTATTCGGCTTCGCTAATTCTCTTTCCCCTAATTGTATTGGGTATTATTCGGATTGTGAAGAATCCCCGCAGGAAGGGGCTTTATTTCTGGACTTTATTTTTGGCGGTTCTGTCCAATTACTATTCGGGCTTCATGATCTGTATTTTCTCGGCTCTCTTTTTCGGATGGCTCCTGCTTTTGGGCAGGAAGGCCAATATGGATCGCTGTCGGGTCAAGGAGCTTTTCACTTCCTTTGCCCTGACGTCTATTCTGGCTGTGATGCTGACCGCCGTAGAGCTTTTGCCGGCTGTCCTGTCCCTGAAAGGAGAGAAGGATAAGCTGGCTTTGGGTTTTTTCCAGATGTTTCCTATACATCAGCTGCCCACCCAGCTCTATACAGGCTCCTTTAAGGGCAATATTAGCTACGGCCTGCCCAATATTTTCTGCGGAATATTAGTGGCAATTCTCTTTTTCTTCTACATTCTGGATAGGAGGTTTTCCCTGAGAGAGAGGGTTCTGTCGGGGGGCTTTTTCCTTTTCCTTTGCGTCAATATGTGGATGAATATGCTGAATGTGATCTGGCATGGCCTGAATCATCCCATAGGCTTCCCCTACCGCTATTCCTTTATGGTTTCCCTATTCATGATATTCATTTCCTGCAGGGAATTTCTGGCCCTGACGGAAGGGAAGAGGGCGGTCGGACTGGAAAAGGTTTTGACGGATCAGGTGCTGTGGGATGAATGGCCGGAGATCTTTGAACCGGCACAAAACGGTTCGGAGGAGTCCGCGCAGACCGGTGCAGAGGGACTGACCCAGGGAAAGGCGGAGGATCCGGCCCGGGCTGGTGCAGAGGGACTAATCCAGGGAAAGGCGGAGGAACGCGCCCAGACCAGTGCAAAGGCCGGTAATGTCACTTTCAAGGCTTTTTCTGCGGCCGCGCCCTTCCTTTTCCGGGTGGTTTTCCCTGTATGTGGTCTCTTCCTTGCCTATTCGGCCTACCTCATTCTGTCCCATAACTATTGCATTGGGAAGAAGGAGGTCCTGCTGGATTCGGTCTGCATTCTCTTGTTTGTAGGGTCAATTCTGCTGGCCCTCATAAAGAAAATCCCATTTAAGGCTGTGTTTTGGGTTTTCTTCACTGTGGAACTCTTGGATCTGACCTATAATGCCTCCGATGTCATTAATTACTTTGATATGGGTTCATTTAGTGAGTACCGGGACTATGTTGAGAAGACAGAGGAAAAGATAGAGCAGGTCCGGACCTTTGCATCGGAGGAGGAGACCGATCCCGGTTTCTACCGGCTGGAGAAATTCTACCGCCGTTCCCATAATGACCCCATGCAGTTTAATTATGCCGGCCTATCTCATTTCAGCTCCAGCGAGAAAAAGGACAAGATAAAGTTCCTAGGAAAGCTGGGATTCCGGGATAATGGAAATTGGTCCTTCTATAATGAAGCCTCCACCAAGTTTATTGACTGCTTTTTCGGAATTCGCTATTTCCTTTCCCAACACGATTATATGCCAAACCGCTACAAAATGATTGCCAGGGAGAAAAAGAATTACATTTTCCGGAACGCGGATGCTATGCCCCTGGTCTTTGCCTGTAATAGCGCCATTAGGGATATTGACTATAGAGACTATATTAATCCCTTTGCCTTGCAGGAGGATATGGCAAATAGCCTGAACGGGAAGGAGAATGGCATATTTGAAGAGGCGGAGAGAGTGGGTTTCCGAACCGTTAATCTGAAAGAGGAGAAGCGGGAGGGTTATACTCATTATGAGAGAATAAATGAAAACGAGGAAGCCTATGTGGAGTTCACCCTTGTGGCTCCTGAAAAACAGAATGTATTAGCCTATTTCGACGCGCCCCATACCCAGAACGCGGAAATTATATATGAGGATTATAATGCGGGGGGATATTTCTCCACTTATCGCTGGAATATCCTCAATATGGAGGATCACAGGGAGGCCGGGGAGTTTCCTGTCAAAGTAAGGCTGGTGGATAAGAGTCTGGATCTGGGAAAAGTGTATTTCTATGTGGAGAAGAGGGAGAATGTAACTGCCCTTATGGAGGAATTAAAGGAGAATCCTTCCTATCTGCAGAAAATTACCAGTTCCCACCTGAAGGGCAATGTAAGCGTTTCGGAGGAGAAGGGCTGTGTTCTCCTGACCATTCCCTATGATAAGCAGTGGAAGGTGTTGGTTGACGGGGAGAGGGTGGAGACGAAGCCTGCAGTGGGGATGCTCCTGTCCTTTGATGCCCATCCCGGAAGCCATGAGCTGGAACTTGTCTATAGCCCGGAAGGAGAAACGGCAGGACGTATTATGTCACTTTTGGCCCTGCTGCTGGCAGTCAGCTATTGGATCAGGGAAATGAAGAAAACGATTCGGGAAAAGAGACCATGACTTAGGGACATAGTCCTGAAGCAGAAACCCGTTGGTGGCCACGCTTTTCCGGGAAAGCCCCCAAAAGCAGCCGAGACGGAGGCTGCGGATCGGGAAAGCCCCAAAAGCAGCCGAGACGGAGGTTACGGGCAGGGAAAGCCCCCAAAAGCAGCTGAGACGGAGGCTGCGGATCGGGAAAGTCCCAAAAGCAGCCGAGACGGAGGTTACGGGCCGGGAAGGCCCCCAAAAGCAGCCGAGACGGAGGCTGCCAATTGGAAAATCACCTAAATAGGGTCGGAAAGGCTTATTTTATAAAATTTTCATTCCTTTTCAAAAGTAAAGCGGTTGAGATTTTGAAAAAAATGGTGTATAACAAGTAAGACTCAGAAACATGTTTTGAAAAGGAGATCATTTTTTATGGCAGATTTTAATTTAGAGAAGTATGGTATCACCAGCCCTGAAAAGGTGTACCGCAACCTGAGCCCCGCTGTTCTGACAGAGGCCGCTCTTAGACGTGAAGAGGGTTTTCTCAGTGATACAGGTGCCCTGGTGGTTATGACCGGCAAGTATACCGGCCGTTCTGCAAAGGATAAGTTCATTGTTGACTCTGCAGGAGTTCATGACAAGATTGCCTGGGGAAAGGTCAATGTTCCTGTTGAGCAGGAGAGATATAATAAGATCAAGGCAAAGGTTATTGATTACCTGAATAATCAAAAGGAAGTCTTTGTTTTTGACGGCATGGCCGGTGCGGATCCCGCCTGCACAAAGAAGTTCCGTGTTATCAATGAGCTGGCTAGCCAGGCTCTTTTCATCAATGACCTTTTGATTCGTCCTACCAAGGATGAGCTCGCCGGTTATGGTGATCCTGATTTCGTAGTCTATGTAGCTCCCGGCTGCAAGTGCGATCCCGCTGTTGACGGCACCCGTTCTGAGGCCGCCATCATGATCGATTATGAGGCAAAGGAAGTTGTTATCGCCGGTTCCCAGTATGCCGGCGAGATTAAGAAGTCCGTATTCTCCGTTATGAACTATGTCATGCCGGAGGCAGGAATTCTTCCTATGCACTGCTCTGCCAATATGGATCCTGAGACCAAGGAGACTGCTGTATTCTTCGGACTTTCCGGAACCGGCAAGACCACCCTTTCTGCAGATCCTAAGCGTATGCTGATTGGTGATGACGAGCACGGCTGGTCTGACCACGGTATCTTCAACTTTGAGGGCGGCTGCTATGCTAAGTGTATCGATTTGAAAGAGGATGAGCAGCCTGAGATTTACAGGGCCATCAAGTTTGGTTCTCTGGTAGAGAATGTTGTATATAATCCTGAAACCAGGGAGCCTGATTATATGGACGGCTCCATTGCTGAGAATACCCGTGTGGGATATCCTATTGAGTACATCCCCAATGCGGCTATCCCCGGTGTAGGCGGAATTCCCAAGGTCGTTATTTTCCTGACCTGCGATTCCTTTGGCGTACTGCCTCCCATCAGCAGGCTTTCCAAGGAAGCAGCTATGTATCAGTTTGTAACTGGCTTCACTTCCAAGGTCGCCGGTACAGAGATTGGCATCACTGAGCCTACTCCTACCTTCTCCACCCTCTTTGGCGAGCCCTTCATGCCTATGAAGGCTGAGGTCTATGCCGAGATGCTGGGCGAGAGGATTGAGAAGTACAATACCAAGGTTTATCTGGTAAATACCGGCTGGGTGGATGGTCCCGCCGTGAATCCCAAGACCGGTGAGAAGAATAAGAGAATGAAGCTCTCCTACACCCGCGCCATGATTACTGCGGCTCTCAACGATGCTTATGAGAAGGAGAATGTAGAGTTCGAGCACAATGATACCTTCAATCTGGAGGTACCTAAGAGTGTTCCCGGAGCAGATGTTCCTGCCGAGATGATGAATCCCAGGAATCTGTGGGCAGATAAGGCCGCTTATGATGAGCAGGCAAAGAAGCTGGCCCAGCTGTTCGTAAAGAACTTCTCTGAGAAGTATCCCGATATGGATGCTGCTATCGTAGCGGCAGGCCCTAAGGCTTGAGCATTAAGGAAGACCTAATTTAAGAGATTTTAGAAGGGGCTGTCACACCGGATTTTGGTGTGGCAGCCCTTTTAAGTAAGCGGTTTACCGCTCAGCTTTGTGTAGGCTAGGAGCCAAAGCCTAATGGGATGCTTGCGTCCCGATGAGGCCTTGGCGACAGCCCATCATTGAAAGTCCGAAGGACTTGAGATGTGGGCGAAGCCGGAATCGAGTAGGGGTCTTTCCTCCCCTCTCGATTAGCACAAGACCGGCAAGCGAATGCATGCTTGCATGCAAATTCATTTGCCGGTCGTAAGAACATGAAGCTCGAAGTGCGGAATGTTCGCATGTGGAATCGAGAGGGGGGTATCCCCCTTTCACTCCCAATCGAGAGGGAAGATGCAAATCGCACTCTCTCTGTCCGCGAGCCGCCGGTCGGCTTTAGCCGACAAATTTCATCTCGGCGGCTCTGTGGTAAAGAAAGAGCCAAAGGAGAAGCTCCTCTGGCTCTTTTGCAGTGCAGGTAGCCGGACTTGAACCGGCACGGATAAAAATCCAAGAGATTTTAAGTCTCTCGTGTCTGCCTATTCCACCATACCTGCATTTTTTGACTGCCTTGCAATTCTATCACAAGAGTTTTCAAAGTGCAAGAGTAACATGAAAGTTCCTCATTATTTTGCGGAAAGAGGCCTTTAACAGGACGGACTATGTGTGTGGCGGTGACAGGGAGGGTGCATCCCTGTTATCTTGAGGAAAGAGGTTTTAACAGGACGGACCTGTGTAGTGGCGGTGACAGGGAGGGTGCATTCCTGTTATCTTGAGGAAAGAGGTTTTTAACAGGACGGACCTGTGTAGTGGCGGTGACAGGGAGGGTGCATCCCCGTTATCTTGCGAAAAGGAGAGCCGGCCGCTACTCCCTTTTAATTTTCAATACCTGGCCGCTGGTGGGCGGGAGGTTGACTAGAACCTTGCCAGCCTGAATGGGGAATTCTTTGGGATCCGTGCTGAAGGAAATATCATTGGTATAGATTATTCTCTTCGCAGTTCCTTCTCTGGGACAGCCGCACTCCCAAATGGGAAGCTCAAAATTCACCGCAGTCTCTCTGTTATTTATAACAATAATACAGATATCCTTCCTGTGGAATCTGCCGTAGGCAATTAGCCCGGGTTCACCCAGGAGCTTTTTCAGACTGCCGGTCCGGAGCTCCGGATTCTCCTTGTGAATCCGGATACAGGCCCGGTGGAAATCCATCAATTCAAAGTCCTCATTACCCCAGGGGAAGGGCCGCCTATTATCAGGATCCGTGAAACCGCAAAGCCCCACTTCATCGCCATAATATATGGTTGGGGCGCCTACCCAGGTCATCTGTATCAGAACGGCCTCCCGCATGACAGCCTGATTTACGCCCTCTTTGGCATCAGCAGAGCTAAAGCGTCCCAGCCTGCCCACCTTGCGGTTGGTACGGGTCAGGAAGCGGGAGTGGTCGTGGTTAGAGAGCTCATTCATGGCGCACATAAGGGAGCCCGTAGTAAACTGACGGCTTTTATCCCTCATGGTATGCCAGAAGGCATCCGCATTATTCAGGAGATCCGGGCGGAATTCGTCAGAGTGCTTCTGCATACCGGTCAGGAAGAAGGTAACGGGCTCCATGAAGGCATCGTAGTTCATGATGCTATCCCATTCGCCGCCCTTGAGCCAGGAGGATGCGTCCCCGTAGTGCTCCGCAATAATAACTGCATTGGGATTGGCTTCCTTCACAGCTTTTCGGAATCTCTGCCAGAAGGAGTGGTTGAAGTCGGAGGAATGACCCAGGTCCGCCGCCACGTCTAGCCGCCATCCGTCGGCGTTGAAGGGGGGAGAGACCCATTTCCTTGCTACGTCCAGTATATGCTCCTGCAGCTTCCGGGAGCCTTCGTAATTCAGCTTTGGAAGGGTTTCGTGACCCCACCAGCCGTCATAGGAGCTATTATAGGGCCAGCCGTTCTCGTCGTGGAAATCAAAGTAATTCCGATAGGGGCTGTCCTCAGAGATGTAGGCCCCCTTCTCATAGCCCTGCTGGCCGTAGTAAATTTCCTCCCGATCCAGCCATTTATGGAAGGACCCGCAGTGATTAAAGACACCGTCAATAATGACTTTGATATTATGGCGGTGGGCCTTGGCCACCAGCTCTGCAAAGAGTTCATTGCTGGCTTCCAGATTGCGGATATCTGTGGTTCTCCGGATGTATTTGCTAGCTTTCTGGTTATCGATGCTGTCCACCAGCAGGTCTCCGCCATCCGTTACAATTTTTCCGAAATGGGGATCAATATAATCGTAATCCTGGGC
>JAILCB010000266.1 GCA_024680595.1 Lachnospiraceae bacterium | reverse complement strand
GTGAAGATCCTGGCTAAATCCACCAGATAGGATGAACTCACAATTCCGGTCTCCCTCTTCAAAACCTTATCAAAATAAGGGGTTGAGGCATATTCCTTATCTCCCAGCATAGAGGCAATATTATTCTTGAAGTTCTGTCGGTCATACTTGAGCTTTCCAATCGCCCAGCCTGTAAATTCGGTGACAAGGGGGGCAATTATCAAAGCCCCGTGTATCGCTAAAGTAATTGGATCCATCGGTTTCACAAATTGCTTGAAGGTGTCCCTGGCAGATGCCAGGGTCGTAGTGGCAATATCCCAACCTGCTGTGGAACGGGCCTTTCTGGAACTCATCTTTCCCAGGGACATGAAGTATTGTACATTGGAATTCTCCAGGGCCGCCTTCCCCATCTGGGGATTGGGCCTCTCCTGGGCCCCATTGCCCTGAGGCGGATTCTGGGCCTGGGCTGCACCATTGCCGGGTGCCTGATTCTGGGCCTGAGCTGCGCCATTGCCGGGCGCCTGATTCTGGGGCCGGGCATTGCCCTGTTCTGCCGGTGCCGGATTCTGCTGATTTGCCCCATTTACCTGAAGCTGGTTCCTCTGTTCCCTTTCATAGGCACTGATAGCCGTTTCTATATCTAGATCCGCTTTCTTGATTCTGGAAATACGCTGGGTGGAATTTACGATCTCAACAATGTCCTTTACGATCTTCACCAGATTCATGGCCATATTGATGCCGTAATCAACAATCCCCTTCCACTGCAGTAAATTCCCCCACTGTGAATTAACGATAACCCCTAAAGCCGACTCATCCTCTTCCTCCAAAATATGATAAGAGGCAATATCTCTCACACAGTCCAGAAGACTCAGCAAATGATCTGCAAAATTCAGAATTTGCATAAGAGTCCCCCCTTTGTCCAGACTGTGGAGATTATTCTGGGCTTCCTGTCTCTCCCTTTCCTTTGCTTCAGCACCCCGGAAAATATGCTTAACTCCCTTAATAATGGCGCTTCCCATTGCCTTGCAATCGCTGACAATGGTTAATAGGTCGCAAGCCTGGAAGTAGAGATCCCGTCCTATACCGGCTCCACCTTCTATTCCCTTGAAATGCTCCAGTGCTCCTCCTATACCGGCTCCCATGCCACCTAGAACAGCATTAATGCCCATGCCTTCTGACATGGTCTCAGCATAGAGAAACCATGCTTTCCTGTCATCTCTCCTTTCCTTTAACTCCTTGGCTTCATCCGATTTGAGCCAGTCCTTGTCTCTTTTGACCCTAGAGATATCCGAGAAAGAGTCGGCAGCAGTGAATCCTGCCCCAACGGACTTTATTACTTTTTTGAAAATATTCCCGTTCAGGAGATTACGCTTGAGCCAGGCACTGAACCCCCTCTTGCTATTGAGTTCCTCCTCGGCTACACTGAGTCCCGGAGTATTAATAAAGCTCAGGGGGGAATCCCAGTCAAATTCCGAAAAGGTCCCCTGGTGATTCACCAATTCATCTAAGAGCCCCATCCTTAGGAGGGGTCCTCTTCTGGGCAGTCTTTTCATCATTTCATTGGTTCTTTTGTCCACCACATCGGGATACTTGCGGATAATATTTCCGGCCAGCTCCCAGCACAGGGGCTCCGTATCATTGGAAAGCAGCAGGCTGCAGGCGACCCTGATTACATTTTTATTGCTATTTGCAACCGCTCTTACAAACCTCACATTCTTCCCCGCATTAATGCTATTGTTTCCGGCTGCCAGCTCCCTCATTAGATATGTAGCCAGGGCCGGTCCCTTTAGATTATCGCTTATGGCGGAGAAGGCCTGCAGAAGCTGCTGGGAATTCCCTGTCAGAGTCCCCACAACCTGGTTCTTTTTCTGGGCGATTTGCTCCTGGTAATAGTCCTCATCATGCTGATCGTCCCGCTCAATATTTGCGGCCTTCAGCCATTCATTATCAATATTCTCATTGATTTCATCCAGAAAGTCCGCATTGGCATTATAGCCTGCATAATACTGGATGGTCCTGGCGTTCACATGCTGAAAGAAGGGGGATTTCCGGATAGCTTCACGAAGCCTCTCCGCCTTCTCCTGTTTATCCCAATTCCGCCGGCCAAAAAACTTCATATCGGCCTTGCCGGCCAGTTGTGTCCCATCAGCCGCATTTTCATCGGAAAGGAATTCCCCATTCATATAGAAACCGTGAACGGTTTCACCGGTTCTCTTCAAGTTGGCATGAAGGATCTCCGCATTGGCTTCAGAGTGGAGATAATCTCCCCCAATGGTCTTCTCATCAGATTCCAGATTGGCTTCCTGGGCCTGCACGGTCTCCCTCTGATCCGGGGCAGGCATATCGGGAACCTCCGACAGGGCCGTAGGATTATCCTGGGTGAACTGTCGTCTGGACTTGACCCCGGTGAAATCACTCTTGAATTTGAAACGGGTCCGTAAGCCATTCTCCCCAGGAAGAGAGTACATTACTATCTGGGTATGGGCCTTCATATGAGGGGCCCCACCTGCCATTCTGTTTCTGGAGCCTTCCTTTATAGCCTTATTATCCTTAAAAGGAATGGTATTAGGATTCACCGGACCCTGGTTTGCGTTCATTTCCACCTGTTGCATGAGGGCGCTAATTCCGGCAGGATCATAAACCCCTACGTATTCAATAATATTCTTTGGGGCATCCTGAATCTTCCGTCTATCCCGGGCTTGATCCCTTCTCCTCGCCCAGTCCGCCCTGGCCTGTATGGCGGCCTGACGGGCGGCCTCAGCCTCTTGACGGGCTTGTTGGGCCTGATTGACAGGTGCCGGCACAGGAACCGGACCTCCCTCTACCGGGGCGGCTACAGGTCCCTGTCCCCCCTCTACCGGGGCGGCTACAGGTCCCTGTCCCCCCTCCACCGGGGCGGCTACAGGTCCCTGGGCAACATCTTCCCCTGCCACAGGGTGCTGATTTCCCTCAGCTACCGGTACCGGATTGGCCTCTGCCTGATCGCCCGGAGCCTGGCCTTCCACTCCCTGAACTACAGGATTGGGAACCTGCTGACCCTCTTCCACCGGCGGCAGGGCTTCCGGCACTTCCGGTTCCGGTCCTGCTGTTTCATCGGCAAATTCATGGGTCAGTTCATACCAGGATTTGGCATAATTATCATACTTATCATAATGCTTACGGAATGTGGTTTTGGAATAATTATTCCTATACAAGGCCCAGCTGCCAATCTCCTCTTCAATCTTTTGCTGGATCTTTCTCCTATCCTTTAGAAGAGAATTATACTTACTCTTATTTAGCCTTGACCTGATTCCTCTTAAAAGTCCGCCATGGGCCTGATTATGAGCTTCATTGGCATCCACCTCCCGCAGATCTCCGGCCTTGCGATGAAGTTCATTTAGATGAACAGCAACCATACGGGCCCGTCTCCTATGCTCCTCCGCCGCTCTGGTGGCCGAGGTTCTGGAGGCCCTATTCTCCTGCTTCATCCTCTCCGTGAGATTATGGCGGACCCTTTCAATGACCATACCCCGGGTTTTCAGAACCTGGCCATTCCTGTCCTTAGTCACAGCTTCATTTGCAAATAAAGCATCCCCGGAATCCATAAAAGAGCGATACTTAGTATCAATCATGGAGTCCGCAACACTCTGGTTCGGTGCCATATTTAAATAGGAGTTAGAGAACTGGTCTGCTCTTGGAACTTTTCTACTAGCCACTCTTGGGGGCATATTTCTCCTCTTTTCCTGATCCTCAGGGGATCCGTTTTAATTCAATCAAAAATACTTATTTTCCGCCTTGGGTAACCACATATCCCGGATTAGACTTTGCTTAGGCCGGAATTCTATCTGCAGGATGTCAGCTGACACCGGCCCCAATACCCTGCCGGGCCTCACGTGCCAAACCTAAATATAATACCGGATATCAAAATTACCGGTTCCAAAAGGAATTCGAAAACTATCCCATAATGGAATACCGGAGCAGGGACCTCCAATTTGTTCCCTCACTTAGACCCGAATTTTTCAATAGATCCTCTAACTGTATCTGATTTAGATTGCTATCCTTGACATTGCCATAGAGGGTTCTGGCCATAGTCTTGCCCAACTCCCTCTCCCCGTCATTCCTGGGATTCTGGGTCAGCACATGGGTGTCAAT
>JAILCB010000246.1 GCA_024680595.1 Lachnospiraceae bacterium | reverse complement strand
CTGCCATCGGCCAGGCCGGCGTTATAATACTTATCGGCTCTGAATTCAAGAATTTCTCCACCCATGATATCTGCGACCTCCTGTTCTGCTTTGCTCGTCTTTCCGAGTGCTTCGAATACAATTCTCAGGGCTTCATATAGTGTATTTGCTTCATAGGCTGAGATGTCCTCAGAATCGGTTAGCTCCCTCAGTCTGTTTATGATGGTATTGTATAGTGTTTGTATTTCCCCAAATATAGAACTGTCATAGGAGACTTTTTCAAGTTGCTTCTCGTAATTAAAGAACAGGAAGGGGAGCAGCATGTATAATCTCTGTTCGATGATATAGTCCAGAGAATAATTCATCATCCTGATGACAGGAATATGATAGGAAACGGACTGTCCCTGTGGCATTTCCAGAAGGACAGTCATGACATCCGGTGTGTTCCTTGTGCTGCGCAGGAATATGAGGCCGGAGTCGTCAATTTTTACGTGTATAATGGATGAGGTATATTGCGCCTCATCCAGCGCCGTCCTGGTATCATACCGGATCATGCGGAGTATCATTGTTCCATCGGCTGTGGACTGGCATTCCAGGTGGAAGGTCCGTTTCTCGGTCTTGTAAACGGAAATGCGCTGATCCAGTTCGAGGTCACCGAATTCCAGATCCGGAAGTTCCTGGTTAAGCAGATCAATCTTTTCAGTGCCATCGTATTCCTCATCAATGAGACCAGTTTTGTAGAACATCTCATTAATAAGAAACAGGGCCATTATGCCCCGTTTTTTTAATGTATTTCGGGTCGCAATGCCCCTTTTTTATGTATGATGAGAACCAGCCTTTTTCTTGTGAATCCTTACATTAACTGTGACATTTATGGCTGCTGCCTCATAGGTGGTAGCTGATGAATCATGGGCTTACCTATACTCGCAGTCACATAGGTGGTCATTTACGATTCCTACCGACTGCAGAAAGGAATAGGTGATGATTTCACCAACAAAGCTCATGCCTCTTTTCTTCATGTCCTTACTCATCCTTCGGGACAGTTCCGATTGGGCAGGCATCTGGGACACCTCCGTCCAGCGGCCGTCTATGATCTCCCCTTCCGTAAAGCCCCACAGATAGGCGTCAAAGCTCCCGAACTCTTCCTGTATCCTCTGCACGGCCAGAGCATTCTTGCGGACGCTGAATATCTTCATCCGGTTGCGGATAAGGCCGGGCTTGTCCATGAGGGCCTCCAGCTCCTCATCGGTCATGGCAGCGCATTTGTCAATATGGAAGTCATGGAATGCCTCCTTGTAGGCCTTCCTTTTATGCATGATGGTCTTCCAGGAAAGCCCGACGCTGGCCCCTTCCAGGCATAGCATTTCAAACTGGAATCTGTCATCGTGATTTACCTTGCACCACTCATGGTCGTGATATTCCTCCAATATGGGATCCCCCTCATACCATGCGCGACATTGAGACCTTTCCATAATTCCTCCTATTCTTCCCCGCTCGAAGACGGAATGTGTCAAAGAATCATCGAAGCACAGGCGTCCCTCGAGACTTCGGCCCCTTGACTACAATTCAGTAAGGGAAAATCCCCCGGAAGGGATGCCTTTCCGGGGGATCTATATTCATGGAACATTCAACGATATACACCAGTCACCCTAGAGGTCAGACCTGCTTCTCATAGAGGAACTTCTCCGGCAGGGTCACGTTGAAGTCATGGGCCAGCTGACGGAACTCATCAGGCTTGATGGTCTGGGTCTTATAGGGCTGCATGGAGCGGACCTTGACCAGGATCTCAGCGGCCTTCTCAACGGTATGCATGAGGCCGAAGGTAAGATCGAAGTCCTGTCCTGCTGCGAACATGCCGTGATGGGCCCAAATAGCCACATCATACTCCTTCATGAGCTCAGAGGTAGCCACCGCGATATCCCGGCCGCCGGGTACCATCCAGGGCACAACGCCGATTCCCTCAGGGAAGACCACCGGGCACTCCGTAGCCATCTCCCAGAGTTCTCTGGTGAAAGCCTCAGAGGTCAGGGGCAGTACAAAGGTCAAAGCAATGGTATTGGCGGGATGGCAGTGATAGATAACCCTATAGCTGTCGCCCTTTGCCGCAATCTTGACCTCGTGATTCATGAGGTGGGAAGGCAGCTCGCTGGTGGGCTTTCCGCCATTTACCAGCCCCCAGCAGATACGGTACTTGGCGCCGGTCTCATCGATCTCGATAATGCAGATGGAATCTTCCGGATTAATGATAACATTCCTGAAATACTTGCCGGAGCCCGTTACCAGGAAGAACTCCCCGGCCAGCTTAGGAACGGTGGTACCGATCTCTCTCCACTCCCCGCTCATGTCCAGGTCCTCTTTAATGGACTCGACTTCCTCTTTCTTGATGCGATAGCTCAGATTTCCGCCATTTCTCTCGTGCCAGCCTTCAAGCCAGCCGTCGTTGGCCATTCTCATATATCCCTTTACAAACTCAGCATCTAAAACCTTCATTCTCTTAATTCCTCCTATCTCTATCCATTTACCTCGATTTAAAGCTTTCAAATCTCGCTCGCGATGCCCCGGCGCAGGGGCCGGGTGCCTGCTTGCACTGCTTTCAGTCTCGCCTGCGATACCCCGGCGCGATGGTCGGGAACCTGCTTGCACTGCTTTCAGTCTCGCCTGCGATACCCCGGCGCGGGGGCCGGGTGCCTGCTTGCACTGCTTTCAAGTCTCGCCTGCAACAAGCGATACCGGATCCGGCCCGTCTGCCGAATCGCAGTTAGAAATCATTATACTATGTGAATGCCACAAGGAAAGGCATTCTGACTATATTTTATTAATTATTAATAAGTCTTTATGTCAAAGGAATTGAAGACCGCCTCCCGAGCTTCCATCAGTCCGCCGAAAACTCCGTCCGTAATCATCTGGGCCATGAGGTTTCCAATGGCTGTGGCCTCTCCGGGCCCTGCATAAACGGTTTTGCCGCTCTTCTCCGCAGTCAGGCGATTCAGATAATCCGCATTGGAGCCGCCGCCCACAATATTAATGGCCGCATAGGAATTCCCAGTAATATCCTCCAGTTCCTTCACGGTCTGGGCATAGGACTCGGCCAGACTCTGATAAATCACGGTCGAAAGCTGTCCTACATTCTCGGGAACCTGCTGCTTGCTGTCACGACAATAGGCTTTGATTGCCTCCCCCATATTGTCGGGAGCCAGGAAGCGGTTGTCATTCACATCCACTCTAGAAGGAAAAGCCTTTTCCTCCTCCGCCATATCGCATAATTGGGCGAAAGAGTACTTGTCCTCCAGCTCGTGGCGAACCGACTGAATCATCCACAATCCCATAATATTCTTCAGGAATCTGAAACGATAATCATACCCGCCCTCATTGGTAAGATTTGCTATTCTGGTCTTGTCACTGATAAGAGCTTCCTTCAGCTCTGTTCCCATGAGAGACCAGGTGCCGGAGCTAATATAGAGGGTCTCGTCCGACTTGGTAGGAACCGCCATGACGGCAGAACCTGTATCATGAGTGGCAGGCAGCACCACATCGCAGCTATAGCCCACCCTCTTCTCAATCTCACTCTTTAGGCTTCCAAGAGTCTTTCCGGGCTTTTCCGGCTTCAGGAAAATCTCCTTCGGCAGGCCCAGCATATCAATTAATTCAAAATCCCAATCCTTGGTCACCGGATTCAAAAGCTGTGTGGAGGTGGCATTGGTATACTCCTGACACTTGATTCCGGTCAAAAGGAAATGAAAATAATCCGGCAGCATCAGCATAGCCTTGGCCTTGGAAAGGACCTCCCCCTCCTGCAGCTTCAGGGCATAGAGCTGATAAATGGTATTAAATAGCTGCTTCTGAATTCCCGTGCGCGCATAAAGCTTTTCTTCCGGAATGACCTTGTAGACTTCACTGTCAACGCCCTCTGTCCTGCTGTCCCGGTAACCATAGGTCTTGCCCAGAACCTTATCATTCTCATCCAAAAGGACATAGTCCACAGCCCAGGTATCTATGCCGACACTCTTTGGGACCTTGCCCATCTGTCCGGCCTTCTCCATACCCTTCAGAATCTCCTCAAAGAGACTCTCTGTATCCCAGACCAGATGACCGTCCACCTTCTTCATACCGTTCTCGAAGCGGTGAATCTCTTCGAGAATGATTTTGCCATCTTCCACATGGCCCAAAATATGCCTGCCGCTGGATGCTCCTATGTCTACTGCGAGATAATACGCGCTCTTCATCATTTCTGCTCCTTTTTCCGGGAAATGCTTTATCGAAATCCGTTCTTCTCTATCAAAAATCAAGTCTCGCCTGTGAAACCCGGTGCGGGATTCGGGTCAGCGTCAGCCGGCCTCTTCCAAGGCGAATCCCTGCGGTCCTTAATCCAAATGAAATACCTGGTGCAGATCCGTGCTGACAGGGCTATTGTCCGGATTTGTCTCCATAATATCCGCCATGAAATCCCACCACTTGCGGTTAATGGCGTCATCCGCCTGGCGGGCCCATTCCTCTTCACTCTCGATTTCGATAGTGCCGAACAGGGTCAGAGTCTCCTTGTCCAGAAAAATCGTATAGTTCTTTCCTCCGTGGGCATGGATGGAATCCCTCATTTCAGGCCACAACAGATTGTGCCTGCGCTCGTACTCCTCTTCCTGCCCGGGAAATAATTTCATCTTGAAGCCCTTAATCATCTTTTTTCCCTTCCCATATCCAGCCCGGAAACCACGGCTCGGATATTCCAAAAATCCTTACCTTATCCGGCCCGGAAACCCATCAGGGCCAGAATACCCAAAAATTTTTCCTTTAGATATGGGCATGGCCGAAACCGAACCATGCCCACATCATTAAGCTACATTATCATTTATTAGAATCGAATTAATATACTTCTTTCCACTCGGCGATATTGTCAGGATTGAACTGGAAAGGAGGTCCAAGGATAACCTCAGAACCGCTTCCGTCAGCCAGCTCGGTCAGAGTGTAAGGGCTGAGCTCCATGTCTCCAGCCTCGAAGGAATCGCCTACAGCACCGGTCATCTTTCCGTCAACCAGGGCGATGCTAGCATATCCGGCCAGTTTTCCAAGGTCGATGGGATTCCACAGGAACATGTAAGGGCAGCTGTGCTTGTCATCGGCACCGATGTACTCAGCCATCTCAGAAGGAAGGCCAAGACCGGTCAGCTTCACAGCGGAGCCCTGGTCCTGAAGGACCTTTGCGGCAGCAGCGATACCAACAGTAGTAGGAGCGCAGATGACCTTCAGGTCAGGATAGTTCTGCAGCAGAGCCTGAGTCTGGTCAGTGGACTTCTGAGGCTCGTCATCACCATAAGCAACCTCAACCAGCTCCAGCTTGGAATACTTAGAATCGCCTTCCTGAATCTTCTTCATGGCCTCAATCCAAGCGTTCTGGTTGGTAGCCTGAGAAGTAGCGGAAAGGATAGCATACTGGCCTTCGCCGCCAGTCAGGTCATAAACGGCATCTACCAGAGCCTGTCCAACTTCCTGAACACCGGCCTGGTTACAGAATGTAGCACGAACAGCAGAGTTAACATCGGAATCCAGAGTCAGAACCTTGATTCCGGCATCGATAGCTTCCTGGCAGACAGATGCCAGAGCATTTGCGTCGTTAGCAGCGATTGCGATGGAATCCACGCCCTGAGAAATCAGAGACTGGATAACAGAAATCTGAGCATCAGCTGTAGCGGACTCAGGATTCTGTACGATGCAGGTGCCGCCTGCAGCCTCGATAACCTCCTGGAAGCCTGCTGCTTCTCTCTCATTGTAGGGGTTACCTGCTGACTTGGTGACGATTGCATAGGTGTGGCCGCTTGCGCCTGCGCCGTCGGCTGCAGGTGCAGCTGTTGATGCTGCTGCGTCGCCGGCAGGTGCCGCTGTTGATGCTGCAGTGTCAGCTGCAGGTGCTGCTGTTGATGCCTTAGCGTCAGCTGATCCTGAGCCGGATGCTCCACCGCATCCACTCAAGAGAGCAGCTACCATCGTTGCACTCAAAAGCATACTAATGAGTTTCTTCTTCATAACTACCTCCTTTTTTCTGCGCGTCCTTTCGCGCAAATAAATATGTTACTTTCTATATCTTATCCCTCAACCCCAATCAAACAAACAAGAATTTTTTTGGATTTAGGGTAAGATTTTTCTCTACCGGAATTCTCCCCAGAAAGCCCCTTTTCCCGGCTGATACAGGGTTTCCTATACCATGATGGAGGCAAGGGGCATAGCCGTGGCTTTCCCGGCTAATACGGGAGCCCCTACTACTGATAGGAACAGGGCTCCCGCTTTACTATCATTTTCTCAGATGCTCTTCGTCTTCTTCATAATCAGGACCCGCTGAATGACAGGGCTCCCGCCCTACTGCTATTTTGTCAGACGCTCTTCATCTTCTTCACGGTCAGGGCCCGCTGAATGGCAGGAATCAGCACAGAGATAATAAGCATAGCGCCGATAATGACCAGAATGAGCTGGGTATTCAGATTAATCTGGCCCAGAGCAATACGCAGGCAGACAATGATAAGTGAAGCAATGAATGCGCCCACCAGATTTCCCTTGCCGCCTGTGGTGGCGATACCGCCGAACACACACATGGCGATAACTTCCATCTCGAAACCATTACCGGTGGTGGTATTGGCGCTGTAGGTGGAGGCCAGGAGGAAGAGTCCGCAAAGGCCTGTCAGGAAGCCCAAAAGGCTGTAGCAGAAAAAGCGAATCTTCTGAACCTCGATACCCGCATAATAAGCGGCCGTCTTGCTGGAGCCTATGGCATAGAGCTTTCTGCCAAAGGTGGTCTTACTGAGTACAGTAATGAAAATAATGGCCGCAATTACCACAAAGAAGAAGGACAGGGGGAAGGGACCAACCTTTGCACGCAGGATACCAATTCCCTGAATATCTGTCATAGTAGCGGAACCGCCGCTGCCCAGGGCCACCTCGGCAATTCCCCGGAAAATAATCTGGGTGCCCAGGGTAATAATCATAGTAGGCAGCTCCGTGAACCTGGTGGCTACAAATCCATTAATCATGCCGCAGACAAGTCCTGTTCCCAGAACGATTAGGATAACCGCCCCGATGGGAGCTCCCGCGTTACTGGAAAGGCAGCCGACTGTGGCAGTCAGGCACACGATAGAACCCACCGAAATATCGATGTCACCCAGGACAAGGATGAATCCCATACCGAAGAGCATGAAAATCTCTGCCAGATAACGGGGGCTCTCTCTCATAATATTAGTAAAGTTGTATGTAGGGGAAAGGACTCCCCCCAGGATATTAACGGCAATAAGTGCAAGGATCAACGCCCCTTCCCAGCTCAGGATTTTCCCTTTCAAGCCTTTCTCGGGGTTCGCTGATATAGTTCTACCTGATTTCCCGGCCATTTATCTCACATCTCCCTTCTCATAAGCGCCTTCTTGTCAATGGTACGCTGTGTAATGACATTCAGGATTACGACGAAGAGAATGATAATTCCCTTCACCAGATTCTG
>JAILCB010000243.1 GCA_024680595.1 Lachnospiraceae bacterium | reverse complement strand
GAACCAGGTGGCCTCAGAGGATAGGTCCGGAGCCGTGAAAGCCCTTGAAACCGCTGCGGAATATATTAGAAGACAGTCTCTTACAATGGATCTCATTTCCGGTCAGGTGGCAGGCGGGGACCAGGAAGGCTTAAAGCTGGTGGAGCGGGCCTTTTCATCGGATCTGGCCTGCCGCCTGGAGAAGGACGGCTCCTTCCCGGAGCAGATGGAATCAGCCCTTGCCAGGGCCAGGATGACTGCCGCCATGCTGACGGAAACCTCCTGCCTGGAGTATGAAAAAGAAGTCGAGTATTCCGATGACATTACCGCCCTGGCAGAGAGGGGATTTGACGTGCTCTGCCCGGTCAAGGGGGCCCAGCAGCTGGTATCCGATGACGACGACGCCTTCCTTATCCGCAGGCTGAAAACGGGACAGACCATGTATGCCAAGTGCAGGCTCTCCCTACAGGCCTGCCGGGCTAAGGAGAGTGAATCGGCCGCTGCCAGTCTGACCGGAAAAATGGCGGGCTTTGCAGATAGTATCCTGGATTCCCTTGAGGCAAAGGCCAATGGCCTGATGGAAGGGGGGCTTCAGAGAGAAAGGGATGCGGAAGACGGCCTGGAGGCAGAGACCATCCGCCATGACACCCTTTTGCAGATTGCAATAATGACAGAGCAGATGGCGGATCTGGCTAATTTCATAGGCCATGCCCTGGTGGAAACGGATACACTGGATAAGGCCCGTTTAGCGGCAGCGGGAGGCAATCCCGCCCAGGGGGGACTTTCCCGGGAGAGGGAGGCTGCCCTGGATAGCCGGGCCCGGGAGGCCATGAAGATATTTCAGCAGGAAGCGGAAGCCCTGAATATGACGAGGCCGGATAGCTTTGACGGCCTGATATTCTCCGCCTCTGCCTCCCTCCAGTACCTGGCCAAGAGCTACAGGAGCGGGGATGCCTCCGGCAGAGAGGATTATGCCAAGGAGCAGCAGGGGGAAAGGGATGCCCTGGAAATGGCTGTCCATCGGAAGAAATTATCCGATCTGGAGAGGAGCCTCAATGAGCCCGGACTTTCAAAGTCCAATAGGGAAAGCATCCTGGCAGAAATCCGTCAATTATCCCAGGCCATGAAGGATAGGGCCCATGACATTCAAAGCGTAAATCAGGAGCTGACGGCGGAACTTCTGGACTTGGATCGGAGAATAGGGGAACTGCAGGCCTCCGTCCAGGAGGCGGCCCAGAGGCGGAGCCAGGGCCAGACAACGGACCGAAATATTATTCTGAGCGGCCTTAGGGGATCCCTGCCTGAATATATTCCCACAAATGCGGCGGGACCCATAAAGAAGTTTGAAGTAAATGGCAAAACCATAGAGGGAATCGGTAAGACCCGGATTTTCTTTGAGGATTTGCGCTTCTCGGAGAAAAAGCTGACCGACCGGATTGGCAGGCATGTGGCCAGATTCCGGGCCGGCCGCCAGATTACGGGAGAAACCATATCTCAGGCCATGGACGCCGTGGTGGGCGCCAGCGGCCTATTTGGTGATAAATTCGCGAAAAAGTGCAGGAAGGCCCACCTCCTGGAGACCCCGGACCAGGGGCAGGAGAGATTTCAGGAGTCATCCCTGGGAGAGCTGGGAGTCCGTCTAAATCTCATTGAGAATCTCTGGAAGGCAAGGGAGCCCGAGGACATTAGGAAGGCCGTTGCGGCCGCCAGAGCCTATATACCCCAGCCCGGAGCCGGGGATTTGTCCTATGACAACCCCTTCTTCCACAACAATCCAAAGGTTGGCAAGATTATTATCCTGCACCGGCTTTTGGCCGAGACCCGGACTCAGGGAAACAAGACCCTGAGGGACGCGGGGCTTGGGGATGAGCTCACGGGGCGGTTAAATGCCGCCAGGGACAATACCCTGACCCTATATCAGGACGTGATAGGGTCTAATGAGTACAAGATGGAGGTCTTGAAGGAGAAAAGGGCAAAGACTCAGGCCAGGCTTCAGGAAAACCTCAGCCATTATCACAGCGCCCCGGAGGACTTGACTGTGCGTCCGTCCTTTGATCTTGTGCATGATAAGGATTCCCTATTACAGAGGATCGACCACTCCGTTCAGCAGGAGAGGCTGGTCCAAAGGGATGCCCTCAATGCGGAGGCTTATCACGAGATAAGCCTAAAGCGGGACGAGTACCGGAGGCAGCAGGCAGAGAAACAGAATAGTGCCAGGGATAGGAAGAGAAGGGCGGAGCAGCTCAGAGACAGTCTGGAGGACATCCGGCTGCAGCGCTTAGACCAGCAAATGGAGGAGATTGAGGGAGCGGGAATAGAGCTTGCAGAGGCCAAATCCCTTCTGGGAGAAGGGGCAGAGGAGGTATTCCGCAATAGCGTAAAGATCTGGCTCACAGACAATCCGGAATTCAAGGGCTGCTTCGGTGAAGGGGATGAGGACATGGTCCTCCGGATAGTCCGGGAGGAGATTAAGAGAAGCCGGCCCGGTGGAATCCTGGACGGCAGTCCCAAGGAGCTGGCAAAGCTCAGCCAGGAAGCACTCAGCGAATACATGAATCTCCTGCAATACAGATTCATTCCCTATAGGGAATATATGAAAAAGCTGCCCCGGACCGCGGCTCTCCGCCATGATGAGAATGGCCGGAACAGTCTCATGCGGAAATATCTGGATGAGGTCAGGGATTTCCGGACAGATGCCCTCAGTAAGGCCGACGAGGCCATTGGGGATGCCGCGAAAACGGCCAGTGAAGAGGCCGGGGTCCTGAAAGAGACCTACAAGAAGACCGTTATGAGTCTGGGTCAGAGTCATAGCTCCAGACGGGCTTTTGTAGATCTGAGAAAGCAGCGGGTCAGCCGTACAATAGGCTGGGATAGGGAGTTCCGGCAGGTCAGGCGAATGGGCAGGGTCCGGGAGAAGGGAGCCCAGTTAAAGGCCTTCCTGGACGGACATCAAAAGGAAATGCCCCTATTATACGATGATTTCGCCATTAGAAATGGCCATAAGCCCGAGGAGGCTACAAAGGAGAGCAGGACGGCCTATGCCGCCTATCTCAGTTCATGGGCAGGGGCCGATCAGGACCTGCAGGCATGGGTAAAGGCCAATCTCATAAATGGCACCAGCCTTAGGGATGATATGGATATTTTCCCGTCCCGGGAATTATCTGTCCTATATAAAGGTATAGGCGACAGGGTATCGGACACGGGAAGAGGTGATTACGAAAAGAAGTTCAAGGAGGTACGCAGACAGTATTATAGAAGGGCCGACTATATCCGGAAATGCTGTGAAAAGATCCATAATCCGGCTCTGGAGGCAGAGCTTCTGGAAACCTTCCGGCTGCGGCTCACTAGCTCCGATGAGGAGTGCAGGGCTGAGGGCAGGAGAAATTATGACAGCTCGGCCCAGGGCGGGAAAGCAGTCAAGAAAGAGGAGCTGGACAGGATTTACCTGGAGACCGGTAGCCGGATACTGGAGGACAGATTCCATTCCGATGTGGATGAAATTGTGAGACTTATGAATCCCCAGAAGAACCGGATCGCGACGGGAAGCGGCGATTCCCGGTCGGAGCGGGATGAAAGCGATGAAGAATACCGGGCCCGGTTAGAGGAGCAGAACCGGATAAGGGATCTGGTGACCAGGAAGGAAGATAGGATTACTGAACTTGAGAACGCAGATCAAGGTATTTTTGCCCCCTTAATTCCAGTACTCCTTGGAAATAAGGCCTTCACGGACTCTCTCATGGCAGATACGGATGAGGATTATGAGACGGTAAAGCAAAGGCTATTGGATAATGCCGGAGATGTCATGAGGATGCTGGGAGAAGAGGGCGGTGTCCTCTACAATATTATGGATCAGATCCTGGCGGAATACGGAGATAGGATTCTGGACGGCACTCTATGGAAGGAAACGGCCAATTGTCAGCCTGACCAGCTCAGGAGGGAGCTCAATTCCTTCTATGATTCCATAATGGATACGGAGATTGACGGCATAATCGGCAAGACAAAGCTAGGCACGGAAATCGGTAAGCGGCTCAAGGCCGTGGCCAATCCCAGGGATAGGAAGAAAGCCAGGATAGCAGGAAAGATCCTGGCCTATCAGGGGCCCCTGGCTGTGATGGATCCCAAAAAGATGGATGAGTACAGCAGGCGTCTTGAGGCCAATGAAGAGGTTTTCCAGGACAGTCTCCGGACCTTTATGGAGCAGCATGAGGCAGACTTCCGGGATGAAAACGGGGATCTGGACCAGGGACTTCAAAAGGCCTTTGCCAAGGGATTTGAGCTGGAAGAATTTGACAATATGCTGCTCATGAAGACGGCGGCCGAGGCAGGGGCTCTGCAGGGATCCTACCAGGACGGCCTCCAGAGAAGACTCTCCGACTGGCTGGAGATAGCCAGGAAGGAAAGGGTGGAGGAAAAGGCCAGGACTGCCAGACAGGCGGCTATTAGACAGAGCCTGTCACAGGGGGACAAGTCCATGCTGGCTTCCAAGCTCCGGGGCCGGGAGGGCTTCGCCCTGCAAAGGAAGACCTTTGAGACAGAGCGCCAGTATGCCTATGACAGGGTATCGCCCCTTCTCAGCGCGGGGGAGGACCAGAGGTCTCCGGAGGAAAAGGCCAGACTGCAGGAGAGGCGGGCAGCCTTTGAAAGGTATATTTCCCAATACAACAGGCAGGCACGGGGCGAGATGGGAATTAGCGACATGGCTCTGTCTGCGGCTCTGGATGTCATGCTCTACAGGGAGGCGGAAAAGCCTGACAGCGTGACGTCGGAAGTGGCCCATAGGATTATTGTGTCCTGTAATACCCGCTATGACAAGCTTTTAGAGGAGAAGAAAGGAAGAGGGCCGGAGGCGGAGAAGGCAGCCGAAGGGGATTTGGCCTTCCGCACCATCTTCCTGGCCCAGACGGCATTTGATACCACCGGGGGCAAGACGGATCCCTTCAAGAATGACGGCATCAGCCCTGAGGAGGCGGCAGAGGCCTTTAAGGGACTCATAAGCCTAAAGGAGGGCCTGCCGGCAGATGGCATTCTAAATTCCTATTATTCCCAGATGGTCACTCATGTGTCCTATGAGCTGGGACGGGGTGAGCTGGGTGCCGTGGTGAGGGACTGCACCTCCATGGCCAATCTCATAGTTCTGAATAATAGTATTGACGACTATATTGCGGAGTTTAGAAAGGATGTCAGCGGCCCGGAAAGCGCCCTTGTCCGGAACGCATTCAAGACCGGGGCCTTTGAAATACTCTCGGGCTGGCTCCTGAACTCTTCTGTGGCATTGACGGCCGGAGATGCCAGAAATGAGCTTCTCCTCCGCTATGGCAGAAATAGCGAGGAGGAGAGACAGGGCCAGGAGGGCTATCAGACGGCCTGGCGCTGCACCCTGGATGACTCGGATATGACAGGGGTCATGTCCCATGTATCCTATGATGATATTCCGGGCTTCATGGGTCAGGTTTCCAGACAGCAGTTTGAAAAGAAGCTGGCCCGGTACGATGTAAAGGACTGTGTCAAGGAGTATATGAAGCTGGACGATGAGGCCAAACGGCTGATAGGCCATTTACTGGCAAGCAGTGAGATTATATCCTCGGTAGATTCCTGTCTGGGAATGTCCCTGGTCTATTCCGCCCAGGCGGATACCAAGGCCTCCGGGTCTAGAAGCATGCTTTTAGCCCGCTACATTAGTAACCGTTTCAGTGAGAAAAAGCATATGGGCAGCGATGAACCTGCCCGGATAAAGGAAATAGGCGAGCCTGATTATGCCCAGGTGGAGAGGGTCCTATTCAGCGGAGGAAAGCTTAATCTGCAGGAGCTTTCCAATGCCATTACCCTTTTCAACCAGGCCCGGACCCTGGAGCCTTTTGCGGAATTCTCTGCGGAGGAGGCCCAGATAAGGCGGTATCTGGACGGAGGGGACATAGAGCTTTCAGAAGAAGAGCTTAAGGCCAAGAAGCAGGAGGGCTATGAAAAAGCCCTTAGGGAGTTCTCCGATATTTCAACGAGTAAGGAGAAATGGAGAACCATTCTTGAGAAGGATACCAGACTCACGGCCAGGGATAAGGCGGAAAGGTATTATGAAATTCTCCGTTCCCACCAAAAGACCCTGGATGATTACTTTGCGGTCATGACCGATGAGGAGATTCAGAGTCTCAGGGACAAGATTGCGGACATTAGAAGCCAATATGCATCAGATGACGACATATTTGAGGAATGGGACGCCGAGGGGCTTATTCTCTTAGCTCTGGAAGGGCAGCTAAATTTCGCCTTGCAGCTAAAGGAAGAACTGGAGGCCTTTAGGAAGTATATTGAAGACGGAGAGGGGGATAATCCCTTCAAGGTCTCAGAGGCCCAGGAGAGGGATCAGGCGGATATCGAGGTCTTCCGGCAGATGATGAAGGGTCAGCTCTATGACGTGGACGGCCAAAAGCTGGAGACCAGATGCACGGATCACAAGGAGGATGAGAAGGGATGGCCCAAGGAGCTGACGGAGAAGGTCAGGGAAATTGACGCTTATCTGGCGGTTCGCTTTAGCGAGGTCAACCATGTGAATTCGGAGGGCCAGTTTGGTATTGACATCCTAAACCGGCCCATGCGGGAGAGGCTCTTCATTTATTATCTCATTGAGAATGAGAAAATGGACAGCCCGGACGGCTTGGATGCGGCCGCATCGCAATGTGATTATGTGCCGGATTTGGAGGTATTTCAGAAGAAAATTAATGCCTGGTACCGATTCCCCCTGCGTGCGGCATCCAAGCTCCGGGAGAGCAAGCTGGGGCGGAATTGGAAGCTTTTGCGCAGGACCATAGGGGCCACGGGCGATTTGGATATTGGACAGGTGGAAAAGGGACTAAGGCTTCTGGACGATCCTGAGAACGGTCTGGCCCTTCAAATCGAGAATTATGCGGCCGCCAGACAGAGAAATATGATGCCCGGTATTCCTGATGTGGTGAAGATTCGCCAGAAGAAGCTGGATTTCTTTGTGAAACAGGTGACTAAGCTGAGGGATCTGAAGATGGCGGCTAATGAGGCCGGGGCCAAGGAGGAGGATGCCAGGCAGCCCGAGACCAAGAAGGGTAAAGCGATTCAGGACGCCCTGGATCAGATGAGAGCGGTTCAGACCGCCCTGGAGGCCCTGAGAGTGGCGGATGCTAATGTTGGGAAATATGCTGCAGAGATGGCCCATCCGGAGAAGAGCATCACAGACGGGAGACTGGACGTGGAGAAGGTGACCCAGGATGAGATTGCCGGCCAGGAGACATCGGTGGCAGGAACTGTGGCCTCGGCAACCGGGTATGTAGGTACAGTATCAAACTTTGGCAGGACTGCTACCAATTTTTTGGGGGTATCCAGGGATCTGGGATTCGTCTCATGGAATTATGGATTGGAAAAAACCACCAGGTTCGT
>JAILCB010000239.1 GCA_024680595.1 Lachnospiraceae bacterium | reverse complement strand
ATTAAGACCATTATGTGGCTGGCGGATACGCCTAATGTGAGGCGGGAGATGCGATCCACGGAGTTAAAGCACGATTTCGGCAAGGGTCAGAAAAGGGTCATTGACCTAATATTAGAGGGAGAGACCCACTGAGGGCAGAGGTAGCTGCCGTTAGAATTATGTAGACTATTCCTTCAAAGCTTTATTGTATGGTTCTTTGATTTATGTCAACTACTCAATCAAAGCTTCATTGTATGGTCGTTTGAGTTATGTCAACTACTCAATCAAAGCTTCACTGTATGGTCGTTTGAGTTATGTCAACTGATTATTCCAGGAACTATTGACCCGGGAAATACTATGTGTCGGGGGGCAGTGCAAATATGCGGCGGATAATGTATATTAATTCTATCTGCGGTAGCGGCAGTACAGGCCGTATTATTACAGGTCTCATGGACAGACTTACGGATATGGGCATAGAGACCCTGGCGGCCTATGGGAGAGGGACGGCGCCTCTTGAGTATGATACCTATCGAATCGGAACTAAGCCCGGGGTTCTGCTGCATGGGGGCATTAGTCGGCTCACGGACCGCCACGGTCTCTATTCCACAGGGGCTACCAGGAGACTAATTGAAGTCATTCGGCGATTCAATCCGGATCTTATCCATATTCATAATGTACATGGATATTATGTAAACTACGCCCTTCTATTTCATTATCTGAGAGAGGAGTTTGTACGGATCCGGAAGAAGCCCCGGCTTGTCTGGACTCTCCACGATTGCTGGGCTTTCACGGGCCACTGCACCCACTACTCCTATATAGGCTGCGACAAGTGGCTTACAGGCTGTGACAGGTGCCCCCAAAAGAACCAATACCCCAAGTCCTTTCTGGGGGACGCTTCGGAAGAGAACTACCGCTTGAAGAAAAAGCTCTTCCCCGGTATCCGGGGATTGTCCTTGGTGACCCCGTCGGAGTGGCTGAAGACCCAGGTGGAGAAGTCTTTTCTAAGGGATTATCCCATTTCCGTGGTGCCGACCGGCATTGATGTATCGGTATTTCAGGAGACCCCTTCAGACCTGAGGGAGAGATTTGGCGTCGGAAACCGGCTTTTGCTCCTGGGGGTAGCCAATCCCTGGAGAGAGAGGAAGGGCTATGATGACTTCCTGCGTCTGGCGGAGATTCTGGGTGACGGGTGCCGGATTGCCATGATTGGCTTAAAGCGGCGGCAGATGAAGAATCTGCCCGCTAATATTATTGCTATTGGACACACGGACAGCCTGACGGAAATGGTCCAGTGGTACAGCTGTGCGGATATTTATGTAAACTTAACTCTGGAGGATACTTTCCCGACTACAAACCTGGAGGCCATGGCCTGCGGGACCCCGGTTCTGACCTATGACGCGGGGGGCAGCGGGGAATCGGTGACGGAAGAGACGGGAAAGGTGGTTGCCTGTGGGGATCTGAAGGCAGTTATTAGGGCCATTCAGGAGATAATGCAGAGAGACCGGGAGGCCTTGCGGCTTGCCTGCAGGACCCGGGCCCTGGACTACACGGCGGACAGGCGTTTCCGGCAGTATATTAAGGAAATTTACGGTATCGGATGAAGAAATTCTGTACACGTTTTCAAAATACAATCCTGCTCATTCTGAAGGCGCTCCTCTATGGGGGCTCGGGCCTTATCTTTTTTGCGCTTTTAGGAATCGATAGCCGGCAGGTCCTGGTACTTTCCAGAACCTCAGTGGTCATGGTTATTATGTATGTCATGGCCATGTTTATGTTAACCAAGATTTACGGCGGTTTTGATATTGCCCGCCGCAAACGCCGTTCTGTTTTTCTTTCCTCGGTTCTGGCCATTATCCTTTCCTCCATAGCGACCTACTTTATCTTTCTGGTCATGAGCGTAAATGATGCCAATTCCAGGCAGTTTCGCTTCATTTCCTTTAATTGGTTTCTCCTGACACTGGTTTTACAAATTATCCTGACAGCCTTTCTGGTTTTTCTGGGGGTCCGCTTTATTAATTGGGTAAGGCCTCCTTTGAAAACCCTGATTGTTCTGTCCAATGAAGAATCGGGATCGACTGCAAACCGCGTCATTTCCGGCTTTCCCGGCCGTTATACGGTGGAAAAGACCATTCTCTATAATGATCCGGATATTAGGACTGCCATACGCCGGTCCGGGGCTGTTTTTTTCTATGATGTGCCTGCAGGGGAAAGGACGGAGCTAGTTAATTATTGCTATAAGCACCTGGTGGATGTCTACCTGAATCCGGATATTTCTGATATTGTGGAAATGACCTCGGAGCAGATAATGTTTGGCGATATTCCCTTTCTGGCCCATACGGCCAGGAAGATGACCTTTGAGCAGAGAATCATGAAACGTTTATCGGACATTTTTGTCTCCCTCTTTTTCCTGATTCTCCTAAGCCCCCTATTCCTGATTACGGCAATTGCCATAAAGCTGGAGGATAGGGGCAAGGTCTTTTTCCGGCAGAAGAGGGCCACCATTCACGGACGGGTTTTTGAGATTTACAAGTTCCGCACCATGCGGGAGAATGTGAAGAATTTCTCTGTGACTAAGGATGACGACCGGATTACCAGGGTGGGGAGGGTGCTCCGCAAGTACCGTATCGATGAGCTGCCCCAGTTTCTGAATATTATCAGGGGGGATATGTCCCTGGTGGGGCCGAGACCCGAGATGCTGGAGAATATCAGTGAATACGAGAGGGAGATGCCGGAGTTCCGCTACCGCCTGCGCATGAAAGCGGGGCTCACAGGCTATGCCCAGATTATGGGACGCTATAATACCACCTCCAGGGACAAGCTGATTCTGGATTTGCTCTATATTGAGAACTTCAGTATTCTATTGGATATGAAGCTATTGCTGCAGACAATTCTGGTCATTTTCAATGCCGAGGACTCCACGGAGGGCTTTTGAGTTATTCATGGAAGACATATTTAATTTCGGATTGAAGAGACAGGGATTTGGAGGGCGACATAGATTATGTTAACCAGCATCATCACGGTTTGCTATAATTCTGAGAAGACCATTGGCCGCACCATTGAGTCGGTTCTGAAGCAGACTGCGGACAATATAGAGTATCTCATTGTGGACGGGGGGAGTCAGGACAGGACCCTGGAAATCTGCGAGTCCTATCGGGAGAGACTGGAGAAGAGGGGTTTTCGCTTCCTTGTCCGGTCGGAGCCTGACAAGGGTATCTATGATGCCATGAATAAGGGAATTTCATGGGCCTCCGGGGATTTGATAGGTATTATTAATAGTGATGACTGGTATGAGCCCCATGCCGTGAAGACCATGGTGAGAGTTTTTGAGAGAGAGGGCTGTGACCTGGCCTTTGCCGATATCCGTATGCATATGACAGGGGGGAAAACCTTTGTGAAAAGGGCAAAGGTGCGGCCCTTTACCACCAGCCGGGACTGGAATCATCCGACCCAGTTCGTGAAAAGGGAGGTTTACGACTGTTTCCGCTATCGCTGCCGCAATATTAGTGACGATATGGATCTCTACTTCCGGGTCAAGAGGGCGGGATACAAGATTGTAGCTATACACAAGGTTCTGGCTAATTTTCAGATGGGAGGGGTCAGTAACCGGATTCCCCTAAGGGAAGTGCCGGAGCGGATTCTGCGCAGATACCGGATCTATAGGGAGAACGGTTACAGCAGACTGTACCTGTTGGAATGCATTGCCTTTGAATTGGTCAAGTATCTGCTGGTTTGAGAGAGAATGGCGGGAGAGGCTTCCCTTCACGACTGATGGATTCCGCGATTTTGAATTAAGGGAGTATCCTGCGGAATGAGTGAATGGCGGGATCCGGTTTTTCTGATTGGACAAAATAATGAAAACACTTACCTTTTTTTCCAACTATTTCAATCATCATCAGGAGGCGCTTTGTAACGCTTTCTATTCTCTATTGGGGGACGGCTTTACCTTTGTGGAGACGGAGCCCATGGAGGAGTTCCGGTCGGAAATGGGCTGGGGGAGGGAAGCCCCCTCCTATGTGCTGAAAAGCTATGCTTCCGATGAGAATTATGACAAGGCCCTGGATTTGGGGCTAAATAGTGATGTCGTCATTATGGGTACGGCCCCGGAGCTTTTCATTGAGGAGAGGCTGGAGAGAAACCGCCTGACCTTCCGGTATTCGGAGCGCCCCTTAAAGGAGGGGAGAATCAAGGTTTTGATTCCCCGTCTTGCAAAGAAGTTCTATCATAATCATTATAGGAACCGGAATAAGGAGCTGTATATTCTGGCGGCGGGAGCCTATTGCGCATCGGACTACCGTTTTCTCCGGTCCTATCTAGGCAAGTGCTACAAATTCGGTTATTTCCCGGAGGGGGAGAAGCTGTCCTACGAGAAGCTTCGGCGCCTGAAGGACAGGAACAGGATTCCCCGTATTCTCTGGGCGGGACGCTTTATTAAATTGAAGCGGCCGGATCTATTTCTGAAAGCAGCCAAGAAATGCAGGGATGAGGGCTTTGATTTTCAGATAATTTTTGTGGGAGACGGAAAGGAAGAGAAGAAGATAAAGAGGCTTGTGAAGAGCTTTCACTTGTGTGACAGAACCCTTTTCAAGGGCTTTCTGAGCCCTGAGGAGACCCGGGAGGAGATGGAGAGGGCGGATATCTTTGTCATGACCAGTAACCATCTGGAAGGGTGGGGGTCGGTGATTTATGAAGCCCTTTCCGCAGGCTGCGCGGTGATTGCCACCCATGTGGCGGGGGCGACTCCTTTTCTCATTCAGTCCGGCCATAATGGCTTTATTTTTCAGAGCGGCAGCCTGGACAGTTTAACCGGGAGACTCCGTACCCTCCTGCAGGATAGGAATTTGATGAAGCAAATGGGGAGACGGGCTTATTTCAATATGAAGGAGCGCTGGAATCCCAGGGTGGCGGCGGTTCGTTTCATTGAGCTTTCGGAGGCTTTGCTGAAGGGGGAGAAGAAGAATTTCGCTTCCGGGCCTCTTTCCAGGGCACCCTATATTCTGCAGAAAAACTATCAGGACAGACCGTGAGAGATTTTGTGGCAAGGATCCGGTCGCGGTCCGTTTTCTGTGTAGGCTACAAGCCAAAGCCTCATCGGCGTGCCTGCACGCCAGCGAGGCCTTGGCGACATCCCATCATCGAAGGCCCGAAGGGCCTGAGATGTGGGCGAGACCTGAATCAGGTAGTGGGGTATCCCCCATGCTCGATTAGAGGTCCTATCAGGACAGGCCGTGAGGGAGATCTGGCAGTAGGGGTTTGGATAGACCTATATTTTGCAGAAAAACTATCTATGGTGATATCTATGAAGAAACAGAAGATTCTATATTTAATGGAATATCCTTTGGATTTGCCGGGCGGGGCCCAGCTTTCCACCTTTCAGATATGTGACGCCCTAATGAGGCATCCGGAGGCGGGGTACGTACCCGTGGTGGTTTGTCCCAGGCTCTTAAAGCAGAAGGCCCGGGACTATTCCTTTCGGGTTCGGACCTATCCCATGGGGGAGAGGCGTCTGCCCAACCTCCTAAAGCGAATAAAGGCTTTCCAGGCTATAATTCGGGAGGAAAAGCCCCGGCTCATTCATATTGAAATGTCAGAGTCCCTGATTACCTACGGCTTCATTCGCCGTCTGTTTCCCAGGATTCCTTATATTTATACGGACAGGGGAATGTATTTCGGATACCGGAAACGGTCTCAGCTCTTCATGTTTCCCGTATTGAGGGGGAGCCGTATGCTAGTCACGACTACGGACAGGAATGCCAGTTTATGGGAGAAGAATACGGACATCCGGCCTATTTCCGTTATTCCCAACACAGTTAGCGATGTCTTTGAAAGCTATGACGAGGGACGAAAGAAGCGGGGCGGAGTCTTCAAGCTGGGATTTGCCGGCCGGATTTGCGTGGAAAAGGACTGGCCCTATGTGCCGGTTCTAGTGAAGACTTTGTGGGATGCGGGTCTGAGATTTCAGGTGGGCCTGGTGCTTTCACTCTTCGAGAAAGGGGATAGGGAGAAGGCGGATAAGCTGGTTACTGATTTAAGGGAGATTGTGGGGGAGGATAATCTGGATTATCGGGAGGATCTGACCCAGGAGGAGATTAGCGACTTCTATTATGGGCTGGATCTCTTCATAATGACCTCTCAATTTGAGTCCTTTGGCAAGGCTGCAGTGGAGGCTATGAGCCGGAAATGTGCCCTTCTTTCCACAGCTGTGGGCGGACTGCCGGAGGTGATTGGCAGAAGGGAGAATCTGTATTCCAAGAATTATCCGGGCAAGGCGGTTTCCTATGTAAGGTCTATTATGACGGATCCGGACCGGCTTTCGCGGGAGCAGGAATATTTCTATAATAGATTTCGGGACAATTATACCCAGGACGCTTATCTCAGGCGGCACCTGGAGGTTTATGACAGGATTCTGAACTAGGAAGGCCATCTGACAATGGCAGGGCGTGCGCCGGAAAGGCTAGGTCTGCGGAGAAAGCGATAGGCAGGGTGAAAGCTGGCGCCTGCGCCGGACAGGCTCTGCCTGCGGAGAAAGCGGTAGGGCAGGGTGAAAGCTGCTGCCTGCGCCGGAAAGGCTCTGCCTGCGGAGAAAGCGGTAGGCAGGGAGAAAGCTGGGGCCTGCGCCGGAAAGGCTAGGCCTGCGGAGAAAGTGATAGGGCAGGGTGAAAGCTGCCGCCTGCGCCGGAAAGGCTCTGCCTGCGGAGAAAGTGATAGGGCAGGGTGAAAGCTGCCGCCTGCGCCGGACAGGCTCTGCCTGCGGGAAAGGCAGTTTGACAGACGAAAGAGCCCCGGCATGGTGTCACCCTGACAAGGATGCTTTATGGCCCGGTGGGTTTCCTGTATTGGGTTTTTATGAAAAAAAAGAAGTCCGCAGTTAGCGGTTTTTTGACTTATTTTTATGGAAATTTCATAGTATTGCTATTGGGCTTTGTGCAGACACCCCTGGCCACCAGACTTATGTCAACTAATGAGTACGGCCGGACGGGCATGTTTGAAACGGCCGTATCCTGTATCTATATCTTTGCCATTCTGGGCATGGATCAGGCCTTTATCCGGTATTACTATAGGAAGGATGCGGACAGACAGAGCCTTCTCAGGCAGTGCCTCCTCCCCTCTCTGGGGATTGTATCCTTTTTAATCTGTATATATCTCATTTTTGCCCCCCAGGTGAATCACTATCTCTTTGAGAGGTCCGGACCGGATATTACGGCCCTGGTAATTCTCTATACCGTGATTTCCGTTTTCGAGCGCTTCCTCTTTCTGGATGTGCGGATGGAGCAGAATGGCAAGCTCTATTCCAATATTAATATTACCCAGAAGGTTCTGAATATTCTGCTGATTGTGGTGGCTTTCCGTTTTCTGGGAAATGATTTCCGGGTGGTGCTATATGCCATGACCCTGTCCTGGGGCTCTACCACGCTCTTTCTGGCTATCCGCTATTATCTGAGGCAAAAGAGAGATAAGGGCCGGCAGCGGGGGACCGTCCGCTTTTCTCAGAGAGAGCTCATGCGCTATGGCTTTCCCTTCATTCTCATTCTTCTCATGGAGTGGCTCTTGTCCTCCTGTGATAGGGTGGCCCTCAGGACCTGGGCCAATTATGAAGAGCTGGGAATATACAGCGCGGCCATGAAGATCATGGTCCTTCTCATTACCTTCAAGAATACCTTTCTGGCCTATTGGTCGCCGGTGGCCATGGAGAAGTATGAGAACGAGGAAGAGGAGTCTACCAAGGCTTTCTTTCGCAAGGCCTATAATCTCATCCGCTTTTTCTGCTCGGGACTGGCTATCGGCCTTATCCTTTTCCGGAAAGTGGTGGTGCTTTTATTGGGCCAGTCCTATCGGGGGGCGGACAGGGTGATTCCCTTCCTGACCCTGATGCCGATTTATGCCATGATGTTTGAAATCACGGTGCAGGGTATTAAATTTCAAAAGAAGAATATGTATCTGAATCTGGCCTCTGTCCTGGCTATTGTCAGTAACGTGGCGGGAAATGCCCTGCTGGTCCCGATTTTTGGGGGCATTGGGGCCGCTATGACAACAGGTCTGTCCTACCTCATCTACTTTGCGGTGGGCTCCTTCTTTTCAGAACGGGTTTACCGGGTGGGCTATGATTACCTGCGGACCGGTCTGGAAGCGGCTTTATTAATCGGCTGCGCCGCCAGTGGGGCTTTCATGGAGAATTATCTCGTTTCTCTCGCAGTTTGCCTCATTAGTACGGTTCTTATCTGCATTCTGGAAAGGGACAGTATTGGGCTTATCTTTGACTATTTGAAGAATCTGAGACACAGAAAGGCCGGGAAGCAAGAGCAGAGCGGGGAAATGTGAGTATTATGCTGGAAACCATTAGGAAGAATAAATACATGGCGGCAGGCCTTATTATTGCATTTCTGCTGCTTATTCTGAATCTTTTCTTTATCTATAGCCATTTGAACAAGAGCGTGGATCTTTTGCATTATGACAGCCAGTCCATGTATCATGAGTCCTTTATAGAGGACGGACGATATCCGGATCTCCTACTCAGACTCTTAGTCCGGGGCAAGAGGGTTAAGGTGGCCTCTGAGGTCAAAACCTATGATGAATATGGTACCTATGGACGGGATGAGGAGGATGGTAATCCCTTCGACAGGAATTATCTAATTGAGAATGACTATACCCGCTGGTTCCGTCAGTATGCGGGAGAGGTGGAGATTGACGGCAGCCTTTTGAAGGGGGAGGATGTGGCAAATGTCCTGGGGCCTAGGCAGGAGAGCTTTCTTCACCTGGGTATCGCCAATGATATGCTGCGTTACTCCTTCCCCTTGAATGAGGAGCATGTGCAGCAGGCCAGCGCCTTCTGGTATTCCTGGTATTATCAGTCCTATGCGGAGCGGAAGGCGGTGGCAAAGAAGCCCAAGGACTTCTTTCCGGATATTTATGTGAGAATAGAGGATTTCCCGGAGTCGGAGACCTATGTGGCTGTATGGGGCGCTAATCAGGACCTCTATCTCATGGGGGAGGAGACCTATAGGAATCTGGCGGACATGGGAGATAAGGCGGAGGTTTCTCTGAAATCGGTTATAGATGGAGTGACCGGGGGCTTTTTCCTGAGACAGGTTTTGGTGATTCTATTCCTTTTCCTGCTGGGATTTGCCTTTATTTCCCTCATCCGGCAGGGCATGGACTTCCTTTGGCTGGGGCTTCTGGCCTATCCGGCGGGACTCTCCCTCTATGCCCTTCTGTCCTGCTGCCTCTTATTTACGGGCATTCCCTTTCATTTGATAAGCGTGACTGTCGGCATAGCTATAGTGCTTGCCCTGACCGCACTCTATAGATTTAAGAGGCTTAGACCCCTGGTTTCCGCAGGGGGACCCCTTGCAGATGAGGTGGCAGATGGCGGTTCGGACGGGAACGCTTCCACGATTACGCTTTCGTCAGAGGTAGGAGGGCCGGACACGACGGCAGATGGCGGGCCGGGCAGAAA
>JAILCB010000233.1 GCA_024680595.1 Lachnospiraceae bacterium | reverse complement strand
ACCCGGACAAGCTCCGCCTGTCCCAGTCTTCCCTCTGCCTTCGCATCAATGAGGGCCTGGAGATTTGACCCGCCTCCCGATACACATACTGCAACTCTCAGCATGAATCCGCTCCTTCGTCCTGAAAGCAATTTTCCAGCTTTCCTGTCCCCAGTCCGGGGACCTTCCCTATATTAACCCTTGCAGATCCCGCATTTCCGCAGGATCTCAAGTCATCCAGTATCCTATGTTTCGACAGATTTCCCGGGTCTTTCTGTATCCTGCCCTTGCCCAAGGCTCCGAGCCGGCCTTTTTGCATCCCGGCCTTCCGCAGGATCTCAAGTCATCCTGTTTCCTATGTTTCTACAGATTTCCCGGGCCTTCTGTATCCTGCCCTTGCCCGGGGCTCCAAGCCGGCCTTTTTGCATCTCAGCCTTCCGCAGGATCTCAGACCATCCTGTTCCCTTTATTTCTACAGATTATACGGCCCTTTCTATATGAGCTTCACGCCCTTCTTGTCGCCGCTTACTGTACTGCCAATCAGGTAGGCGTCCTCTCCCGCCCCCCGAATGGCCTCCAGAACAGGGTCCACATCCGCTTTGTCCACACAGACCACCATTCCGATACCCATATTAAAGGTACCGTACATTTCCTCTTCCAGGACTCCCCCGTCCTTTTCCAGCATGCCAAAAATAGGCGGTATGGGATAGGATCCCTTTTTCACCTCGGCCACAATCCCGTCCGGCAGCATACGGGGAATATTCTCATAGAATCCGCCTCCTGTAATATGGCTGCAGCCCTTGAGCACAATCCCCTTGTCCCGGGCGGCCCTCAGGGCCTTCACATAGATCTTTGTGGGAGTGAGCAGGGTATCGCCCAGGGATGACCCCAAAGCATCGTAATACCGGTTCAGGCCTTTGTCGGTCATTGTGCAAATCTTCCTGACCAGAGAATAGCCATTGCTGTGGATGCCGCTGGAGGCAATACCGATGAGGGCATCTCCCTCGGCAATTGTGGACCCGTCCACAAGGGCGTCCTCATCCACGATTCCCACGGCAAAGCCCGCCAGATCGTACTCATCCTCCTCGTAGAAGCCCGGCATCTCCGCGGTCTCGCCGCCAATCAGGGCGGCCCCGCTCTGCTTACAGCCCTCAGCCACCCCCTTCACAATGGTGGCAATCTTCTCAGGTATATTCTTTCCACAGGCAATATAGTCCAGGAAAAAGAGGGGCTCACCTCCGGCACAGGCAATATCATTTACACACATGGCCACGCAGTCAATCCCTATTGTGTCATGCCGGTCCAGCTGAAAGGCAATCTTTAGCTTTGTCCCCACACCGTCCGTTCCGGACACTAATGCAGGCTTTTTCATTCCCATAAAAGGTTTGAGGGAAAAGGCCCCCGAAAAGCCTCCCAGTCCGCCCAAAACCTCCGGCCGGTTGGTCTCCTTTACATATTGCTTCATTAGCTCAACAGCTCTATATCCGGCCTCTTTGTCAACGCCGGCTGCTTTATAATCCATATATCACTCCTGTCGATTTAGGATATCACCCCAGTTATCAGTAGTCCCAATCCTTACTCTTTGGCCTCCAGATAGGCTCTCCAGCCCACTTCCTTTAGCTTCTTGTCCTTATTCTCCACAGCTGTTGCCTGCTTTGAGCTATAAGCCTTCAGCTTCTGCAGCAGAGCCTCGTCAGAGACCGCCAGGATACGGGCCGCCATTAATGCCGCATTCTTGGCCCCGTCAATGGCTACCGTAGCCACCGGAATTCCCGGGGGCATCTGCAGAATCGAGTATAGGGCATCCACTCCGTTTAAGGACTTGGAATAGAGAGGTACCCCGATGACCGGCATAGGAAAAATCGCCGCACACATACCGGGCAGATGGGCCGCCATTCCCGCTCCCGCAATAATAACCTTAATGCCCTTCCTTTCCGCACTCTTGGCCCACTCAAAAAAGGTTCCGGGCTCCCGATGGGCGGAGATAATATTCATTTCATAGTCAATGCCCAATTCATCCAGCATGGATGCCGCTTTTGACATTACTGTCATGTCAGAATCGGACCCCATTATAATGCCTACCTTAGCCATATTTCTCCTTCCGATACGGCTGTCTGCACAGCCGAAAAGGGTGTTCAATTAAATGTTTCCGAACAATTATAGAGATTCCTTGCGGATTCGTCAATCTTTCTATAAGAAGAGGGGGATTTCCCCCTTAATCCAGGGGCAGATTCAGCTCCTCCGTCCCGGCCACCACATACCGGCCCTGCTCTATGACTGGATAGCGATTCCCCTCCCCATCGATAGAGACAATGGAATCCAGTTCGTCATAGGGAATAGTAATGTCTGTATGACATTCATAATATTGGAAATCCGGGTCAGTCCTGCGCTTCTCTGTATGCTCATTATCCCTGGAGACAATCTCCCTGCCGTCCGGATTATAGACCCGGATATCCTCGGACCTGCTATAGCAAGTGTCCCCCAGGGCAAAGTGGGGTCCCGTTTTCTCCGCAATCAGGATTTCCAGCCGGGAGAATATCTGATAATCCTTTGCCATGCGATAGGCCGTAGTATTGGTACCCACGGCGAATTCCCCTATGGGAAGGCTCTCATAATGGTGGAGAATATGATCCTTAATATATTTCCGGTTCTCTTCCTCCGACTGGAAATTCGTGCAGGAGTAATCCGTCACAAAGCCATCCTTAAAGTGGAACTCCAGATTCTCAAAGCGGAGTCCGTTCAGATAAACCTCCGATACGTGCAAAACCCCATCGGTCCCGGGCAGGGAGGGGGAAGTGAAAACCTCTCCCACAGGAATATTCACATCCGCCAGACAATTCTCAAAAACCGTCTCCTTCTCAGGATTCTTCCTTTTCATGAGGGACACGGTAATATTGGTCCGATTGCCGTTTCGGCCCTTTACCTCCACCCGGCTGCCCCGCTCCAGGGTCTCAATTAGCCTCTGCTGCATTTCCTTATACCTGTCATAGTCCAGGGTATTCAGGTCCACCGTAGCATCAAAGATTTGCTCAAACTTGTCCCCAATATCCGGCACAGGGAAGGATATGATAGTGAAGGACCGCTCATCCCCCCTGATATAGCGGTTCACAAGGCTGCCGGTCTGTGCCGCCAGCTTCACGGAGAGCTTTTGCTGGGAAGGGCTTAAATGATAGGCTTCCCTGCATTCCTTGGGCAGGAAAGGATCCTCCCCAAAAATGTCCAGCAGGGCCGGTCCCGCAAATTCTCCCGCCAGCACCGCCATCTCCTCATAGACTTCCTCAGTCACGAATAGTTTTCTATCCATAAAAGCCTTGTCCAGGAAGAGGGCATTATCCTCCCTGTGGTCAAAGTCCATCTGCCGGTTGACCCGGGCCCCGGAATAACCCACCAGGTTCATGCCGTTTCTCACGGCGGCATGGAGGCCCCGCCGGTAAATCGTAGCCTTTAATCCCATTTTCCTGAAATTCTCAACGGCCGCGCGGACCACCCTCTCAAAGCCCAGATGATAGCGGATATTCACCGTCCGCTTCTTGGACAAATCCTTACCTGTATTAATAAAGCCCAGGCGGAAACCCTCTGTAAAAGCATCCGCCATCCTGTGAATCTTCTCCTCAGGGAGGCTATTAATATAGGCCGCCGTCCGCCTTATCCCTTCATCCACATACTCCCCATAGCCGTCCAGATAGGACAGGTCGCTAAAGTCCGAATCCATAACCAGTCTCAGGGCAAAGTCATAGGAGGGATCCAGCTGCTCCCGAATCCTGCGTCCCACCGTATAGTCCGCATAATCGCTAATAAAGGAGTAGAGAATCCCTTTTATTTCCTTATCAGGCGGAAGCTTGCCATTGTCCTCGGCTGCAGCCAGAAAAGCCCCGTAGACCTGCAGAAAGACTTCCTTGCAAATGAGCCCGTCAATGCCGTAGACCAAATCCGTCTGTACAGACCCTCCCAGCTCCAGATAGCCGGCATCAAAAGCCCCCTGAGATTCATGGACGAAATCCGCGGCCTCCTCTTCCGGCTCCTGCAGCCAACCCTTTCCGGGTGCAGGCTTTGAG